>JANQWV010000034.1:9350-13351 GCA_030729695.1 Flavobacteriales bacterium | reverse complement strand
TTGCAAGGTTCTGCGAAAGGCCCTTCGGAAGGTGAAGCTTGCGCAGCACCTTGTGAAACACCTTGCAAAGCACCTAAGTAACTACTTCCTCTTCCTTTTCCTCTTAATATCCGGACCGAAGAGATCACCGCCGTCGTGTCTGCCTGGTTTCTCGGTGCTGACATCCTTTGGACCTTTGTTCACGTCGTCGCAGGTGCGATCGGGTTTGTGTTTAGCGAAAAGGAGAGAGGCTTTGAAAACAATTGGACAGTAATGCGAATGGAAATAGTCCATGCGAATATCACCCAAAGTGTTTGGGAAGATTTGAAGGACAGGAACTTCAACTTCGAAAGTTGCGTAGAGACCATCGTTAATCAACATTCCGTATCCCAAGCCGTAATACACTTGTGAACGAATTTTTTCAGAGTAGGCTCTTGGAAGGGCATAGTATTCCCCACGTGTTGAGCGTTTGTAGGCGTAATCGGCGAATATTCCGAATTCATTTTGAATCCATTTACCCTTCCCAAATGGTGTAATATTACTTGTTGAAAAGGTCAGTCCAAATCTGTTTTCATGGAAAATACGCTTCTCGTAAATCGATTGTCCGTATTCATCTTCGCCGCTGAATTTCTCTGATCCATTGAATCTAATGTAATGAACGTTCAAGTCGAATCTGTTCAAGAAAATAAGCCTGTCTGTAACCCAGTATTTCCCAACATCAGCTGTCCAACCCACGCGAGGCCTCGCCTTGTATGTTCCAGCTGAAAAATCCGGAGAAGCAATCGTATCCGTGGCGTTCCATCTTTTTCCATAGGCAATGGTGGGGCCAATGGAAACGATTAATCCCTTCGGCATATACGAAGTACGCTCATAGAAAAGCGTTTTCAAGGTCGTTCTGCGCTGTCCGAATGACAAGGCACTAATGAAAAAAAATATCGCGAAGATTGAAAGTCTCATGTTACAAATCAACAAGATTTCTTCATGCTTATTTCCTTGGGAATAATTGTTTTTTAACAGGCTTTCCTTCAGAAGGTGCGTTGCAAGTTATTCCTTCCGAAGGACCTTTCGCAGAACCTTCCTTCGGACCTTGCTTTCGGCATCTTTCGTAAGAATCTTGTTATACATTTGCCCCCGTGTCAGCTCTATCCCAAATACAAGCGCCTGTTGAAGGCGAAATGAATGCGTTTGAATCGTTCTTCAAAGAACAGATGAAAAGCGAGCATCGCTTGTTGGATAAGGTTACCAATTACATTGTGAAAAGAAAAGGTAAGCAAATGCGTCCGTTGTTTGTTTTCTTATCTGCAAAGCTTTTTGAAAAACCAGAAGAGCCAACGTTCGTTGCTGCAACCATGATTGAACTGCTGCACACCGCAACGCTCGTGCACGACGACGTGGTAGACGACGCCCAAATGCGTCGCGGATTCTTCAGCATTAACGCGCTTTGGAAAAACAAAATCGCCGTTTTAGTTGGAGACTATTTGTTGTCAAGAGGACTTTCATTAAGTGTGAAAACACAACAGTTTCGTTTGTTGGGAATCATGAGTAAAGCCGTGAAGGACATGGCCGAGGGAGAGTTGCTTCAACAAGAAAAATCCAGAAAATTAGATATTACGGAAGAGGTCTATTACGACATCATTCGTCAGAAAACGGCTTCACTTATTTCGGCGTGTTGCGAAAGCGGAGCAGCTTCGACGTCTGCTACAGACGAGCAAGTCAAGCAATTGGCCCTGTTCGGAGAATACGTGGGAATGGCTTTCCAGATTAAAGATGATTTGTTCGATTATGGGACAACCGATGCCATTGGAAAGCCCGTGGGGATTGACATTCAAGAAAGAAAGTTAACGCTTCCATTGATTCATGTTTTAGGAAAAGTCGATCGCGATACCGCGAAGAAATTGATTCGAACCGTGCGCAAGTACAACACAGATAAAGTGAAGGTTGAAGAGCTTATGGCTCAGGTGGTGCAGTTGGGTGGAATTCAATATGCGACGGATAAAATGTTTGAATTCCGCGACAAGGCTTTAGAAATTTTGAATCAGTTCGAAGACTCTCCTGCTCGCGAATCCTTGAAATTGTTGGTGAACTACACCATTGAACGAAAAAAATAGAAGTATGAAAAAAGCCTTTTGGATTCTATCGATTTGCACACTCATTCTAACTTCATGTACCCCATCGTTAGACGATGCTGAAGCCCGCGAGATCAAAACCACAGCAGAGGGCATGCGCATCGTTGGGTATTTCGAAAAAGGCACGGACAATAAAATTGGCGAACGCGCATTCTATCCAAACAGCCAACAGTGCTACATTGAAATGCGAATGAAAGACACGAAGCGTCACGGTGAGTGTTACACGTTCTACACGAACGGAAACAAGTGGAGTTTGAATACGTATGAGAATGGAGTACTAGAAGGCGATTACAAGGCTTGGCATGAAAACGGAAAACCCTATGTTGAAGGTGAATATGAAAATGGAAAAGAAGTGGGTGAGTGGATCTTCTACAACGAAGACGGTACAGAGAAAGAACGTAAGAAGTATTAATTACTTCTTGTTTCTCATTCTCCTACTCTTACTCATTCTTCCCCCTTTCTCAACTTCTCTGGCCCAGTCTCCAGAGGCTTACATTCAAAAGTATTCGTCCATTGCGCAAGATCAAATGCGCAAATACAGTGTTCCCGCTAGCATTACTTTGGCACAGGGTATTCTGGAAAGTGGCAGCGGTAAATCGAAGCTCGCCGTTGAAGCAAACAATCATTTCGGAATCAAATGTCACGACACTTGGAGTGGCGCAACCATGCACATCGACGATGACGCTCCGAATGAATGTTTCCGGAAATACAAATCAGTGGATCAGTCGTTCGAAGACCACAGTGTTTTTCTTAAGAAACCACGTTATGAAGAGCTTTTCGTCTTGGAGATTACCGACTACAAAGGATGGGCGCAGGGACTGAAGAAATGCGGATATGCAACTAGTTCAACCTATGCCAAAAACTTGATAGATTTAATTGAGAAGTACGAACTCACACAGTTCGATACCGAACAAAAACCGAACGAACATTCGGTGGTTATCAACATCTCGAACAATCGAATCAAATATGTTTCTGCGAAGAAGAAAGAGACGCTGAAAGAGCTAGCAGATCGCACAGGTATTTCTGAGCATTTATTGGCGAAATACAACGATTTGGAAGAAGGGTATGTATTTAAAGAAAAAGAGATAGCCTACCTACAACCCAAGCGCTTCAAGGGAAGCGTGAAAGAACACAAAGTGAAACGCGGAGAGAGCATACGCGATATCTCTCAACAATACGGTATCCGTATTCGCAGCATTGAACGAAAAAACGATCTTGAAAGAGGAGTAGAGTTGAAGACTGGAGTGGTGTTGCGATTGCGTTAGTTCTTCAACTTTTCAAATACCTCCTCCGCTGAAATATTCAGCACAGCAGTTTCATCTACAACTCCATCTTCCAAATAAGTCGCTTTGGCACCTAAAGGCATCCATCTTCCCGGATGCATGGGACGTTTCGAAGGATAAAGTCCTATCGCGCGAATACCCACGGCTGACGCAATGTGCAGCGGTCCTGTGCTTGCAGCAACCAGCGTTTCGCAAGAAGAAATAAATGCGATTAATTGTGGAAGAGAAAGCTTCCCGGTTAGATCTATAATGTGTGAATCGAATCGAAAATCTTTTCGAATACGAACCCCTTCTTCTTCGGTTCCTGTAATGTATATGTTGAAGTCAGCTGCTGGCAAGAGTGCCGCCAATTCTTGGTATTGATGAAGCGACCAATTCAACGCACTTCCTTTGCTTAACATGTGGAACACAACCGAACGTTTATTCGGTTCGAGTTGAACGGGGCTTTCCACTTGAGGTTTCAACACATGCCCTGCGCGAATTTCTTCAAGGCTTGGAATGTCTTTTACTTCGAAAGAATACAACAGATGAAAGTTCAATTGCGATTCATGCAAATCTGAATTCTTTCTGGAAAAGAACACGCGATCATTGGCGAATTTCCAAGAGGCAACTC
>JANQWV010000034.1:0-9250 GCA_030729695.1 Flavobacteriales bacterium | reverse complement strand
GGCAATGTCACAATCACATCGCCAATGCTGTCTGTTCTTGCAATGGCAAGACTACTTGGAAAGGCGAATGTGCTCATGTAGTTTTTTATATTTTAAGAACGTCGCGTAAGCCGAAATGCGCGCAACCGTGAATCCTGCCTTTCCATCTAAAAATCCCAGTCGGAAAAAATAGTCGACAATGAATTTTGAAATCGGACTGAAGACACGTTTGAACCAAGGCGATTTTTTTCCATGTTGAAATAAATCCTCGGCTTGTATGCTGGTGAATTTTTCCGCTTGCCCATAGTGCTGATCAACGCTGTAGTAGGAGTAGTGAAGGCAATCGCCTTCCAACAAATATGTATTTTCTTTTGAAAGTCCGCGCAATACTTCGTGAATGGTTCCTTCCCAATGCGTTTCTCGTTTGTTGAACAAACGAACTTTCACATCTGGATACCATCCGCCGTGCTTAATAAACGTTCCGCAATAATTGGTCATGCGCTTGAATGACGCTGCTTGCGGATGATCCTTCCACTTCAGAATACTTTGAATAAGCGCGTCATTCAAAACTTCGTCTGCGTCTAAACTCAATATCCAATCGAAAGAAGTTTGTGCGTTTCCGAAGTTTTTTTGTTCGGAATAGCCACACCAAGGATTGGTTATAACCCTTGCTCCGTAGGCCTTACAGACCTCCACGGTGTTATCCGTAGACCCAGAATCAATGACAACAATTTCATCAGATACCGCTTGCGCAGCTTTCAAACATTGGGCAATGTGATGTCCTTCGTTGAACGTAATGAGCACAACTGATAATCCTTCTGTCATGATTTATCGAGTTGAATTCCACATGAACACATTCGGATTATCCTTGAAGGGCGCGAGGTCTTTTACCGCGATTAACAACCCCAAATCTACCAACCACAACACGCCACCTCCGCCAATGGTAGCCGTATAAATTACAGGAACTTTCAAGTCTGTTCCAAGGTACATGCGATGAACGCCGAACAATCCCAAGCTCACGTCTAACCCACTGGCAACGGCTCTTTGGTTGTCAAGCGTGCGAAGTTTTTGTACTATTTTTCTATTGTTGAATTTTTCTTGCGAGGCTCCTTTCAAGGAAGAATTTCTTCCAAAAGATTCTTGTCCGAATGTTGAAATTCCGAAGAACAAAAAGGAAAGCAAGAAAACCGTGCGCATCTTACGAGTGTTGTTTAATCAGCGCTTCAACCTTGTCAACCATATTCTTTGAACCAATAAAAAGCGGAGAACGTTGGTGAAGATCGGTTGGAACAATTTCCATAATTCGCCTGTGTCCATCCGTTGCTTTTCCTCCAGCTTGCTCCACAATGAACGCAAGCGGATTGCATTCGTATTGCATGCGCAGTTTGCCGCTCTTGTTTTTCGTAGTACCCGGATAAATATAAATTCCACCTTTAATCAGATTGCGGTGGAAGTCTGCTACCAACGATCCAATGTAGCGAGCCGAGTATGGGCGATTCGTCTTCTTGTCGTTTTCCTTGCACCAAGCAATATACTCTTGAACACCCTTTTCACACGAGTTCAAGTTTCCTTCATTCATGCTAAAGACGGTTCCGTCTTCCGGGATTTTCATATTCGGATGTGAAAGGAAAAATTCGCCAATGCTCGGCTGAAGGGTAAAGCCGTTAACACCGTGCCCGGTCGTGTAAACCAGCATGGTGCTACTTCCATAGATAATATAACCGGCAGCCACTTGCTCGTCTCCCTTTTGCAAAAAGTCGTTCACATTGGCAAGATCACCAATGCTACTTTTCCTTCTGAAAATAGAAAAAATAGTTCCTATGCTCACGTTCACGTCTATGTTTGAAGAGCCGTCTAACGGATCGAATAAGATGACATACTTAGCGTTCTTGCAGTGGGCAAGATCGAATGCGAAATACTTTTCATTCTCTTCACTTCCTGCTCCAGCAACCTGTCCGCCCCAACGCATGGCGTTCAACAACGTTTCGTCAGAGAACACGTCCATCTTCATTTGCGTTTCACCTTGAACATTGATGTTCGCGGCTGCGCCCAAGATATCTTGAAGCCCCGCCTTATTCACCTTGTGATTAATAATCTTCCCTGCTATACCAATGTCCGTAAGCAGTCGCGTTAAATCGCCTGAAGCGTATGGAAAGTCAGATTGACGTTCCATTACAAATTCATTAAGTGTTACCAATGCCATAATGCTAATTTACGCTGAATGTGTTATTTGTTGGGGAAGAGAATGCGAGTCAATTCAATAAATTGTTCTACCGATAATTGCTCCGGTCTTTTGTTGAACAAATCGTTCTCTGAAGTAATGCCCGGTTGAAGCAACGACTTCACCGAGTTGCGAATGGTTTTTCTGCGCTGGTTGAACGCCAACTTCACCACTTGTTTGAATTCTTTTTGTTGGGAAGTCACCAACGGTGCAGGTCTGCGCTGCATGCGCAACACACCGCTTTTCACTTTGGGCGGAGGATTGAAAACTTCCGGTTCAACAGTGAAAAGATATTTGATTTCGTAGTGCACTTGAAGCAACACCGACAAGATGCCGTAGTCTCTGCTGCCAGGGCCCGAAGCCACACGCTCTGCGACTTCTTTCTGAAACATTCCCACCAACTCGGGAACGCATTCCCATTCGTCGAGTACCTTGAATAAAATTTGAGAGGAGATGTTGTACGGAAAATTTCCAACGACACAAAAATTGTCGCCAAAGCGCTCTCTCAAATCCATGCGAAGAAAATCCTCTTCGTAAATGCGTCCGCGCAATGCCGGATAGTAAGCATTCAGATACGCCACAGACTCATCATCGACTTCCACAACAGAAGTCTCGTATGGAAGTTTCATGAGGAATTGCGTAAGTGCGCCCGTTCCCGGACCTACCTCAACAATTTTCTTTGTTTCACCAACGCCAGTAATGGCTTCAGCAATTCTTTCGCAGACAGACATGTCCAAAAGGAAATGCTGACCCAGGTGTTTTTTCGGACGTACGTTCACCCTACAAAGCAAAGCCAAAAAGCGGGAACTTAGACTCGATTTGTTGAACATTCAGAAGTGAAAAAGTACTGAATGCGAAAACCGTAAGTTTTGAAAATTAGATTAGCTTCGAAATGTGGTAAGCTATCTCGATATAATTCTAGTCCTCATCTTGGTATGGGCACTTTGGCGCGGATGGATGAACGGTTTCGTTTCGGAATTGTTTTCGTTCTTGGCCTTCTTTGTAGGCATTTACGCAGCAGTGTATTTGTCTGAATCTGTTGCGAAGATGATCGGTGCAACCGACGGCTCAATAAGCACGCGCGTTGCCGTGTTCTTGGGAATTTTTTTAGTCGTTGTCATTGGCATGTATTTCCTCGGAAAACTCATTTCGAAAAACATCAAAGGAAGTGGCGAGAAATGGAACAAAGGCTTGGGTGCAACATTTTCATTGGCGAAATATTTATTGGGGACAAGTTCGCTGTTCGTCATGCTACATGCGCTAGACGACAAATTCCATATGATTCCGCAATCGCAAAAAGACGCTTCAATTGTATACGAACCGGTGAACGATTTTTCGAAAACCGTTATTCCAGCAATCGAAGGTTTCGATAAGAATATTCCAGAGAAAACGTCCTAAGAACGAATCCGCCATTCATTCGGATAGTTATTGTTCAAGCGGGTTCCAACCACTTTCCCCCATCCAATGTTT
This sequence comes from Flavobacteriales bacterium, assembly GCA_030729695.1. GTDB lineage: Bacteria > Bacteroidota > Bacteroidia > Flavobacteriales_D > Sanyastnellaceae > CAIZGX01. The sequence continues at coordinate 5,580 of JANQWV010000034.1, read as the reverse complement.
TGTTGTTCGAAGGTGACTAAAACAAAGCCCGCCTCTGCTTCAACCTGAATCACTTCTTTCTTCAAATAACGAATGACATCTTCGTAAGACAGCTCGAGCTTCTTAACCGAAGCCGCTTCAACCCCAGTATTCGCAATGCCTTGGCCGGGTATGAATTTGTCTTTCATGAACTCGCCCACAAGCGTTCCCGCGTTTGCATTCGGCAACATCGCACGCCAAAGATCTTTGAATGTATGTTGAAGGGTATCGAGAAAAACCAAGCCCTTTTCATTTTTAACAAGCGCAACGTCTTCGCGAATAAACGCATTCGCGGTAGCGCGTTCTTTTGCATTCAATGGAACAATTTTCATGTTCGGTTTGAAACGCGTTTTTTCCGATTGTCCTTCTGGCTTTTTCAAAAGCGTACAGAAGAACCCTTCTCCGGGTGTGTTGTGCGGAAGCATTCTGTAACCCTCGCCAGCAGAGCATTTCACCACATCTACTTTCCAATCCGATTGCATTTCAACGGGTATATTTTCAAGTTGAAATTCATCGCTCAAATATTGAAGCATGTCTTCATTTTCTTCAGGCGCAAAAGTGCATGTGGAATACAACAAGTAACCGCCTGGTTTCAACAAGCGAACTGCTTCTTGAAGTATTTCATACTGACGAACAGCACAGCTCTGCGCAAACGATTCTTTCCACTCGCCGCGATAGTCGACTTGCTTGCGAAACAAACCTTCTCCGCTGCACGGCGCATCTACTGCAACCACATCGAAGGCATGCGTAAACGGAATTTTATTCGGATACATACCCAACGTGAAGACATTCGGAATGCCCCATTTGTCAAGGTTTTCACGAAGAATACTCAATCGCTGAGGCATCACTTCATTTGCAACCAAGACACCGTTTTCACCAAGCAGGGTAGAGTAGATTAAACTTTTTCCTCCAGGTGCAGCGCAGAGATCGAGCACGGCCGGATTTTCAATTTCTTGAATGGCCTGCTTGAACAGATGTCCAATGAGCATCGAATTCGCTTCCTGCGAGTAATACGCTCCAGCGTGGTAATGCGGATCGAAGGTGAATTTCGGACGTTCTTCCAACAACAAACCAAGCGCATTCCATGCAACAGGATTGCCTTGAATAGCAGTGTTCTTAAACTTCGTCGGATGCGTTAACACCGAGGTCTGAATCTCGCGATCGTAAGCGGGAATAATGAGTTCCCACTCATCGGGAAACTGCGTTTTCAGTCGGTTGACAAAGGCTTCTGGTAAGTTCATTCTTCTTCCTCGTATTCTTGTTTTTCTTGAAGCCACTTCGGCGTCTTCTTCTCTTTTTCAGCTTTCGCTTCCGGAGAGACGTTGTCTTTTATGTACGGTGCTATGCGCTCCTGAATGGGAGGTTTGTCATTCGCTTTTTCTCTTTCTCTTTCTCTTTCTCTTTCTCTTTCTGTTTGTCCTACTCTTTCAACTCCTCTTTCTGTTTGTCCTACTCTTTCTCTTTCCTTACGCCACGAAAATGCATTCGTGAAAATCCGATTCAATTTTTCTTTTTCAATCAGCTTCGCTGAAACACGATCGCTGCGAAGCGCGTCTTTGTCTAACCCAAATTCCAAATTGTCAATGGGTCCTCGCATGTACAAATAAATTTGTCTTCCGCTCTTGTCTCCCGCTGTGCTAGAGGCTTTCAGCAACATCTCTTTCAAGTCGAATCCTATTCTGTAATCAAGCACATTATCGAAGCTGTGCGTTCCTTCAATGGTAATCGACATAGCACTCGACTCAATATCCATGAGAGGAAAGGTGATAATCGAGTTTTCAATGTGAATGGAATTTTGAAGCGTCGAGAATTTTATGTGTCGAAGTTTCTCTGCGAATTCATCTTCTTTCATCAACGGTGCAATCCACTTGTTTCCTTTGATGTAGGCAATCAAATATTGAAACGACCCCACATCATTCAGCTCACCGTTTTCAATGTTTACTTGAAGATCAGATTTAATGCTGTTCGGAAGTACACTCAAGTCAGATGCTAACGTCGTTTGGAAATCGGCCAACACGGTAGCGTTTCCTTTGATGTTGTTATGCGTCAAATACGATTGTCCGAAATTATCGAACAGCAAAAACGATTGTTGAATGTCTATGTGATTCAACGCTCCCGTGCACGTCACACCGAACTGCCCGTTGCTTGTTGGAAACAAGCTGAAATCGGCGGCTAGACTGCCGTTCGCAAGGTTCATGCTCAATGGAGAAATGGTTAAACTTCCATTCGCGTAGTTCACTGTTCCTTTGATGTTGGAAGCGTTGAACGACTTGAACAAGAACTGGTCGATCTGCGTGGTTAGATTTAACTTCACGGTTGTGGGCAGCGCTATTTGAAGTTCGCTGTCGGAAGAGCCCGCTGCGCTTAGCAATTTCTCAAGGTCTAATCTGTTGGAATACAAATTTGCTTGCACGGTAAGCACTGCATTGTCTGTGGTGAAGAAGGGGATGATCGAATAAAAATCTCCCGAAAAATTACAGTTGTTATCGTTTATGTTGAAGTTCAATTGCTCTACTCGCGCATCGGATCCGTTCAGCAAAAAGACTCCGTTAATGTTTTTGAAAAGTCCATTCGAGGTCGCCCATTGAAAGCTTCCGTCTGTCACTTGCGCTCTTCCGTTCAAATGCAATTGCGACCAATCGAAGGTGCTGTCGGCTTCTTGGAAAGCGATCTTGCCCTGTATAGTAGATTGCGCAGAAATTTGTCCATCGCACACCGCTAACGAATCCCATCCGAAGAAACCTTTCACATCGCCCAAGTTGGTTTCCGCATTCACTGAGAGATTCAGCACCGGATCGCTCAAGTTACGAATGCTTCCGTTTGCGCTCAACGTTCCAGTTCCCAATACAGACTGGAAGTTGGCAATGGTCACACTGTCGGTACCTTTCTTCAACACATAATTCGCATCGAGTTGAATCGAGTGCAAGTCCACGCCCGAATTTATTTCAACCAACTCACCGTCTTTCACAGAAAAAGTTGAAGCAATATTTAGGTTCTCGAACGGCCCACTCATATCGAAATTGAACTGAACATTACCAGAAGGGGCGTAGGGCGCTAACTGCACTTGCAGCGTCTTGGGAAGAAGTAAAATTCCTTCTTTCAAATCTAATTCGGTTTTTGCAACATGAACATCAATGCTCGGATGATCGCCATAGTCAAGGCTTCCCGTAATGCTCAGTGGCACTTCTTCCAACAACAATTCTGCTGTTTGAATCACGAAGGTGTTGTTGTCTAGGTTCACTTGCATTTCCGAATCGAGACCCATGTTACGCTTTCGAAACATCTCTGTTTCACCGGCGTAGAGCACATTCATGAAGGCCTTCGTTTCTATGTCGAGAATGAATTGTTTTTCAGTGAATTTTCCTGAAGCTTGAAGTTCATTCAACTTCACATCTATGAATGTTTTTTCTTGCTCGTCTTCGTAGAGGTAGGAAATATTTTCCCCCACAATATCTTCCAAATGAATTCTGAATTTTTCATTCGAGGTGGAAGAAGTATCGGGCTTCCACACATCCCAGTTCACAAGCCCTTTGCGGTCTACGCGCATGTTGAATGAACCGTCCTTGGCTTCAATTTCATCTATGTTATACTTCCCGCTGAAGAGATCAACAATGTCGAAAGACAAGTACAATTCTTTCGCGAACAAGAGGGTGTCGTGCGCCTTCGAATTCTCTTCCACATATACATCTTTGAATCGAATGGAAACGGAGGGGAAGTTGTTCCAAAGCGTTAAATCTGCTTCGCGAATGCTCGACTTCGTTTTTAAATTTCCTTGCACGGTTTGAAGGGCAAACGTTGCAATTTCATCTTCGTAAACCGTAACGGCAATCACCAACCCCGAGAATAAAAGCGCAACCAAGGCAAGCAACCCAACAAAGATGCGCTTGATCCACTTGAAGCGCTTCGACGGTTGTTTCTTTTCCTGAAGAACAGGTCCTCCTTCAAATTCTTTTACTTCTTCCATTCTTAGTTTAAAAGTACACGGTGTATGAACTACTTTTGGAAGGGAGTTGTGAAGTAACTCACAACCCTTTGTTCGAACGATTTAATAACGCTGACTATGAAAAATTTGTTGCTTGCTGTAGGTTTTCTTTTTTGTGGAACCATGAGCTTCGCTCAAGACTGGACTGTTCCTGAATTGCCCTACGCCTATGAGGCCTTGGAACCCGCTATTGACGCAGAGACCATGCACATTCACCACGACAAGCACCACCTTGCTTACGTAACGAATTTGAATACTGCCATGAAGGTTGAAGCGAATCAGAAGTACGCCAAGTTGAACATTGAGCAATTGTGCGCAGCAGTAGATCCGGAAGACATGGCCATTCGCAACAACGGAGGCGGACATTTCAATCATACTTTTTTCTGGAATTGCCTATCAGCTCCAAGCACTGCCGGAGAACCAAGTGCAGCGTTGGCAAATGCTATTCAGCTCGACTTCGGAAGCATGGAGAATTTGAAGAAAGTTATGGCCGACGAAGGCAAAGCACGCTTCGGCAGCGGATGGGTGTGGTTGTGCAAAGACGATGAGGGCGGACTTTTCGTGACTTCAACCGCCAATCAAGACAATCCGTTCATGTCGAAAGTAGTAGACAAACCAGGCACACCCATCCTCGGCATAGACGTTTGGGAACACGCGTATTACTTGAAATATCAGAACAAACGTGCAGATTATCTAACTGCTATTTTCACGATTGTGAATTGGAGTTTTGTTAACGAAAGATTCGCGAATTAAAATTCGTTTCAAGATGCTGAGCAAGGTCGTTCCGAAGGTGCTTCGCAAGTGCATCACCTAGCCGTAGGCTCCTTGTACAGCACCTTTTGAAAAATCTTGCTTCGCATCTTGTGCAACATCTTTCATCAGAATCAAGTACTTTTGAACCATGATAGAAAACAAAGTTGCAAATAGTAAACTCATTACGCTAGATATAGCTGAAGAAGTAGAAGCGTTTGCAGGTGCGACGATTGATATTGCTCCGCAATTGTGGCAAGGAATAGCGTTGAAGGAAAAGGATTTTCGTGAATTTGTTTCAACTCTGAATACTGCCGAATACGCCAATAAAATTGTAGCCATTTACTGTTCGGTAGACGCCATTATACCCGTTTGGGCCTTTATGCTATTGGCTTTGAAACTTTCCGAAGTGAATGCAAAGTGTCATTTTTCATCTCCAGAAAATCTAGACACACTCAGAGCTCTTGCTTTCATTCAACAATTAGATATTTCAAAATTTCAAGATAAAAATGTTGTTATCAAAGGCTGCACTTCGCTTCGTTTGACAGAAGAAGTCTACATTCAACTTTCTCAAAAACTGCAGCCTGTCGCCAACCGCATCATGTATGGCGAACCGTGTTCAACGGTTCCGTTGTTTAAGCGTTGATCTCTCCCCCTAGCCGCAGGCTCCTTGCGAAGCACCTTTCGCAGAACCTTGCCAACGGCATCCTGTAACACACCTTTCGCAGAACCTTGCCATTGGCAACTTTCATTCGTGAATCGTGTATATTTGTAAGGTGACCTACATAATCGGAGAAATAGGACAAAACCACAACGGTTCAATTGAACTG
>JANQWV010000033.1:66026-78748 GCA_030729695.1 Flavobacteriales bacterium | reverse complement strand
CTATTGCTACAAACATATTATCTTCAAGACTGAAAATGTTATTGGAATACGAGATTATCAGAAAAGAAAAACTCTCAGATAACAAACAAAAGAACATTTATATTTTAACTCAAAAAGGACTTAACCTGACTCCTGTAATTATTGATTTAATGTTATGGAGTGATGGTAACCTAAGAGAGAATCATTCTACATTAGTACCTACAGTGCAATTAGATTCTGTAAAAAATGATAAGGAGGGTTTCATCAGTATGCTCATTGAAAATTACAAAAAGAAAAACTGGCTACAACATAGTGTATAGTGCATACCCTTCGGGATACGCACCATACACATAACTTACTTATACACGCTACAAACCTACCCAATACATGTCATTATAGCGCGATAGGCGAATGTTTGTTGCGGTTAGCTAAAGGTAATGGTTTTATTTACAAATCGTCAAATGGCGACCGGATTTGTTGAATGTTTCGAATGCTCACGTGGGTGTATATCTCTGTAGTCTTGCTGCTGCTGTGCCCCAATAGTTCCTGAATGTAACGGAGGTCTGTTCCAGATTCCAATAAATGAGTGGCGTAACTGTGACATAACTTTATACCAAATCTAAAAATACCCCTTATGTCTTCGACGAATGCCCTTCGGGCGAATGTTACGTTGTACCGAATGCCTTCGGCTAATGTCTGCGACGATTTTATCAACGCAGTTCCAATTACACCGTAGGAATAAAATCTCCGATTTTCCCATTACGTAGTAGGAATAAAATCTCCGATTTTCAATTACTTATGCCGAAACCAACAATCCATCCGCGTCCCTTCATATCCCTTAAAGATGCTGTTCACCGGAGCACCGTGAATAAGTCGGTCGTTGAATTGCGTGCGAGCAATGAAATTGAATGCGCCCATGTCTCCGGTGAAGGCGGTTTTGTTTGCTTGATTGAATTGCTCGTGAACACTGCAAAGGGATTCCAAGAAATGCAACATGACAGTTGTTGATCCGCCAATGATTCCGCAGTTCAACAAGGTGGCTTGCGCGAACGTTTGTTCGTATTCAGCAAAGCCAGTAATCTGATTTCTTAGATGTGCAGAATGATCATTCATCCATTCGTTGTCCAGCGTTTTCGGTTCGTCGCCGCAGAATAGTGTATCTCGATTTTCTTGAAACAGAAAAGTCTCGAACGGATTCTGTACTACAACAACATCTGAAACATCGGTAACGAAAACGGAATGAAGGCTTGAGTTGAAATTCAACAAGAAATCGCGGTAAACGAAATAACGGAAGACATTCGGATTGAAAGCTGGATTGTATTCCACTTCAATGAAGGTGATGTTTTCATTCGAAAACTTGCGACAGGTTTCTTCCGAAAAACTGTTGTGAAAAATAACGCCGTGCAAATTCAAAAGCTGAATAGATTCAGCCCAGGCTTGGGCCAAGGCGTAGTGGTCGTGTTCGAGTGTGGTGCTGCGATTCACATCGTACACCCCGGCAATGTGACAAGCCAAAATAATCTTCTCAGACCTCGGGGTGTAATTGAACAACGTTGTCATGAATTCGAAAGCGGGGCGTTATTTTTTTTAACGGTGGCGCTTATGCTGTTCGGCATATTTCGATAGTAAATATACGAGCGAAGATCTACCTTCTCTACGCGAAATTTCGCTTCAGCTTGCTCGAAAAAATCGGCGTCCGCCGCATAACCACTCTTCAAACAAATAGAAGTAAACACCTCGCGGCGGCCGAATAGCGTTCCAAATAAAATACAATCATCTAAGTGCACCAGCTGCGTGTGATCATCTTTGTCCGGAACGAAGTAATCGTCCGAATTGTTCACCATAGTCTCGGTGAAAGATGCAATCAAATCAAGCGACTCTATTTTCTCTAAACAAGAACTCAAATGATGAGGTTTGTATTCATCGTCGCTGTCTAAAATTGTAATGAACTCGCCAATGCTGTTCAGAACACCGCGGTCGATGGATTTCGATTGACCTCGGTTGCTGTGACGGACGTAAATGATTTTGTCTTCGTGTTGCTCTGCGTATTGCAGCATTTGCGCACGACTGTCGTTCGTTCCGCCGTCGTCGATAATGATTAGCTCGAAGTCTTGAAAGTCTTGATTCAACACAGAGTCGATGGCTCTTTTAATAAAAGCGAACTCGGTGTTGTAAACGGCCATTATGACAGATATCTTGACTTTCTTCAGCATAACAGGAAATACTAAATTTTTTCCGATTGCAAAGAAGCGGGAAAATTTCCGAATCGTTGTTAAATAAATGTTTTATTTGACTTTTGTGAAGTCTATTCAATCTAATACTTCAACATATCTACTTGCTCGAAATTTTCAAAGTCTTTGATGTCGCGAAGCTTGAGTAATTTGGTAACTGTTATGTTGGTCCAGGTTTCTCTGAACTCCTCATCTCCGCCTTCCGCGCTTTCATTGGTGTTAACCTTTTCTTGTTTCTTCTTTGAAAGGAAGTTGATGCTGGTTTCTTTTTCAACAACTTCGCCGCCTTCACTCGAATCATAACCAATTAAATAAAAATCGGAGTTTCTATATCGGAAGGTGTATTTCCAATAGCCATATCGTCCGTGTGCGTAATGGATATAAAGGTTTCCTTTGTTGATCTCCAAAGAAAGTTCTGGAGCGTAATACACGCCACCGTCTTCGTTTTCGGAAGAAAAACAATTTAAGTTTTTCAAGACCATTTGATACTGATTGTCTTTCTTGAACAGAACAATGATCCCTCTTCTGTTGCGGTCGACCATTTCGCCGAATTCGTTTTTTTCATATGCACCTTTGTCGGTTCCTTTAATGAGAAGTACTTTGTCGGCAACACCGTCTTTGTTCAAGTCCCCTTCAACAGAACTAACCAACACGAATCCTGCAGGGATGAAGTCTTTCGGATTTTTTTTGGTGGAAGGTTGCGCAATTGCAACTGCCGAGAAAAAGAGAAGGGCAAGGAAAAGATTTGTTTTCATACTATAAATGTAATGTGTTCTTTTCATCTCGTCGCAGACATTCGTCATCGAGATTCGCTGCTTTGCAGCATTCGCCCTTCGGGCATTCGTTCACTATTGAACATTCGTCACCGACATTCGCTGCTTTGCAGCATTCGTTCGCTAGCGAACATTCGTCCTACGGACTTTTGTGCTTCCGCCCAAGAACAAATGCGTCAATGAAATCACAAACGACAACCACAACGCCGACCAGAAACCGTCAATCTTGAATCCTTCCACAAGTTCTCCGGCAATCAACAACATAGACGCATTAATAACCAACAGGAACAAACCCATGGTGAAAAGCGTTGCCGGAATGGTAAGCGCAATTAAAATGGGTTTCAAAAAACGATTCAACAACGTGATTACAATTGCGCTTATAATTACCGTAACAGATGAATCTACTGAAAATCCGTCGAGTAAATAATCGCCAATGAACAGCGCAAGACTCGTTAACATCAATTGAAAGGTTACTTTGTAAAAATTGTTAGGGCTCTGTTCCATGGTGAATTTTCAATTTGGCGAATTTCGAAAAGATGAACGAATAATTTTTCTTTTTCGTTTGAATTCCTGCTTTCTTTTCGAAATTTCTTTTCTTTGTTGGTATGAAGAACATTTTCTTGCGCTCGTTCATTTTCGTTTTGGTGCTGTCGGCTCATTCCGCCGGAGCTTTTTCTTTTCCCGCTGGAACCGTTTGGTTCAACACAGACTATCAATTCAACACCGATCTTCTGCGCGATAAACTAGTCATCCTTGGTTGCCTTCAACCCGAGGAAATCACCGGCGTTGGCGCCATGGTAGATCTGCAAGAAGAATTCCTTACTGTTCCGCAAGTGCAATGCATTACGCTCATTCCAGCGCGCGAGCCAGCCTACAGCAGACAAGAAATCTTCGACTTCATTCAACAAAATGGAATCAGCCATCCGGTTGCAATTGTTCCGAATTGGGGAGATATTCCTTTGATAGAGGCGAATCGACTTCCACAAATATTAGTTTTCAATAAGTCTATGAAAGAAGCGGTTCTTGCCATTCAAGGAACGCGAGAACTCCCGACAATAGGCGCAGCCGTGAGCGAGATCATCAAGGTCGACTTAAACAGCTATTCGCTTTGGCAACCCACTGTTTCTCCCGAACCAAAACATTGGGCGAATCCACTCATTGAACTTCCAAACGACTTGTGCTATTTCTCAGGAGAACTCGCGGTTTCAGAACCAGCGCTGTTTCGCGTAAGCACCGTTAGCGAAGACGGTTTCATTCAAAAAAGAATTGGCGGAGTGCGCGGTTTTGCAGACGGTGACATTTCCGTTGCGCAGATGAAAAAGCCTATGGGCGTGACCTTCAGCTTCGCAGAACAACTGCTCTACATTGCCGATCCGCTCAATCACGCCATTCGCATCTACGACAACGATCAACATGTGTTGCTCACCATTCTCGGAAATGGAAAACAGCCGAACATAGAAAATTTCGAAAAGGCTACTTCGTGGAAAGGCGCCATTCCTTATCCAACAGATGTGCACATAGTGAAAAACAAAATCTATGTTCTTGCCGGAAACGATTGCAGCGTATGGGAATTGAATACCGCCGACCAGTCTTCGAAATTAATTTGGAGAAGCGAAAACAAAGACGCACAAGGCAATGCACTCAGCGCCCTATCCCTTCAATTCTTCAACAAAGAATTTTACATGTTGAAAAGCAACGGGACGATTTCGAAATTCAAAAAGAAGAAAGAGCAAGTTGCTTATGCGCCTGAAACGCCTTTGAATCGCGCAGGTGGATTCACCTTCTACAACAACGACCTTGTGATAAGCGAACCCTTCAACCAGAAACTTTCATGGTTAGGAAGTGTGAAGAATATGGCGGGAAGTGGTGTTGTCGGACTGAAAGATGGAGCAGCTGATACAGCGCAGTTCACCCGCCCTATGGCTTTGAATAAAATTGGAAGTGAGATTTTCGTTTGCGAAGGTGGATACGGTGTGCTGCGCAAATGGCGCATGGTGTCGAATGAAGTGAAGAGTTTTTATCCGGTCGTAAGTCAAGAGGCTTTGTACTCGGGCGAATCTCCAAATGCGGGAGAGGCGGTTGCATTAGAACCCGTGATTGTTGAGCCGGGAAAGACAACTTTGAAATTGACAATCGATGCTCCAGGATATTTCTTGTTGAATACCGAAGAGAACGGTGTGTTCACCGACGAGAATTCGGGAATAACGGCATCGGCAGAAGTTTTAACAGATGGAAAGGTTGATTTAGTTTTGGAAGTTCCGGAGAATAGAACCGAGATGGGATTTATTCAATTGGGATTGCAGTTGGTGCTTCATCCGAACGATGCGCCCAAGATGACTTACATGAAAAGAATGTTCGTGGTGTTTACGTATGAAATTCTTCCGGGAAGTGAACACGAGCAAGAGCTCATTATTCATCCGTTTGTAAAACCGAATTAATCGTCACCGCGAAGTCTTCCCAATTCTACTGCTGCTTCCGTGTAGTCGGGTTTCAGTTTCAAGGCTAAATTCAAATCGGCTTCAGCATTGGTTTTATCTCCTTTGCCTTCGTAGCACAAGGCTCTGTTGTAGGCAGCTTGATAGTAATTCGGATTTTTCTCCAATGCTAAATTGAACGATTCAATTCCTTTCTGAAAGTCTTTCAAATAAACGAGGTAAACAAATCCTTTGTTGAAATAAGCTGCCGAGAAATTCGCATCGATACCAATAATCTTATCGTAGCAAACGAGCGCTGCTTGATAGTTACTCGGATTTTTTACCCCAGTTTCCTGAAGGAAAATGGCTTTGTTGTAATGCGGTTCAATGAAGTTCGGATGAATTTCAATAGCCGAGTTGTAATACTCTTTTGCTAGCGGATTGCCGTAACTCGCACACACCAATCCCGCTTCCACGTATGCGTCGTAATAACTCGGGTCTACCTCAATGGCGGTTTGATAAGAACTTAAGGCCAACGTAGTGTCTTTCACTTGACGGTACAATCTTCCTTTCAGGTAGTAGGCGTATGCCACACGCTCGTCTTGACGAAGCACCGTGTTAATCTGTTGAAGTGCCAATTCGTAATTATTCAAAGCAATGTCCATGGCCGCCTTTTCAAGCAATCCTTCTTTGTGTTGCGGATCTTTTTCAAGGCATTTCTTATAATCTTCATAAGCCTCAACCACACGCTGCTGATCGAAATGAATCATTCCTGCGGTAAAGTAAATATCTGCTTTCGTTGAATCAATCGCCTTTGCGCGCACAATGTCTGCATTCGCTTCAGCATATTTTTTCAATCCGGAATAATATCGTGCACGCTCCAAGTAATGCGCAAAGTTGTTCGGCTCGGCTGTAATCTTAGCGTTAATGGCTCGAAGTGTCGTGTCCGACGTTTCTTCAATGCCCAAGTCTTTGCCTGAATTGCAGCTTTTGCATGATTCAAGGGTAGAGGCAAACGCACAAAAGAGCACCAGTGCGGAAACAGAAATAAGGGTCTTGAGCTTTTTCAACATAACATTCAATTGAGCTATCAAAAGTAAGGTGTTCGTCTTTTCTTTCCTTGAAGAATTTATTTTACGGTCGATTTTCGACCTTTGTAGCACATTAATTTCAAACCATTGGCAACCGAAGGTAAGCAGTTCGTTTCTAGTTTTTCATGGAATTCCGCTACGGTGGTTTTGCAAATTCTGATTCAGTTGGGCTATACCGCTTTGCTGGCAAGGCTTATAGCCCCAGAGAATTTTGCAGTCATGGGAATTGTGCTCAGCCTTATGGGTTTCGCCGAGATCTTTTCACAGATTGGTTTAGGCCCTGCACTCATTCAACGAAAAGACATTGAGCAATCGCACATCAATTCGGCATTCACCACTTCTCTTGGTCTGGGCTTAATCTTCACCTTGTCTTTTGTCGCTGCTGCACCATTCATTGCTAGAGCTTACGGTATTGATACATTGAAGGAAATCATTCCTGTTGTGTGTTCAAGCTTCACCATTTCAGCGTTGAGCGTGGTTCCGCGAAACCTTATGATGAAGGAAATGAAATTCAAATCGTTCTTCACGGCGAGCATGTTGAGCATAGTAGGTGGAAACCTAATCGTTGGATTGTGGTTGGCTTACGGCGGATACGAGATCTGGGCCTACGTGTGGGCACTCTTCGCCCAGAATGCATTGATGACTTTGGCCTGTTGGATCCTTCAGCCCACGCGTGTTCAGTTCAAATGGAATAAAAAGGCGACGCTTCAATTGTTGAATTATGGGGCAGGAAGTTCGCTCTTCAACGCCTTGAATTACGCGGCAACGAAGGTCGACGTTTCTGTTCTTCCGCTCTTTTCGAAAGGCACTGCGCTTTTTCCGAATACCGTTTCGTTGAATCAGGCGGGTATGTACGAAAGAGGCGCATACGTAGCGTCACTTCCAATTACAATCATGGCGAAACTGAGCGATAGCGTCCTCTTCAGCGGTATGTCGAAATTGCAAGAAGAGACTGAACGCTTGAAACGCGTGGTACTTGCCGCAACGAATGTCCTGAGCATTTTAATTTTTCCAGTGGCTTGTTTCGTCTTTGTCTTTAGCGAAGATATTCTTCGAGTTTATTTAGGGAACAACTACATGGGAGCCGCGCATCTGTTGCAATGGCTTTTCGTAGCCGTTATTTTCAGAACATTAACGCGCCCTATCGATTCGCTGCTTCGCGCGAAGGGAGCGGTTTACAAGGGCAGTTGGATCAAAGGCATTTATCTGATATTAATGATCGTTGGTGTTATGGTTGCCGGACGTTATTCGATTGAAGCTGTGGCAATTTCAATTGCAGTAACAACAGGAATTCATTACTTAATGATGATCTCGTTTGCGCATCAGATTGCGAGTGTTCCGATAAAGGATCAACTTGCGGCATTGGTTCCCGGATCGCGCATTGGAGCCATGACTTTGCTCGCAGCGTACCTGGCGAAATACATGGCCGTACGTTCGCACATCGATGGGATTTGGCTGTTGCTGTTTGCAATTTGTTGCGTGGTGGTTGGCGGTTGTATTTTGGTGTACATTCGTCCGCAATGGTTGGGTGAAAGAAGTGTGAATCCACTGTTTATTGTTCCAGAAAGATTTCGGAAATTTCCGTTTTTAAATAGAATTTACAAAGCCTTCGATGAAGAATAGAGGAGTAGTTGTTATCGTATTTTGTTTGTTGAATGTGTTCAGCTCTTTCGGGCAGAGTAAGTTGGTGTTGAATGCTCCCGATAGCCTGTCATTCCTCTTGTTTGTAGATGAAGCGCAGGTAAACACTGTTCCGGTTTCCTCTGTTTCAATTTCAAAATTGAATGTTGGAAAGCACAACGTAAAAGTGGTGGTTCAAGCGCAAGAGGCCATGTTCTTGCTGAATGCCAAAAATCTTGTTTCGCACAGCTTCACGGTTTCTGTGTTGAACAACAAACTCGAGTTGGTTCCTTCCGGCGAATTAAAACTTCAAGCCAAAGCTTTTCAGTTTTGGCAGAACAATGCAATACCTGTCGCAACCAACGACAATGTTTATGTTGGGAAGAAGGGATGTGAGAATCCGGCTTCAGAAACATCTGTAGATTCACTCGTTGCTGTCCTTTATTCAAAATCTTTCGACACCGAAAGGAAGATGATTGCTCGCATGCAGTTGCAGGAATCTTGTTTCCATGTAAAGGATATTGTAAAAATTATTTCAACCATTGAGTTGGAAGAAAATCGAATGGATTGCATTACGGCTTCATTAAGTCAGGTCTACGATGTAGAGCTAATCAATGAACTACTTGACTTGGTTATTCTTGAACGAAACAAGGAAGCCATTCAACAGAAAATTTCACAATTACAAAATCAGTAAGAAACATTTAAAGACTACATTTGAATCATGAAAAAAGTACACAATTTTAGCGCGGGTCCTTGCATTTTACCCTCATCTGTTATCGAAGGTTCGGCAGATGCTATTCGTGAATTCGACGGCATGGGATTGTCGTTGATTGAAATTTCACACAGAAGTAAAAACTTCGAGCGTGTAATGGACGAAGCGCGTCAATTGGTGAAAGATATTTTGAATCTTGAAGATCGCTACGAAGTTCTTTTTCTTCAAGGCGGCGCAACACTCGGGTTCTACATGGTTCCTTTGAATATTTTGAAGGAAGGTGGAAAGGCAGCTTACACGAATACTGGTGTTTGGGCGAGTGGTGCAATTAAAGAAGCGAAGTTGGTTGGAAACATTGATGTGATTACCGACAGCTCTGCTTCGAACCACAATCATATTCCAGAGTTGCCCTCGGTAGATGGATACGATTATTTTCATTACACTTCCAACAACACCATTTACGGTACACAATATCAGAGCACCCCGAAAGTGAATGTGCCGTTGGTGTGTGACATGAGTTCAGATATTTTCTCGAAACAATTCAACGCAAATGATTTCTCTTTGATCTACGCAGGTGCGCAGAAGAACATGGGTCCTGCTGGAGCAACATTGTACATCGTAGACAAAGAAATGTTAGGTAAGACAGGAAGAAAACTTCCTTCGTACTTAGACTTGGCGTCTCATATTTCAAAAGACAGCATGGCGAACACGCCTCCAGTGTTTTCGGTTTACGCAAGTATGCTCATGCTTCGCTGGATCAAAGAAAACGGTGGGTTGAAAGGAATGGAAATTCACAACCGTGCGAAGCAAGAGTTGTTCTACGCTGAATTGGATCGCAACAGTTTATTCCACGGACACAGCGTTCCGGAGAGTCGCTCTTGGATGAACCCAACCTTCCGTCTGAACAACGAAGAGCACACTGCTGCATTCGATGCCATGTGGAAAGAAGCAGGAATTAGCGGAATTGCTGGACACCGCAGTGTTGGCGGATACCGCGCTTCCATGTACAACGCACTTCCTTTGGAAAGCGTTCAAGTGTTGGTAGATGTAATGAAAGAATTCGAACGTAAAAACGGATAAGATGAAGATTTTAGCAAACGACGGAATAGACGCAAAAGGACAGGCTGCTTTGGAAGCCATGGGCTGCACAGTGCTTACAGAAAAAGTAAGTCAAGATGCATTGGCTGGTTTCATTCACAATGAAAACATAGACGGACTTTTGGTGCGCAGTGCAACGACAGCAAGAAAAGAGTTAATAGACGCTTGTCCGAATTTGAAGTTCATCGGTCGTGGTGGAGTAGGTATCGATAATATTGACGCAGTGTATGCGCGTGAAAAAGGTGTTGACGTTTTCAATACCCCTGCGAGCAGCAGCGCTAGCGTAGCGGAATTGGTAATGGCTATGATGTTTGCTTCGAACAGATTTCTTTATCAAGCCGGTGGCGCAATGCCAGTAAACGGAGAAGAGACTTTCGAAGTGTTGAAGAAGAACTATGGGAAGGGAAAAGAGGTGAAGGGAAAGACATTGGGCATTGTTGGCCTCGGCCGCATTGGAATGTCATTGGCTGAATACGCTTTGGGATGCGGCATGCGCGTAATGTTCTTCGATCGTTCGAAGACGGAAGAGACGTTAACGCTTTCAATCAACGGTTCTCCGCTTGAAGTGAAATTAAATGTTTCTTCTTTCGAAGAAGTTCTTCGCGGAAGCGATTTCATTTCGTTACACGTTCCGAAACAACCGAATGGAAGTTCGGTTATTGGTTCAGCAGAGTTCGCACTCATGAAGAAAAACGCGGTGGTGATTAACACCAGTCGTGGCGGAACCATTAACGAAACTGAACTTATTGAAGCGTTAGACAACGGCGTTATTGCCGGAGCATGTTTAGATGTGTTCGAAAATGAACCACGTCCCAATGCAGCATTGTTGAAGCATTCAAAAATTATTACTACTCCACACATTGGTGCAGCTACAGCCGAAGCGCAGGAGCGCATTGGTTTAGAGATATCAGACAATGTGAAACGAATTATGCAAGGCGCATAAGATGAAGTTCAAACCATTCAAAGCGGTATTGCCTGCAGCAGATAAGGTGCACTTGGTTGCTTCGCGCTCCTACGTGTCCTATTCAAAAGAAGATTTAATAGATAAGTTGAAGGGTAATCCCTATACTTTTCTGCACGTCATTCACCCCGATGTAGACGGCGATTACCGCGGAAGACGTATTGCTTATTTCGAAGAAGTAAGAAAGAATTACGTAAAGTTTTTGAATGAAGAAATATTCGCTCAAGAAGAAGCGCAATCTTTTTTTATCTACCGACAAGACACACCTGAATTTTCTTTTCAAGGATTGCTAGGTGCTATTGCTGTTGAAGATTACGAGCAAGGGAAAATCAAAATTCACGAGCACACCATTAGTCAGCGTGAAGGAAGATTCACAGATTACTTGGACACAACAGGAATCAATGCAGAGCCTGTTCTGCTGATGTCGAAAGACGAGCCTTGTCAGCCGCTCATCGAACGTATTTGCAAGCAGCAGCCGTTGTATTGTTTCTCTACCACCGACCGTGTGAAGCACACGGTGTGGAAGGTAAGTGCGCAAGAGGATATTCAGGAAATAGAAGCGGCAATGGCTGAAGTGCCAGAGCTCTATATTGCAGACGGACACCACAGAAGCGCGAGCAGTGTTGCGTTGAAGCAGCGCAAAGCGGAAGAGGGAATCAATGAAGAAGTCTATCAATACTTCATGGCGCTCGTGCTTTCGCAAGTGCAAATGAAAATTTTAGGTTTTCACCGTTTGGTGAAATGTGTGGTTGAATTCGATTTGAATGTGTTCCTTTCCGACTTGAATAAATTGGGTGCTCTTCACGAAGTGAAAGAACCCGAATTGAATTTGAGTGAAGGAAGAATTGGCGTGTACACCAGCGGTAAGTGGTATGCTTTTCAATTTGAAAAAGAAAAAAATGTCATCGATGCCGAATGGCTTTCGAAAAATATTCTTCATCCGATTTTTGGAATTGAAGATGAACGCACCGACAAGCGTATTGCGCATGCAGACGGATTGGTTCCAACAAGTGAGATAGCGAAAATGGTTGATGAAGGAAAAGCAGATTTTGCGTTCTTGCTTCATCCAATTTCAACGGAAACACTCATGCGTATTTCCGACGAAGGGTCTACCATGCCTCCGAAGAGTACCTACATCTTACCGAAGCTAAGAAGCGGATTGGTAATTTATCCGATGCGATGAGCCACATTCAAGACCAAATAAAATTCTACACGAATCAGTTTCCTTCACACGTGAAGCTGGTGGCTGTTTCCAAAACAAAACCTGTTCAGGATTTGCAAGAGGCTTATGCTGCTGGACAGCGCATCTTCGGTGAGAATTATGTGCAGGAATTGGTAGACAAGCATACGCAACTTCCAACCGATATTGAATGGCATTTCATTGGGAATTTGCAGTCGAATAAGGTGAAGTACATTGCTCCGTTCGTTGCGCTTATTCACGGAGTGAATTCTATTTCCACCTTGAAGGAAATAGATAAGCAAGCCAAGAAATTAAATAAGCAGATTGAAATTTTATTGCAACTTCATGTTGCAACAGAAGAAAGTAAATTCGGATTTTCGGAAGAGGAAGTGTTGGAAATTGCTTCGCAAAAAGAATCGTATTCAAACGTAAACTTTCGCGGTGTCATGGGCATGGCTTCATTCACAGAAGACCAGTCGCTCATTCGAAAAGAATTTCAAGAAGTGAATCGCATTTTTTCTTTGTTGAAGCCGCTCTTCGGAGAAAACTTCAATGAAATAAGTATGGGCATGAGCGGCGATTGGGAAATTGCCGTTGAGGAAGGAAGCACGCTTGTTCGAATTGGCAGTGCAATTTTCGGAAGTCGTTAGTTCAACGTTTCGG
>JANQWV010000033.1:39045-65926 GCA_030729695.1 Flavobacteriales bacterium | reverse complement strand
ACGCTTGTTCGAATTGGCAGTGCAATTTTCGGAAGTCGTTAGTTCAACGTTTCGGCAACGCTGTAATCGTTGCGTGTAGCGCTGTTCCGAGAAATAAGTTCGCCCAAGAATCCGGCTAAAAACAAAAGCGTTCCAATGATCATACAGGTGAGTGCAATGAAGAACGGACTTTGTTCAGCAATGTTTTTCGCTGTTTCGCCTAGGTAAAGCGCATACAATTTCGAACCGCCGATGTAGGCGAATGAAAGGAATCCGATCATGAACACCAAGGTTCCCAACGTCCCGAAGAAATGCATAGGGCGCTTGCCGAATTTCGACATGAATGAAATAGTCAATAGATCTAAGAATCCATTCATGAAACGCTCCATTCCGAATTTCGTTGAACCGAATTTACGGGCTTGATGCTTCACCACTTTTTCACCAATTTTCTTGAACCCTTGTTGCTTCGCTAACACCGGAATGTAGCGGTGCATTTCACCATACACTTCCACACACTTCACCACGTCTTTGCGATAGCCCTTCAAACCACAATTAAAATCGTTCAAGTGAATGCCCGTCATTCTGCGCGTAGCCCAATTGAATAATTTCGTTGGAATAGTTTTCGAAAGTGGATCGAAGCGTTCCTTCTTCCATCCGCTAACAACATCGTATCCTTCATCTAAAATCATTCGCGCCATAGCAGGAATTTCTTCCGGAGAATCTTGAAGGTCTGCATCTAAAGTGAACACCACATTTCCTTGCGCCGCTTGAAATCCCATGTGTAACGCCGCCGATTTTCCGTAGTTGCGCGAAAAACGAATCCCGCGAACGGTAGGGTAGGTCTTCTTCAATTCTTGAATGACGTTCCAGGAGTTGTCGGTTGAACCATCGTCTACAAAGATGACTTCGTAAGACATTTGCTCGCGTTGCATAACCTCGTTAATCCAACGTTGCAATTCAGGAAGCGACTCGGCTTCGTTAAGAAGAGGAATGACCAGAGAGCAGTTCATGTGTTAAGCTTGTTGGAATGGATTATTGCTTTTTCTGTGAAAGATTGAAATAAACAATCCGATAAAAAGATATTGGAAGAATGTGCCAATCCAAACCATAATTGCAATAAATGGCGGCGAAACAAATGTTTCGATAAGCCCACTGTTTAATATTTCATTTAGCTGATCTCGGCTAATGCCCTCAGTATTTGTGAGGGACTTTTTAATTTCTTCTGTCATAAAAATTAGCATCGAATTGTCTATGTAGCTCAGTTGAATGAACGTGAAGAACATTTTAACCAATCCTACTACCATGCCTATGCGCAGACAGAACCACAACGCTTTTCCGTAATTGAATCCTTCGAAGTAGGATTTGTACTTGTTAATTGCAAGTGTTAGTCCGAATACAATTATAATTACTGCAAATAGCTCGAAGATAAATGCCATAGAGGGGAACCAAGCGATGAGTTGCTCGCAGAGCATGTCGCCTAATGCAATCCCAATTCCGAACTTAAAAAGAATTTGAAAGACTTCCTTTTTTGATGGTGGGTAGATTTGGTTCTCTTGTGACATTTTTTATTTTTCTTTCGCAAAAGTAACGAATGATTTTGCAATGATGCGATTCACACCTTACATTTGCACAAAGGCAAGTCTTATACGACCAGCTCCTTTCAAATCCTCCAGGGCCGGAAGGCAGCAAAGGTAGAAAGTTGTAGCGGTGCGATATAAGGGGCTTGCCTTCTTTTTTTGTCTTATTTTTGGCGACATGTCAGAATCGCCCTTCTCTAAAAAATTCAGAATACGTGCTTATCGCAAGAAGAAAGTGCTAACTGCTTTTCTTAAAAAACTTTCGAAGAATCAGCCCAAATCAGCGAAGCCACACATTGTTGCCGCGCAGAAAGAAGCTTGGAGTAAAATCGATTGTACCGCTTGCGGCAATTGTTGCAGAACCATGACACCTACTTGGAAGAAGTCAGAGGTGAAGAGACTAGCGGAGCATTTGGGAATGACTTATCAAGAGTTCTTCGATAAGTGGTTGTTCATAGATGAAGCAACCGGCGATATTGTAAACACAACGCAGCCTTGTCAGTTTTTCGATATGGAAAAGGGGTTGTGTGGGGTTTACGAGTTGCGTCCGCAAGATTGCGCAACATTTCCGCACATGTATCGCAGAGATTTTTTCGATCAGACCGAAGTATACACTGCTAATCTTCACAGATGTCCTGCAACCCTTGTTGCCATGGAAGCTTTGGAGAAAGCCATGCGCACGAATTAGTGCACAAAGATTTTGAATATTTGTTAAGGCATTTCGCCAAAGGTGGTTTAATTTTGAATAAACTTTAGGAAAGTGGAATTGGATCGCGTTGTTTTATCGCCTGCTCAGAAATCGTTGAGAATTAATCTCAATAAAGATATCTACGGAACGTTTGCAGAAATTGGTGCTGGACAAGAAGTCGTGCGTCATTTCTTTCGTGCGGGCGGCGCAAGCGGCACCATTGCGAAAGCAATGAGCGCTTATGACAAGGACTTCAGCGATGCCATTTATGGGAAGGAAGAGAAGGGAAGATACGTTTGCAAAGCACGCGTAGACAACATGCTCAATCACGAGTATCGTTTGATTGAAGAGCGATTGAATCGCGACGATCATCCGACCAAGGAATTTTTCAGTTACGCAAACACGTTCGCAACCATTAATTTTCAGAAGACCATTCAAGGTCACGGATGGATGGGTGTGAAGTTTCAATCAGCTGCGAACAGAGAGCCGAACGTTGTCATTATTCACGCACGCTTGCATGAAAGCGATGTGTTGCTTCAGCAAGCTACCGTTGGGACTTTGGGAGTTAACTTGTTGTACGGATGTTTTTACACGTTCAAGCAGCCGAAAGAATTGTTGCAATCGCTTTACGATAATTTGAATCGCGATCAGGTTGAAATTGATACCATACAATTTACAGGACCCGATTTCGATAATGTAGACAACCGTATCATGTCTTTGCAACTCGTGAAAAACGGAATGACTGAAGCGGTTATTTTCTCTCCAGATGGAGAGAACTTGCAAGCAGCAGACGTTCTTTACAAGAAACATATCTTGGCGTTGCGCGGATCATTCAGACCTGTTACAAAGGTTAACATTGACATGATAGCGAAAGGCTTGAAGATGTTCGAAGCCGATCGTAAAGTAGATCCAGAAAAAGTTCAGGTGTTGTTCGAAATAACCTTGAACAACTTGCGTTCAGAGGGAGAGATTGATGAGCAAGACTTTTTAGATCGCGCAGAGATTTTATGTTCACTTGGACAAACCGTATTGGTTTCAAACTATTCGAAATATTACAAGCTGGCAGAGTACTTCACGAAATACACCAACGAACGTATGGGTATTATCATGGGGACAAATATGTTGGTGGAGTTGTTTGACGAGAAATACTACCGCAATTTAAACGGCGGAATTTTAGCTGCATTTGGAATTCTCTTCAGCAGAGATTTGAAAATATACTTGTACCCGTGGTTCGACGAAAAGACAAACACCTTGTACACGACAGAAAACTGTCCTGTTCATCCGCGTTTGTTGCCGCTCTTCCGCTACATGGTAGACAACAAGCGTATTGTTGACATTGCTGAATACAATCCAGATGTTTTGTCCATTTACTCTCGCGATGCTTTAGAGCATATTCAGAACGGACACGAAGGTTGGGAAGGAATGGTACCGACGTATGTTGACACCTTGATTAAAGAAAATAAATTGTTCGGATATGATCCAGAGCAAGTGCCGAATCCAGACTTCACGCCACCCGTTAGAACGAAGTGGAGTGAGTCGTTGAATTCAAATTAAACAGAAAATAATTAAATAGATATGTCATATTTTTTCACATCAGAGTCTGTGTCTGAAGGGCACCCAGATAAAGTAGCCGATCAAATTTCAGATGCGTTAATTGATGCGTTTTTGGCGCAAGACCCCGAGTCGAAGGTGGCTTGTGAAACGTTGGTTACAACAGGTCAAGTAGTTGTAGCAGGAGAGGTGAAGTCTCAGGCTTATGTAGATTTACAAGATATTATTCGTGATACCATTTCTGAAATTGGATACACGAAGAGTGAGTATATGTTCGAAGCGAAGTCTTGCGGAATTTTATCTGCTATTCACGAGCAGTCTGCCGATATTAATCAAGGGGTAGACAAGAAGAACAAGAAAGATCAAGGCGCCGGAGACCAAGGTATGATGTTCGGTTATGCAACGAACGAGACCGACAATTACATGCCGCTTCCTTTGGAGTTAGCACATTCGTTGTTGCGTGAATTGTCTGCTATTCGCAGAGAAGGAAAGCAAATGAAGTACTTGCGTCCAGATGCGAAGAGCCAAGTAACCATTGAGTATTCAGACGATCACAAGCCAATGGGTATTTCTGCGATTGTGGTGAGCACACAGCACGACGATTTCGACAAGGAAGCGAAGATGTTGGCGAAGATTAAAGAAGATGTTCGCACGATCTTGATTCCTCGTGTTATGAAGAAGCAACCGAAGCGCATTCAGAAGTTGTTTGACGGGAAGTATGCGCTGCATGTTAATCCGACTGGAAAGTTTGTAATCGGCGGTCCTCACGGTGACACTGGATTAACTGGAAGAAAGATTATTGTAGATACTTACGGTGGAAAGGGCGCACACGGTGGTGGCGCATTCAGCGGGAAAGATCCGAGTAAAGTAGACCGCAGCGCAGCATATGCGATGCGTCACATTGCGAAGAACTTGGTTGCAGCGGGTGTTTGCGACGAAGTGTTGGTTCAAGTGGCTTATGCCATTGGAGTTGCTAAGCCAGTTGGATTCTATGTGAACACATACGGAACTGCGCGTGTAGCTATGAACGACGGACAAATCGCATCTTTGATTTCGAAGAATGTAGGAATGACTCCGTATGAAATTGAAACACGTTTCAACTTGCGCACACCTATGTACAAGGAAACAGCGAGTTACGGTCACATGGGTCGCACGCCTAAGACAGTAACGAAGACCTTCAAGATGCCAAACGGTCAGAAGCCAAAAACCATTAAGGTGAATTTATTCCCTTGGGAAGAGACGGCAGAGACTTCGAAGAATTTCAAGAAGATATTTGGGATTAAGTAATTTGAACTTCGTTATTCCTACTTCGTAATTGGAACTACGTTATTCCTACTATGTAATTGGAACTGCGTTATTCCTACTTCGTAATTCATCCGAAGGATTGAACTGTTCCTACTTCGTAATTGGAAGTTAGTTTTTTACTCAGTCTTTAGCTATGAAAATTTCGACTGCGGGTATTGAATTCATTAAGAAGTTTGAAGGTTTGCGTTTACAAGCATATCTATGTCCAGCAGGTGTCTGGACGATCGGTTATGGTTCAACTCAAATATCAAGCAGGAGTGTAACACCTAAAGATGTTATTTCAAATGAGATGGCTGAGATTTTACTGAAGAACGATTTAATGCGTTTTGAAAAACTAGTAAGTGAAAGAATCAGTGTCACTTTGAATCAGAATCAATTCGATGCTTTGGTATCTCACTCTTTCAATACGGGAGGTTCGGATACGTTGTTTGAATTGATTAATGAATCAGCTTCAAATGTTTTGATTCGAAATTGGATTGAAACTCGATATACAACCGCTAAAGGAATCTTGTTGCAGGGATTGGTAAAGCGACGTAAAGAAGAGTCCGCATTATACTTCAACGATTGAATGTTTTGTAAGGAAATTCATACTTCGGATTTTCTCCGAAGGATTGATCTGAAAGATTGATTGCGAAGCAATTGATTCGAAGAATTATTTTAGGTTGTTTTTTCCCCCAACACAAAATACATTTTCATGAGTCCTTTTCCTTTCACTTCAATGTCGCCGCGATACTCGCAGGTGAATATGTCCTTAACCAACTCGTAGGTTGTTTCGGTAATGTTCACCAGGCCTACTGCGCCGCTACTTTCGGCTCTGCTTGCCGTGTTCACAGTATCGCCCCAGATGTCGTATGCGAATTTTTTAGTGCCGACAACTCCCGCTACTACTTCGCCTGTATTGATGCCAAGCCTGCATTCATAATAAGGTTCGCCCTTGGCAATGCACTCGTTTTTATACGCTGTCATGTATTCTTGCATAGCCAAACCAGCGCGAATAGCATCTATAGGGTTGGAGTCATTGGCAATTGGCAATCCGCCAGCACACATGTAAGCATCTCCTATAGTTTTGATTTTTTCAAGATTGTATTTTTCTACAATGGCATCGAAAGCGGAAAAACATTTGTTCAATTCTTCAATCACTTCTTCAGGAGTCATGTTCGCGCTTCTCACTGTAAACCCTTTGAAATCTGTAAACAACACCGAAACTTTTGGGTAGTGCTTTGCATTTGCTTTCCCTGTTGTTTTCAGTTCATCGGCAACCTCATCGGGCAAGATATTGCGCAGTAGTTTATCTGATTGCGACTTCTCATTGGCCAAGGCATCGTTCGCTTCTAGCAAGGCCAGCTTGAATTTAATATTTGAAATGGTAAGTCTATAGCGCGTTTCAATGAGAACGAACATAAAAATGGCTACAACGATAAGCAGCAGCCCTCCGTTTATTAGAGCCTCTTCCGTATTCAATTGGTGGTTCATTTGAAAGAAGTAGCATGTAGCTGCAACAGAAGGAATGATAATAGCCAAAGAGTAATACCAATTCCACAAAACAAACATACCTCCTCCAATAAACAAGGCCAAGTAATTGAGCGAATGTCCTGTGAAATCTTCAACATTGATAACACTAAAGGTGTAGGCGTTTTGAAAGGAAATGAGCAAAAAAGGAATGAAAATGAGCATTTTGGAATTGATGTACTTGTACTTGTGCGCCAACAACGCCATTGCCGCTATTGCCGAAACGCTTAAGCGCAAAGACATAATTTGCGTGAAGGCATGCGGAATGTTGAAGTAGTCTGTAATTCCAAAAACAGGGTCGAAAATAATGGCTATCCATGCGCCATAGATATGGTATTTTTTAGAAGATGTTTCTAAATCTTCTTCCCAAATCAATTTTGTTGCGGTCATGGATTTTTGCATTTTTCTCGGAAGGGTGAAATTAATGCAAAAAAGTTTTGACAGAGAAGAGACAGTTTCAAGAACTTTTAATTTTGGTGAGTGTTCAGCAACGAACGGTAAAGACTTCGGGGTTTTTCAATCTAGAATCGAATATCGCTGATACTCAGACTTATTCCATCTATAAATGATTGCGAAACATCCACCTATTAGAAGGGTGTAGATAATTGGTGCGTTGTGAATCGATCTGTAATACTCGGAATTATGAATGAGTATCCACATAAGCGTTGAAACCAATCCTGCGAATGCCAGGCATTTGATAAGCACTTCACCCATGTAATTGTTGAAGCGTGTTAACGATGAAGGAAGTTTATACAAGGTGGCGAACCATTCGTCTTTGTATCCTAAAAATAAGAACGCAACAAAATGATTGAATGAATATCCTTTTTCTTCAGGAAGGAGACTGGTGGGTTTGTAGGTTCGGATATAAAAAGCGAATAGAGCGTAAGCTGTTAGACAGCAGAGTATAATGAGCAATACTGACCACGAAGAAACGCCCGCTACTGTTACTAACGGGTTCGCCTCTTTCGAAAGATCTGGAGTAAGCGTGTGCGTGCAATACGCGTCGTAGCTTCTAGAAAATAAGATCCAAATTGTAAGGGTGAAGAATTTGAGGTGTTTTTTCATTGGAGAAATTTTTCTTTTCGAATAACTATGAAAGTGTATTTATAGTTTAATTTCCACCGGACAATTCAAACTATTCGCAATGAAGCAATTTTTGTGTGCTTTTTCATGTAAGGCCGCAAGTTGATTTTCATCTTCCTGATTTTGCAAAGTGGCAACTGGATGAAGTGTTATTTCTGTGAACTTTCCAATGCCGTTTGAATCGATAACCAATGTGCCTTGGGGTTTGTCTGTGTAGGCTGTTACAATCACTCCAGCGTCTGCGCAGCAATGCAAGAACCACAGCATGTGACACGAAGACACGGAATACAACAACATGTCTTCCGGATTATACATTGTCGCATCGCCGCGAAACTCCGGGGCAGAAGAACAGGCGAGAGGTGACTTCCCTTCAGCAGACAACGTGTGATTCCTCGAATATTCAGTATAAGCTGAAGTTCCTGTTCCCATGTTTCCAGTCCATTCTATGTTAGCAGTGAAAGTGTGTTGGCGGGTCATGATTTTTTGAATAGTTAGTTCTCTCGGTAATATTAAGAAGAATATACTTTCCTTCGGATCAATCACTGCGTGATCAATCACCTGCGGCGATCAATCCTTCGGATGAATTATGCAGTGCCTCACTCATTCTCTTCGTAGTAGTACGAATAATCAATTCCTTTCATGAACATCTCACGATCATTGATTTTCGTGGTTAATGCATTTTGAAGAAGAGTTTTTAAAACTTGGCTCTTGGTTGGACTAAGTACCATTGCATTCATGTATTCACGTTTGCCTATTTGACTCCAATCGATGCACTTTTGAATGCGTTTTTTTAGAATTAAATCAAGCCATACACGAGCGCTTCTGCCATTACCTTCCATAAACGGATGAGCGATGTTCATCTCAATATACTTCGAAACAATTTCATCAAAGGTTGACTCAGGCATCAACTCAATTTGCTTCAGATTTTCAACCAAGAATTTCGACATAGCAAATTGAAATCCTCCTTTCGAAATATTCTTCTGTCTAATTTGTCCAGCAAATTCATAAAGTCCACCAAACAGGTAAGCATGAATTTGCTGCAGGCCTTTTGTTGTTCCAACTTCGATTGAGTGAATTAAATTTCCTTCAAATAGGGTATAAGCTTTTTTCTTACTTTGCCCGTCTAAACTGTCCTCGCTGTATATAAACCAATCAAGGAATTGAAGACCGCGATTATTAGGAAACGTTTTGGCAAGGGTTGAAACACCCTCACTATCTAGCATATCAGTTTTATACATTTTGCCATCAGCAGCGGACAGTTTCAGTTGGTTAGTAATACTAACCAACTGATTGTTTTCCTTCTTAAGCTTAGTCTTCAAATATTTCCAATAGTTTCGACTCTTTGAATAATCCTCTTCATTGTTAATAGCAGCAACAACATCCAAAACAGAAAACCACCACTTAGCGTTTTCTTCATCCCAAACCGCGCGAACTTCGCGGTCATTAAAGAATCGGATGGAAATTTTAGTGTTGCTCATTGTTCTTGTAAAAATAGCCCATAAGCTTGAATTATAGGCAAGTTGTTCGGGTATAATCCTTCGGATAAATCACTGCGTGATCAATCACCTTCAGCGATCAATCCTTCAGATGTATAGTAATATTGGATTGCTTCGCAATTGATCTGAGGGACTCAGATTGATCCGCAGGGCGGATTGATTGCGAAGCAATTCAAGTTATTCACATACTATCAAAAGCTCAAGTTGTAAAACTTTTGCCCCCACAATCAATCACTCTGAACTAATTTTGAGGTCCTTCTTGAACCGAAAACCTATGGCAACAGACAATAACTACAAACCGAAAAATCCACGCAAAGACAGAGTTTCCGCTATTCGCGACTTCATGCCAGCGAATGAAATGGGGAAACTTCCGCCACAAGCCATTGATTTGGAGGAAGCCGTTATTGGTGCCATGCTGCTCGAAGGAAAATCGCTTAACGCTGTTATCGATATCCTGCGTCCAGAATCGTTTTATAAAGAAGCAAACGGAGATATTTTCGAGGCTATTCGTGAGCTCTTCGGGGCTGGACAGGCTGTAGATATTCTTACCGTTACGCAAGCCCTTCGAAAATCAGGGAAACTCGATTTCGTTGGAGGTCCATTGTACATTTCGCAACTGACCAACCGCGTTGCGTCAACCGCAAACATTGAAACACATGCTCGTATCGTTTCGCAAAAATTCATTCAACGTGAATTAATACGCGTTTCGAACGACATCATTAAAGCTGCCTACGACGAAACAACCGATACCTTCGACTTGCTCGATAAAGCAGAGAGCAACATCTTCGAAGTTGCGGAAGGAAACATTCGTAAGTCTTCAGATAAAATGAGCACTCTCGTGAAGACCGCTATGGACGCCATTGAGGCAGCACGCAAGAACGAAGACGGTGTGAGCGGCACGCCAACCGGATTCAACGCTGTGGATAAACTTACAGGCGGATGGCAGAAGTCGGACATGATCGTTATCGCGGCTCGTCCGGGTATGGGTAAAACGGCTTTCGTATTGTCCATGGCCAGAAACGTAGCAGTCGATTTCAAACGTCCAGTTGCGGTATTCTCTCTCGAGATGTCCGGAGTTCAATTGGTTCAACGTTTGATCGCCAGCGAAACAGAGATCAATTCAGAAAAGCTTCGTAAAGGACAATTGAAAGATTATGAATTGACGCAGCTTCACCAACGCGTAACAAATCTTTCTGAAGCGCCAATCTTCATCGATGATACTCCCGCGCTTTCGGTTTTCGAATTACGTGCGAAATGTCGTCGATTGAAATCGAATCACGGAATTGAATTAATCATCATCGATTACCTTCAACTCATGACTGCTGGCGACAGCAAAGGTGGAAACCGTGAACAAGAGATCTCAACCATCTCGCGTTCCATTAAGCAAATTGCAAAGGAATTAGATGTTCCGGTAATTGCCCTTTCACAGCTCTCGCGTTCCGTGGAAACACGCGGAGGAGATAAGCGTCCGATGCTTTCCGACTTACGTGAATCGGGTGCGATTGAG
Organism: Flavobacteriales bacterium; assembly: GCA_030729695.1. Lineage (GTDB taxonomy): Bacteria > Bacteroidota > Bacteroidia > Flavobacteriales_D > Sanyastnellaceae > CAIZGX01. Next base: position 55,231 of record JANQWV010000033.1, on the reverse strand, counting down.
CAAGATGCCGATATCGTAGGATTCATTTATCGTCCGGAATATTATGGTCTAACCGAATTCAACGACAACGAACGCACACCTTCTCAAGGTCTGGCTGAATTAATTATTGCGAAACACCGAAACGGTGGACTCGATAACATTCGTCTTCGCTTCATTGCGAACCTAGCGAAATTCGCAGACGTTGACGGATATAACTTCAACAACGATTTCAACGGAGGGTCAACGGAAGCTAGAGCGATTCCTGCGAACAATTCTTTCTTAGATAGCGGCGCAACTACTATAACCGTTGCTTCGAAGATGAACGACGACTTCGGCGATGACGAAGACTTTACCTTCACCGGCGGGGAAGAGTCTCCTTTTTAAGGAGAGAATGTCTTTCAGACGAATGTTCTTCGAACGACAGTCTTCGACGATGCTTCGCAATATTAATTAAAGTCCTTCGGATATTCGCCTCCGGCATTCGTCAAAGACATTCGTTGGCAAAGCCAACATTCGTCTGAAAGACATTCTAGCGAATCGTAAAGCTTCTTTCTAAAAGAATATCCTTATACTCCGCATTAAGCATCAACATTCGCTTTTGTTTCCCTTTTAATTCTTTAAGTGAAATGCCTTCACTGACAGAGATGCGTCCATTAACTGCAATGGTGTAATTGCTGAAACCAAGGCCTCTGGCGTGTTTCTTTTGAAGTTGTTTTATTTCTCCGAAAACTTTCACGTCATAGGGCTTATTAAATTGATCGTCGACCCAAATGATGTAGAGCGAATCGTTTTCAATTTTGTATGTCAACAATTGCGGAGCGTAACTCTCTTTTAATTTTTGATGGAAGATTTTTTCCTTTCCCAACACATCAATACTGCTCCACGAAAACGAAGGCCACACGTCATTCAACTGCCAGTACAAGGTGCCTCCGCAACGCGGACTGCTGCGCTGAACTTCAATGGCGCGACACATACCTTCGGCTTGCATTTCTTGCGTAAGCTTCGCATACTCGGGAACAGGAAGTGTGCTTGCTTCCGGATACCACTGCTCGGTGTATTGCTTCATTAAACCAAAACCACGTGCGTTTTTCTGATGCAATTTTATTCCTTCCGAATTCATGTCGTAAGGAGCAAGGGGCGACATTAACTTCAATACATCTTCACTTGGAAAACTTTGCATGCCGAACTCACTCATGAATCGAGGCACCTTCGTTTCCAACACAGAAAACGGTTGCTCGTCGTGCCACAACCCCCAGTAATGCGAGTCGCCTACATTTAACGACTCTTGATTTCCTCTTCCGAATTGCGGAGAAGATGGCCAGTATGGAAGGTTCGAAAAATGACCAACAATGCCGGGTAAAAGTTGATTGAACAATTGATTGTATTCACTGTCAATCGCAGAAACAGAGGACGCTGAAAGCCCTGACTTCCATCCCCAATTCGACCAGCCTTCTGCGTTTTCGTTGTTGCCGCACCAAAGCGCCATGCATGGATTGTAAGAAATTCTGCGGACATTTTGTTCGGCTTCCTTCTGAACGCTTTCTAAGAATTTTGCATCGCCCGGATACATGCTGCACGCAAACATAAAGTCTTGCCAAATGAGAATGCCAAGTTCATTGCAAAGCGAATAAAACAGATCGCTCTCGTAAATTCCTCCACCCCAAACGCGCAGCATATTGAAATGCGCGCCCTTGCATTGTTCCAATAGAATTCGGTATTCAGATTCACTGTTAACGGAAGGAAGCATGCGCAACGGAATATAATTCGCGCCCTTCATGAAAATGCTTTTTCCGTTTACCTTGAAATAAAAACTCTCGCCGAATTCATCGGGTTTATTCACCAACTCAATGGTGCGAACTCCCGTTTTAATCACTCTTGTATTTGCTTTCCCACCTGCTGTTAGAAGGGTACACTGAACCAAATACATGAAGGGTTCTCCTGCTTCATTCGGCCACCACAGCTTGGGTTCTTTTAATTCAAATTGAAAAATGAAATCGTGTTCACCCACGCGCGAAACAAATTCTTCCTTGAATACTTGTCCGCCGAAATTAAATGCAACAGTAATCTTTTCTTCTTTGTCGGCGCGGTAATGTACATGCGCGCGCATCTGTGCTTTTCCTTCATTCAATGAAAGTGTTTCAACGCCAAATGTTTCGAACAGCAGATCCGTATGTCCAACCAATTCAATGGGTTTCGTAATTCCACACGTCACCAATTTCGGTCCCCAATCCCAACCAAAGTGATACTGCGGCTTTCTGCAAACCGCGCGAATGCTGTCGCCTGGAAGCGGAAGAATGCGTTCCGCTAATTTTTGTTTCGCGTAGGCTTCAGCCGGAGAAAAAACAATGCGAAGCTTATTTCCTTTCGGAAGAATAATTCCTTTCACATTGAAATCGAATTGCACGAACGCGTTGTTCGTTTCACCCAGAAAAGTATTGTTGAGGAAAATTTTTGCGTAGGTGTCTATTCCATTCAAGCGCAATTCAATTTTATCTTGAAGGAGCATGTTCGGTTCGCAAACGAAATCGTTCAACGTGTACTCCCAACTTTTTTCAGAGACCCATTGCGCAGCGCCTTCATTCGTGCCGACAAGCGGATCAGGAATAATTTTATTCAGCACCAAATCTCTGTGCACATTGCCTGGCACAAAGGCCGACATGTATTCTGTCTTTCCTTCTTCATTGAAATACCATTTCATGAATGGTGAAGTCAAATTTTGCTTCACACTTAAATTCTGTGCTGAAAGCGTGTTCATGAGCAAAGCGAATAAAATAAAAAGTGCTGATCGCATATTCTATCTGTTGTGTTGTGCGTTTTGAAGGGTAGGACGCTTTCCGAAAATCTTCATCTCAACGACACCCCGTAAATAGCCCCATCCGTATCCTAAATGTAAAATGAAAAAGCTTAACAAAGTCGTTCGCGGTTCTTTGCTGTTTGATCGAAGCGCGAAGGTAAGCGCCAGAATGAAATAGAGTAGAAGCGGAATGGCCATGAAGAGCGAGTACTTCGGAAGAATAATATTCGTCAGTAAAAGCAAGATGAGGTAACACACAAACCCGAACGGAACCAGTTGTCGCACTGTTGTGATTTGTCCGTGGAGCAAGTTCACATAAACCTTCCAATAGCCGTATTGGTAGTATTGTTTCAGCAATTTGTTTAAAGTTCCGCGAACGTAATATTTCGAATGAAGTTCAGTGTTTAAGTAACATTTCAGACCGTTCATTTCCATACGGAAGTTGAACTCGTCGTCTTGATTGCGAATGAGCTCTTCTCTGAAATAACCGATCTTTTCAAACACTTCTTTGCGGTACATTCCGAAAGCAACCGTGTCTACAAATCCGTTTTTATTTCCTGTTCTGAAATGTGCATTACCCACGCCAAACGAAGACGACATGGCGCATCCAATGGCTTGAGAAGTCGCATCTTGATATTCGTTTATAATTATTCCACCAACACAATCCGCTGCCGGATTTTCAATAAACGTCTGCACACATTTTTCAATGTAGTCATTCGGAAGAGCAGCGTGTGCGCCAAGAATCATTTTGAAATCTTCGTTGCTCGCCTGTAATCCTAGGTTCAGTGCTACTGGTGTAACTCGACGTTCATTCTTCAATACAACAATTTTATTTTCATGTTGAAGCGCAAGTTGCTGAAGCTTTTCAAGCGTGCCGTCGGTACTTCCACCATCGGCAACGTACACACGAATGATTCCTGAATAGTTTTGATTCAAACAGGATAGCACACATTCTTCAATGTGTAATGCTTCTTGAAAGCATGGAATGGCGATGCCTACAGAAGGAGAACTCATTTTGAAATTTCGTTATAAAGTTGAACAAGCGTGCGCGCTTCATTTTCCCAACTGCAATTTTCTTTCACCCAAACATTTCCTCTTTCTCCAGATTCAAGTCGAAGCGATTCGCTTTGCAATTGCTTCATGGCAGAAATCATTTCTTGTTTGTTGGAAGGGGTGACGAAGTAACATCCTTCAACAAATGTTTTTTCCCAATACGGAAAGTTCGACATGATCACTGGAAGTCCGCAAGCCAAATATTCGAACGCTTTAATAGGAAGCGATTCGAGGTAGTTTTTTTCGGGGTAAAGAATGGCCAATCCAACATGTGAATTGGCGTAGTACTGGTAAACTTCAGAAGCGGGAACATGTCCAACTTCATTTACTTTTTCCCATCCTTTCGAAGACATACATTTTTGTCGGTATGCTTCAAAGTCCCACGCACCAACGAGTGTAAGCGTGGCATTGTCCACTTCAGCAAGTGCTTCAACGCATTCGTAGATGCCGCGTATTTCGGTAAGTCCACCACAATAGATAAAGCGAGTGACTTCTCCTTTTTGTTCTGAAATTTTTATTTGTGGAAGAGAGAGTATCGGATAGTTTCGAACCACAGCCGATTTCGTTTTGGAAAGTGCCTGCGCAATTTCCGGAGTAACAGAGATTACTCGAACGCAGAACAAAAGATAGAACTGCTCTATGCACGAATACACGAATCCCGCTATTTTCCGAACGAACAACGGACCCAAAGGCTTGCTTTCAATTTGCTTGCTTACGTGTTCGTGCGAATCGAAAATTACTTTCTTTCCGAATAACCAAAACAGCGGTGCAAAGCGAATAAGTTCAGGGTCGTGAATGTGAACGATCTTCACGTTCAATTTCATGATAGCGAAGAATCCTTGCCACGCTGTGATCAGTAATTTTTTAAGTCGACTCGTTGTTGTCGGAAGAGCAACAACTTGAACGCCCTCGCGCACAAGCGATTCCGAGTGAGGAACAACAAGTGAAACTTCGTAACCTGCTTTCGCAAGACTCACACATTCTTTCATGAATATGCGACTGTCGAAAGGCGGATGCAAGGTGGTGAAGTGCGCGACTTTGATTTTCATTTCGAGAAGATTTTTACTGATGGGGTTTAATTTCAGCCAACCGCAAATACCAAACGAAAGTGATCAAGTACATGACACTGCTTACTAACGAATACAATCCAATGGCCCAAATGACGCTGTTCATGAGGAATCCGACGTAAAGTGCACCGAGTTTTAGAATGACGTCAATGATGTTTAATCCAAGTGCTTTGTTCTGCGCGTTTTCCAGAATTGCTGTGAATGAAAACGGAGAAACAGAGAAATTCAAAACGAAGAACGGTGCTAACCAACGCGCCATTTCTCCTGATGCTCTCCACTCTTCTCCGAACACAAAAGCGAAGAGAGTAGGGGCGAGTGCAACAATTAATACAGCACCAATTCCACTGAAAAGCATGAGCGCCTTTGCAGTGCTCAGAATAAGCGGACGATAAGACTCGCCTTTGTTCTTCAGTTCAGAAGCTTTGTTGTAGTGCGTAAGAAAGACGGTGTTACTAATAAGGTTTACAGGAGCTTGAATAATTTTCCAGCACATGAAATACAGACCCGTTGCTGAATCGCCGAAACAGACATTCAACATCCATACGGTTCCGCTCAATTGCAATGTTTCAATAATGCCTTGAGGAGTGTTGAAGAAAATGTATTGCTTGAAATTCTTGAGTGAAATGTCTTTCACCGGTTCTTCAGTAAGTTCATCCTGACGCGTTCCTTGGAAGAGCACCCATAAGGAAATCACTTGTCCAATAATGAATCCGATTACAAGCCCGAGATAGTCGAAAAGGAAATAGCCAAGTGCAATGGAAATTCCATTGATGAATAGACTGTTCACCACGCGATAGAGCGCATTGGTGCGGTAGCGGTTTAATCGGGTGGAGAGAAAACTATAGGTTTGAATCGCAGCAACGGTAAAAATTCCAATGGGAAGGAATGCTTCGAACGCAGAGATGTGCATACCGAAGAAATACAATACGCTGAAAACTACAGCAATGATAGAGGCCAAGCGCCAAGCGTTATTCAGCGCTAATTTCGCACGTTCACGCGCCATCATCTCCGTTTCAGCGTTTGGAATACTGTACTCTACGCGGAGCGTTGCAAGTACAGCGAATGGGATAATCCAAGCGTAGAATAAAGCAAACCAAGCGAAGTCTTCGGTGTTGTAAATGCGTGAAAGTATTGGAGCACTACCGTAGGTTAAAAGTTGACCTATTCCAGTAGCTGCCGAAAGTCTCAGCACATTTTTTAAGTGAAGCTTTTCAATCAACTCTTTCATGCACCTAGCGTTGGCATGGGCATCCAATGCGATACCGATAGAAAAAACTGATTGGAATTTCCTTCCCCTTTCCAAAAGTGAACGCCGTGTTTTTCGGCTTTCTCTTTATCGAGCAAGTAAAAATCTTTTTGGAAATGAAGAACAATAACCTCGCGCAATTCAGTCTCGCCTGTTTTTCCTGGAAGAAAAACAGTATTGTTCGGAACAAAGGCCAGCACGCGCTGTCCGTCTTCCGGTAATTGATCAGTTATTGAAATCCATTGACTCATGCGCTGAATTATTTGCCTGTAAAGGTAGGCATGCGTTTTTCAAGAAATGCTGCAACTCCTTCGTGATGATCAGCGGTTTGTCCTGCTTTTTTCTGAAGGTCAAGTTCAAGATCTAATTGTTGCTCCAAGGTGTTGTTCCAAGCTGCATAGATTGCTTGCTTGGTGAATGCCAATGCCTTGGTAGGCATAGCTGCCAAGCGGTTTGCAAGTTCGGTAATTTTCGTTTGAAATTCTTCCGTTGGATATACATCGTAAATCAAACCCATGGCTTTGGCTTCAGCAGCGGTAACCTTATCGGCCAATAGCATTTGCGCCATTGCGCGTTGTGTTCCAATAATTCTTGGAAGGAAGTACGTTCCACCGCTGTCTGGAATTAATCCAATTTTGGTGAACGCTTGCAAGAAACTCGCATTCTCTGAAGCAACGACCAAGTCGCAAGCCAAGGCAATGTTCGCACCTGCACCAGCTGCAACACCGTTAATGGCTCCAACAATTGGAAGAGGCAGTTCACGCATCATGCGAATGATCGGATTGTATCCGTCTTTCAAGATACTTTCCAATCCGGGTCCATCAGTTGCAATGGCTTCACCTAAATCTTGACCCGCGCAAAATGCTTTTCCATTTCCAGTTAACACCACGCACCGAACGTCCGTTCGGTTTCTAATTTCCGAAAGTGCTTCTTGAAGTTCAACAGACATTTCCATCACGAAACTGTTGAATTTTTCTTGACGATCAAGCGCAACAGTGGCTACGCCTTCGTTGTAACTAAGTTGAATGTATTTCATAGTTTAAGATGCTTTGTAAAAGTTCTCGCGTCCTTCTACGAAACGCAAGAAGGCAACAGTAATGATAAGTCCAGCAGTGGCCTTCATGGCGTAAGCAGGAAAGTCTAATTGAATGAATGCCCAAGCGCGTTCCGGATTTATACGGTAGATGTACAATCCACCTAACAACAAAATGAGCGCGTGGCCAAGAAACCAAACAGCAAGTGCATTCAGCATTTTTTTCTTTCTTGGAATTTCGGCGAAGTATCCCGCCAACAAAGCTGCCGCCAGTAATCCAAAGTAATATCCGCAATTGGTAATGGTGAACAAATGCTTCAAACCACTTTCGTGATTCGGAAAAATACCTAATCCTGCAACTCCAATAAAGATGTAGATGAGCGTTGAAAGAAATCCAATTTGCCATCCCCACCAAATGGCGTTGAACAACACCACAAAACTTAGAATGGAAAATGGCAATTCCTTTCCATAAGAAATAACTAACGGACCAAGCCCAACGAGCAATCCAATGGAGATAACCATTCCAATGAAGAAGTTCAGCGCTAGGCTTTTTGTAAATGCGAAATAGTTTTTAAACACGTCTTATTTGGTTATTGAATATGAGTTGTTGGTCTTGTCGGTGTCAATGGTTTGATTCTTCGCATCAACAGTCACCTTCACAACTTTCATATTCGGATTTTTAAATTTCAATGAATAGGTTTTATCTACCCAATGCCAGTCTTGTTGGAAGTTCCAATTCTCGGGCATTTCCCCTCTGAATTTCATACCTCGCATTAAATCAATCGGAATGTAATAGACACATTCTTTTCCATTGTCGAAACTCACAGTCACTTCACAAGGCATCGGGAACAATCCTTTGCGCTCAAGCACAATTTCAGTTTCTCCTTTACTAGTAAGCACTGTGTCTACAGCATAGTCCAACGTTTTCGTTGTTCCAACGAAATACTCATCGAACCAATCGAGTACCAGTCCGCTTTCTTTTTCAGCAACGCGCAAGATGTCTTCCGGTTCCGGATGTTTAAAAGACCATTCGTTGAAATAAGTGTGCATGGTTTGATTGAAAAGTTCTGAACCCATGATGTATTCCAACTGACTTAAGTAGGTCTCTCCTTTGCTGTATGCAGCAACTCCGTATGCATAGTTTGTTTCGAAATGATCGGCGTGTGTAGTTAACGGTTCCTCAATTCCTGCTTTCACCAATTCCAAATATCCGTCAATCGATTCGCGGTGATAAGGATCTGCTTGCGCAGGGAATAACGCATTCATAACCACTGTCGCTGCAAAGCTTGTGAACCCTTCGTCCATCCAATAGTATTTGCTTTCATCGGTGGCCAACATTCCCTGATACCAAGAATGAGCACCTTCATGAACGGTTACTCCGACAAGGCTTGGAAGTGAGCGCTTACCCGTGATCAGTGTAGCCATTGGATACTCCATTCCACCGTCTCCGCCTTGAATAACGTTGTAAACAGGGTAGGGGTATTTCCCGAAATCTTTGCTCAACAGAGCAAAGGCTTTCGCTGTGAATTCAGGAAGACGATCCCAGGCCTCGTTGTATTTCTCTTCGGGTTGATGATAGAAATAAATTTTTGGACCGTCAGCAACTTGTGTTTCTGTTCTCACATAATCCGGATCTGCTGCCCAAACGAAGTCATGAACATTCTTCGCTTCGAATTTCCAAGTCAATAAATTCTTACCTGCTTTTTGAACACGCTTGAAAGACTCATCTTCATTCAATAATACGCCACCTGCCGCAACGACGTAGTTCGCTGGAAGTGTAAGGTTCACGTTGAAGTCTCCCCATATGCCGTAGAACTCACGTCCGATATACGGATTCGGATGCCACCCGTCTTCGTCGTATTCGCACATCTTAGGATACCATTGACTCATGCTGAATTCAATTCCTTCGGCATTGTCTTTTCCACTTCTGCGAATTTGCAAAGGCACTTGTCCGAAAAACTCGACTTCAACCTTCGCAACCGAATGCGGTGGAATAGGCTTTAGCAAGTTGACTTCTAAAATAGTCTCATTCTCTTCATAAGTAGCAGTGATATTCTCTCCGTTTACTGAAAGACTCTTCACATGCAAATGTCCTTCTTGCTCTTTCGTTAATTTCGAAATGCGATCGCCAACTCTCCTGTCGGGATCAGGTAAATCCATAGAACGTACATCCATATCGCTTCCAGGTTGAAAGGCATTGTTGTATAAATGGAAGAATAACTGGGTTAACTCCTCATTGCTGTTGTTCGTGTATAGAATGGTTTCTTTTCCAACAAATGAATCGTCATTGGTATTCAAAGAAAGGTCAATGGTATAGTTGGCCTGTTGCTGCCAATATTGACCGAATGCATTTCCACCTACAACTAAAAATGCCAGAAGGAATAAATTTCTTTTTGTCATGATTACCAAATTACAGATTCTTCATTCATCCAATGTCCGTGAAGCTTCAAGGCTTGCTCCATCAAATCGCGAACACAGCCGTGTCCGCCGTTTTTGTTGGAAATGTAATGCGATACTTCCTTCACTTCAGGAGCTGCATCGGCCGGGCAGCAAGCCAATCCGACAATTTTCAAAAGTGGTAAATCCGGAATATCATCGCCCATGTAACACACATCGTCGTCGTGAAAATGCCACTTCGATTTTAAATCCAAATACACTTGACGCTTATTCGAAGAACCCAAGTGAACTTCATGAACGCCTAATTTTTCAAAGCGATTGCGAACAGCTTCAGATCTTCCACCGCTGATTACAGCAATGCGGAATCCGTTTTTAACTGCTAATTGAACAGCATATCCGTCACGCACATTCGCGGTGCGCATTTGCTCGCCGTCTGGAAATAACCAAACAATATTGTCGGTGAAGACTCCGTCTACGTCGAAGATAAAGATCTTCGTTTCCGCTAATTTTTCTTTGTAGTTCATTGGTATTTGTCAAGAATGTTTTTGGAAAGAAGGGAATAGATTTCCTTCCATTCAACATGATTATTCAATAATTGTTTTTGAGCTTCAATGGTTTCTAAATCGCCACGCTGCGCAGGTCCGGTTTGAATGGCTTCAGGCGCTTTCGTTTCCAACAATTCAACATGTGCTTTCAACATGGTGTAAAACAAATCGGTTGGAAGTTGCGCTTCCTTCAACAACGATTGTGAAATGTGTTGAAGGTGGTTCGTAAAGTTGTTCGAGAAAACCGCAGAGATGTGCGCGAGCTGTCTTTGTTCGCCGTTGGCGGAAATCCACTTGCCAATAGCAGGTTCAAGAAACGCTCGAACTATGGTCTCGGTCTCGGAATTAGAGAATTCATACAACAAAGGAATGTTGTTGTACTTCATGGAAGTGCCTTTCTTCAAGGTTTGACAAGGCCAACAAACGGCTCTGTTTTTTTGCGGAAGATTCAAGATGGAAGTACCTCCAGAAAAGTGAACCGCAATAACTTTTTCAGGAAGTTGTGCCGCTACCTCCGCAATCTGAGAATCTGGAACAGCCAACAAAACCAAGTGATAGCTGTCGTTAATGTCGGAAAGTTGCGTCGTTGTTTTCCATGGACTTGAAACAGGAAGTTCGCGAACCACATGCAGATCAATTCGCGAATTAATTTCACGAAAAGCAGCGTTCAAGTGCCACGCTAAATTTCCATTTCCTACTAGAGCTATGCGCATATCTCTGCGAAGATAAAGCGAAGAAGCGTACCTTTGTTTCATGACATTAACGGTTCAACTCGATACCCCTTCTCGTTGGAAGGATTATGCCCTGATAGATTGCGGCGATTTTGAAAAATTAGAGCGCTTCGGCGAATTCATTACCATACGTCCTGAACCACAGGCGGTATGGCCGAAACGCTTGTCTGACGAGGAGTGGAAGAAACGCGCACACGTTCGTTTCGTGCAAAAGGGAAGCAACATTGGCGAGTGGACCAAGATGAAGAAGATGCCCGATCAGTGGAAAATTCAATACGAATTAATCAATGGAAAGAATTTGAACATGCGTTTGGGAATGACTTCCTTCAAGCACGTTGGAATCTTCCCAGAGCAAGCGGCCAATTGGGATTTCTCAATCACCGCCATGCAAAAGATGCAAATTGAAAAGCCGAAAGTATTGAATTTATTCGCCTACACAGGCGGTGCCACGGTGGCTTGTGCAACGCACGGAGCTGAGGTAACGCACGTAGACAGCATTAAGCAAGTAGTTACATGGGCGAATGAAAACGCTCAACTCACAGGCACCAAAGACATTCGTTGGATGGTGGAAGATGCGTTGAAGTTTGTTCAACGTGAAGTGAGAAGAGGAAACAAATACAATGGAATAATACTCGATCCTCCGGCATTCGGACATGGACCGAAAGGAGAGAAGTGGAAGTTGGAAGAGCAGATTTCAGAATTGCTCGACGGTGTGTTGCAATTGTTAGATGCGAAAGAACATTTCTTGGTATTGAACGCCTACAGCCTCGGACTTTCTCCGTTGATTGTAGAAAATCTATTGCGTCCGTTTGCAGGAAAGAACCTGTCTATCGGAGAACTTTATTTGAATGCTGAAAGCGGAGTGCTTCTGCCTTTAGGCGTGTTCGGAAGAATCTTAAAAGTTTAATTCATGCGGAAATTCATTTTCTTGTTCGCTGTTTGTGCGACTTTAGCTTCGTGCAAAATTTCGGAAGAAGTTCCTTCAACCCCTCATTCCATAAACCCTATGACCACTTCAAAAATATTTGATCCGCATTCAGCGGCAACGTCAGACGCACGAGTAACTCACTTGCACTGGACCGCGAATGTGAATGTTGAAACGCACGTCATTACTGCAAATGCATCCTATGACTTTAAAGCGGAAAAAGGTGCCAAGCAAATTTCCTTCGACACGAAAGATTTAAATATCGAGTGGGTGAAGGTGAATGGAAGATTGGCACGTTACACTTTGGATGAAGAGAAGCCTTTTTTAGGTCAAGCGCTCCATGTGGAAATTCGCGACATCGATAATTTGGTGAGCATTCAATACACCACCTCTCCGAATGCAGAAGCGTTGTTGTGGGTGGAAAAGGAAAACGAATTGCCTTTTCTTTTTTCGCAGTCACAAGCCATTCTAGCAAGAACGTGGATTCCTTGTCAAGACAGTCCTTCGGTACGTTTCACCTATTCAGCCGATGTTACAGTTCCGAAAGAATTAATGGCCTTAATGTCTGCTGAAAATCCGCAAGTGAAATCACCCGACGGAAAGTATCATTTCGAAATGAAACAACGCATTCCTTCTTATCTGTTGGCTTTGGCTGTTGGAGACGTGGCGTTCAAATCGTTGAGTGAAAACACAGGTGTGTATGCAACTGCAGATATTCTTGAGCTTGCTTTCAACGAATTTTCAGACATGCCCGGAATGGTAAAAGCAGCAGAAGATTTGTACGGCCCATATGCTTGGGAGCGTTACGACGTGCTCGTACTTCCTGGTGCATTTCCTTTCGGTGGAATGGAAAATCCAAGATTGACATTTGCTACGCCAACCATTTTAGCTGGAGATAAATCGTTGGTTTCGCTCATCGCACATGAGTTGGCCCACAGCTGGAGCGGGAATTTGGTGACCAACGCTACCTGGAACGACTTCTGGTTGAATGAAGGATTCACGGTGTACTTCGAACAACGCATTATGGAATCGTTATTCGGAAAGGCAAAAGCAGAGATGTTAGCCACGCTTGCACGTCAAGATTTGAATGCGACACTTGCTGAACTTCCTGCAGAAGATACCCATTTGAAGTTGGCTCTGGAAAATAGAAATCCAGACGACGGCATGAACGACATCGCCTACAACAAAGGCTATTTCTTCCTTCGGACTATAGAAGAGAAAGTGGGAAGAGAGAAATTCGACGCGTTCTTGAAGAATTACTTCCAGTCGCATGCATTCGGCGTTATGACTACGGAAGGATTCATAGATATTTTAACTGCCGAACTTTTGACCAAAGAACAAGCAGACGAAATTGGAATTGATCAGTGGATTTATTCAGCCGGATTGCCTGCAAATACTGCCGTTGTTCAATCGGCAGAGTTAGAGAAAGTAGATGAACTTCGTTTGAAGTGGGAAGCAGATGAGATCACGAACAAAGAACTTCCATGGAACAATTGGAGTTATCAAGAACGTTATAGATTCTTGTCGAATGTGAATTTCAATCTGTCGCTTTCTAAAATTCAATCTCTAGACGAGAGTTTCCACATATCGAAAATTGGAAATTCAGAAGTGCTCTTCGCGTGGTTTATGTTGTCTATTCAAGCCAAGAACGAAGCGGTTTTCGCAGACCTTGCTACTTTTTTAGAAAAAGTAGGAAGAAGAAAATTCGTCGCTCCATTGTATGAAGCTATGGAAAACAGCGGTTATCATGTCACCGCATTGAGTATTTACGGGCATTGCAGAGGTAACTATCACGCGGTGACACAAAATACCGTTGACGAGACCTTGCATTATTTCGAGAAGTAGAAACGAAATTTTTAAGTTTAATTGGAAAAGAGCGCAGCTCGTTTCAACTTAAATTACCATTCATGAAGATGCGGATTTCCATAATGTTGGTGATGTTCTTTCTTTCGTTTGTTAGCCATGCGCAGCAACGGGGAAAGGTTGTTTCATTCAACACAAAAAAGCCCATTACCGGTGCCGTAGTGAAATGGACCAACGGAAAACAATTCGCGGTGACCGATGAGAATGGTGAGTTTGCCATTCCAATTTCTAACAATGGATATGTCGTTCAGTCAATCGGCTACTACGACTTTAACACAACGAATTTGACTAAAGTAGTTGAATTACTCGAGCAGATCTATCAATTGCCCGTGCTCGGAATCACCGATGCTCCGGACAGTGTTTTTGGAAGTGTGAAGTATTCTGTTGGCGATTTTGTTTGGTGGAATGGCAAGCTAACCATGCTTCTGTACGAGCACGAGAAACTAATTAAACCTGCTTACGAGAAGCGAGATTTATGGGTAGATGCTTGGATAGCGCAACTAGATTCTTTCGGGAGGATTGCCACTTCATTTCACATCAATGAGCCGGCCGAACGTTTTCATTTGGCACCAACAGGTGCATGTTTTGTGTTGACCGAGAATTCGGTTTTTCAAATGAAGGCTGAACCTTTTTTACACCTCGATAAATTGAGTTACGAATCGTTTCGCCAAGAGTTTGAGCCCATTTGCGGATTCCTCAATTCGAACATTGTCTTCCACACATTCACAGAGGAGTACCCAGAATTCAGTTATTATTTGTTGAAGAAGAATAGCACCGATCCGATAGAGTTGGCGCATGTTGCCGACTCGTTAACCATGGAATTTTTCAAGTCGGAATACAAGTATATGAACGGAAGAGCGAAGCGCATTGCATATCAATATGAATTGGATTACGGTGTGCCGAAGGAGATTGTAGCCGGACAAATGACGCAGTTCAAAGAGAGCCCGTATTACAGAGATCCCGTGGCAAAAATTGTTCAGCACGAAAACCATTGGTCTATCTTCAATATTTCACAAGGGGAAGTGGTAAGTATTAATGCGGAAGGAGAGCAACTGAATCGTGTTGCAATGAAAGGAGATCGGAATCTTTCGAACTTGCCTTCAAAAGAAAAAATACTGAACGTTCAATTCGATCCAGAGAAGAATGAAGTTGTTTGCTTTACGCAGCTTCGAACAGGAGAATCCACATTTAATTTGTTGAAGGAAGATGGCAGTCTCGAATTGAAAAAGAACCTTTATTGGCAGCACATTCGCAATCCGCAAATAAAAAACGGTAGAGTGTATTACCTCTACCGTCCTTATGAAAGTCGAAACAATTGGTATCTCTACGCCGAGTAATTAAACGACGTGATTCCAGTTGTGTGTATCCGTTTCTCTTCCGCGCTTTACGCGATCTAAGTAGGAAGAAACTTTAGGAGCGAACTCCCAAGTTGCATATTCATTCAAATTGTAATCAACACCGTCTAAACTTATGGTGCGAATAGGAGCAATGGTAGCGGCAGTACCTGCACCGAAGGCTTCATTGATATCTCCATTACGAAGTCCCTCAATAAGTTCAGCTACAGCAATACGTTTTTCAACCACCTCATATCCCCAGTCTCGAGCCACTTGAAGAATAGAATCACGCGTAATTCCACTTAAAATAGAATCTGAAAGTTGCGGAGTCATAATGGTGTTTCCCTTGCGGAACATCACGTTCATGGTGCCACTCTCTTCCAAATATTCATGACTTTCAGCGTCGGTCCACAACAATTGGTTGTATCCTTCGTCTTGCGCTTTTTTAGTTGGAAGTAACGCAGCAGCGTAGTTTCCAGCTGCTTTCGCAGAACCGGTTCCTCCGTGAGAAGCACGCGAGTAGTGGTGTTCAATTTTCACCTTCAATTCAGAAGTGTAATAACTTCCAACTGGACTGGTGAAAACAACAAACATGTAGCTGTCGCTTGGCTTCACACCAACATACTCGTCAATGGCAAAAATATGCGGACGAATGTAGAGCGCTTCACCGTCGAGGGTAGGAACCCAGTTGCGGTCGAGTGAAATAAGTTCTTCAACACATTTCACGAATAAGTCTTCAGGTAGCGTAGGCATGCACAGGCGTTCAGCGCTGTGGTTCATGCGTTTAGCGTTTTCTTCTGGACGAAAAATAAAAACTTCATTATCGGTATTTCGGAACGCTTTCATTCCTTCGAAAATGGCTTGTCCGTAGTGTAATGAGCTAATTGCTGGAGAAAAGTGCAAGGGACCATAAGGCTGAATAAGAGGTGCTCCCCATTCTCCATTGTGGTATTCCATGACTAACATGTGATCCGAAAAAACGTGACCGAATCCGAGATTCTCCCAATCGACTTGGTGAATGCGACTTTCAGCTACTTTACGAATCTCAATCGGTTTTTGTGTTGCTATCATTGAGCGTGTTGATTGATTCCCTTAAAACAGGAAATCAAAAATAACACAAATATTCAGACTTTAGGCATTCGCAGAGGGCGCGAACAGAAATTTGTTGGGGCTAACCAACTCTTTCTTTACAGCATACATAACAATAGCCGCCGTGTTG
>JANQWV010000033.1:34207-39035 GCA_030729695.1 Flavobacteriales bacterium | reverse complement strand
TGTTGTTCACTCCGAGCGTCTGCATGATGTTCTTTCTGTGTGTGTTAACCGTGTGAGTGGAAAGGAAAAGCTTCTCTGCGATTTCCACATTGGTGTAGCCTTCGGCAATAAGCGTAATGACTTCATTCTCTCTGCTGCTGATGGTGGTTGGTTCGCAGTCGTATGTCGAAACGGCTAAATCTTCAATGTCAATGGCTTCTTTACGAATGCGATCAACGATGTTTCCACAAAAGAAAACGCTACCCGCTGCGGTCTCACGCACCGAATCTAATATCTCGTTTACATCGCAATCTTTGCGAATGTAGCTGGTCACTCCAGCACGTAAGGCATTCACTATAGTCGCTCCGCTTTGGTCAGCCGTAAGTGCAACAATTTTTAGTTTAGGTTGAAGACGCAAGGCTTTCGTAATGGTGTCAACAGAAAATCCTGGCGCAGTAAAATCCATGAGCAGAACATCTGCTTCGAAGGAAAGGAGTAATTCGTATAAACTCTCAGAGTTTCCTGCATCGCCGATGATTTCTATGTTTTCGTAGTTCGAAAAGATAGAATGAAGTCCGGTTTGGACAATCTGACTGTTATCGGCAATGATTAATCGAATCATGCCGCGAAGATATGTTAAGTAAAACGATTCTAAATAAGAATTTTCGATTATTTATAGACCATCCGCATCGGTTTGTAAAAAAAGATTGATGCAACAAGTTATTGCACCTTAAATAGAAAAGAATTTGATTCTCTAGCACTAACTTTGCCGCCGCAATGACGAAATTTTTCTCTTTCATTTCCATATTTACGCTGTTCACTTTGATCATTGATTTTTATTCTTATCAGGGAATAAAGCAATTGACAGAGAAGTATCCAGACTTCTGGAGAAAGCTATGGCGCAGACTCTTTTGGTTGCCTTCAATCATTGCACTCATACTTATTGTCATTGTCTTCATTTGGTCCGAGAAAGAAGTGAAAGGCAGCAATTTCAAGTTCTTCTACTTTGTAACGGGATTCATCTTTATTGCGTTGGTGCCGAAAGTGGTTTTCTTGGTGTTTCATTTCATGAACGATATAGTTCGAATGGGGAAGTGGATCGTTCGCAAAATGAAAGGACTTTTAACCAAAAACGAGGACACCGATTTCGAAGAGCAGGAGTCAGATAAAATGACGCGCTTTCAGTTTTTCAATCAAGTGGGTTTGGGAGCTGCAGCTGTAACCATGGGTGCCACGTTCTACGGTATTTTTAAAGGGAAGTACGATTTCAGAGTTTGTGAAGAATCCTTGAATTTCCCAAATCTACCGCAAGCCTTCAATGGTCTTCGTATTGTTCAAATCAGCGATGCGCATTTGGGAAGTTTTCTCGACAACAGTTTTGAAGAAGTTCAAGGTGCTCTAAAGCGTATCAACGACTTGAATCCAGATGTCATCTTCTTCACCGGAGATTTGGTAAATAACCTCGCTGAAGAAGCCGAGCCGTGGGTAAGTTACTTCAGTCAACTGCATGCCCCACTGGGCAAGTTTTCCATTTTAGGGAATCACGATTATGCTGAATACGTCTACGATCCAAACGACCCGGCGAATGCGCAAATTCTTGCTGAGAACATGCTTCAATTGGAATCCGTCCACGACCGCATGGGCTTCCGCTTGCTGAAGAATGAAACCGTTGAGTTAGAAAAGCAAGGCGAGCGGATTTCGTTAATTGGAATTGAGAACTGGGGGAAGGGACGTTTTTCAAAACACGGAAAGCTCGATGTGGCCATGACCAACATGCCGCAAAATAATTTCACCATTTTGCTTTCGCACGATCCAAGTCATTGGGAAGCGCAAGTATTGGGTCAGCAAAACATTGACTTAACATTTTCGGGACATACACACGGAGCGCAATTCGGTATTGAAGCGCCTATGCTTCACATAAAGGCAAGTCCTTCTCCTTGGTTTGGATACAAGCGCTGGGGCGGCCTTTATCAGGAGGGAAAGCAATACTTGTACGTGAACCGAGGCTTCGGATTTTTAGGCTTTCCAGGTCGTGTGGGAATGCCTCCAGAGATTACTTTGGTGACAATTTTTTCAGCGTAATGTCGTTTCGTCAACAAGGTGCTCATAACCTGTGATGAACATTAGGTTAATTTTGGAAACCTTTTTCGTTTATATTTGGTAAGTCTATTTAGTAAATATGTCAAATCAAGAAGTAAAGTTGTTACAACACATTCATGCCGACTACCACAAAGTAGTTGGAGACGTATTGGTTGATTCCAATGCAGAATTGTTGGTGTTCGCTCACTTCGGCGATTTCACTCCGAATAGAAACGAGCATATTCTTGAAGCAATTTCTTGCACCGATATCAACAAAAAAGATCTTCGTCAAACTACCAAGCGCGTAGTAACAGTTTTAGTTGAGATGTTACAGAACATTTCAATTCACGGAGAGCGCGGCGACAATGGATTAATGAATGCCTATGCAGTTGTAGCGAAGGGAAGTGATTATTTCAGAATGTGTACTGGAAATATGCTTACCGTTTCTGCAGCTAGAGTATTGATGCGTCGATTAGAAATGCTCGCTGAATTTGATAAAGTAGATCTTCGTTCTAAAATTCGTCAACGCCTAAAGGACGAAGGGCTAAGCGATAAAGGCGGTGCTGGTCTTGGTCTTCTGACGATTGCTAAAAAAGCAGAGAAAGGTTGGTCTTATCGTTTCGACCTTATGGAAAATGACATGGTGTATTTTCAATTGAACGTCTCAGTTCCAATGGTAGAAAAGTAATGAGAATTCTTCTTTTTTTAAGTGCGTTTTTTCTTTTTAGTTCATCAGTAGTTTCTCAAAGCAAAATTTACAACTTCGATTTAAGTCTAATTGAATCGAAAGGCGCAACGCTTGCCGAGGGATTGAAATCTACCGATTACGAAATTCAATTGCGAGCGGCACAACAGGCATCCACATGGGGAAAGGCTGAACACATTCAGGATTTGATTTTTCTGCTTTTCAATTTAAGAAATTCGATTACGCTTCCGAAGCACTACGAAACTATGGCTGCAGCGGCTTATGCACTCGGGCAAATTGAAGGATCCAATGTGCAACAAATAGAAGCTTTACAAACAACGATTCTAAATGTTCCAAATCAGAAATTAGTCAAGGAATCTTGGATAGCATTAGGTAAATCGCTGCACGAAACTGCTTCATTGGGAGTTCGTATGGAAGACGCGTATAAAAAGCATCCGGAAATTCCGCACAACCAATATGCCTGCTTGGCTTTGGCCGCTCACAAGAGAATCAATCAAAGCGATTTTGTAAAATCCATTTTGAATTACGATGAAATTTTAAATTGGGAAGAAGAAGCGCGTGTGGCTTTGGCGCAGGTTCTCTCAAGAACTGATTATTATTTTCTATCTGGAAATGCATCGAGCGACACGCTTTATAAATCGAAAGTGAAGCGTTGGGTTCAAAATGAAAAGTCGAAATACGTTCGTCTTCAATTTGGAAGATTGGCTAGTCGTTATGAATGGTGGACGTTGCTAAACGATTTAGCTTGCAGCGAAGACGAGCAAATAGCGGAACCAGCCATTCAAGTGTTGCTCGCCAAAGATTCGACGTTTGTTCCTAATATTTTTTGGGTTGACTTAAAGAAGAAAGCCAGCGCCTTCAACTATATGCGCGTAGGTATTCATTTCAATCAATTCGATTTCGATCAAATTCGAGAAGTCTTGCGCGCCATGCCAGATAACAGCCGCGAGCAAATAGAGTTGGCCGGTGTTTGGAATGAAAACGGACATCCAGATGCGCAGAATTTCATCATGCACAGATACTCAGAAGCAGAAGATCTGTTTCACAGAATACTGTGGGTACGCCAGATGTCGAACTCTTATTTATTCATTGACTCGTTGGTTGTAAATGATTTTCCAACCGCGCCACCTGCTTTGCAATACGCCATTACCGAATGTGTTCTAGAATATGCGAAGAGTAATCCGAGGTTTAACGAAAATTTATTTCCGGGTTGGTTCGCTGTGTTGTGGACCTCTCAAGATGCGGGTGTAATTTCACTTTTAGCCACGTGGGCTTTGGAGAATGCTGAACGCGTAAAAGGCAATGCTTTTCTTGGAACGAGCATCAAACAGGCACTTCCCCTGTTTCAAAAAACAGAGACTATAGAAACGTATAACGCCCTTTTAGATGCCTACAATGCCACACAGATGGAAGAAAAGTTTTTGGTGAGAATGCAACAAGTAACGCGTCCTTTTCCTTCCGAAAAAGAATGGAAAAAGAATCGGTCGTGTAAAGTGAAATTGAAAACAGATGTCGGGACTGTAATGCTAAAACTGAACGGAATGAACGCACCTGAAAGTGTTGCGAATTTGTTGAAGTTGTGTAATCAGCATTATTACGACAGCATAGCATTTCACAGAGTCGTTCCGAACTTTGTAGTCCAAGCGGGCTGCACGCGCGGAGACGGAATGAGCGGAATGCCTTATGTGATTTCTTCGGAATTTATGGGACACAATTTCGCACCACTTCACATTGGAATGGCAAGCGCCGGCAAGCACACCGAAAGTGCGCAGTGGTTCATTACGTTGGCCTACACTCCAAATCTGAACGGACGCTACACCGAATTCGGAGAAGTGGTGAGAGGCAAAAAAGTGATACAGAAGATTCAAGTCGGAACGCGAATTCGTTCCATGCGTGAACAACATTTATTCTAATTTGTAGTTGAGTTATGGAAACTCAAATTCCGATGAAATTAAAATTAATCTTACCCTTGTTCATGATTGCTCTTGCTTCTTGCGCGCAGTCGAACAAAGAAAATCCCAAAGGAGAAATTATGAAAGTTGAAATGAACGATTCGTTGGAAGT
>JANQWV010000033.1:11626-34107 GCA_030729695.1 Flavobacteriales bacterium | reverse complement strand
TATCACAACGAAAAGCAAAAAGAGTTGGCCATGAAAGCCATTCAAGCCATTAACGAAACAGGCGAGTGGGGCGCCAATGCTGTGACCGAAGTAACAGAATTCACCAATTTCTATAAGGCAGAGAATTACCATCAAGATTACTACGCCTTGAACGGCGAGCAGCCTTATTGCAGAATTATGATTACGCCGAAGCTTGAGAAATTCAAAAAGCGTTTCGGAGAACTCGCGAAATAGTTTTTTCTATTTTCTGAATTGCCTTAACTTAGACAACCAATTGATTCAAAGCTGAGTCTATTGGAAGACCTAAGCCATGAAAAAATTTTTATATTCAGTTTTGTTTGCTGCCTCCGCTCTTTCGAGCCAAGCGCAATTCGATGTCGATTCCATCTCCGATCAAACTTCTGCTGTAGAAGATTTGTTTTTAGCGAACGGAATCTTCGTCAACAACATCTCTTTCATTGGAGATTCTGCTCAACTCGGTTGGCTGACAGATGGAGATTCCGTGTCACTTGGAATTAATGAAGGCCTCGTATTATCCACAGGAGTTGCGGCTACGGTCAGTAATGGTAACAATATTCCTGTAGGTAATTGGTCGAATACGTTGAGTAATCCTGATTTGTCAGGATTGACAGGTTTTCCGACTTATGACTTGGCACAACTTGATTTTGACTTCATTGCAACTGGAGATTCAATGACTTTTCAATTTGTATTCGGTTCTGCTGAATACCCTGAATGGGTCGGAAGTAACTTCAACGATATTTTTGGCTTCTTCGTGAATGGCCCGGGCATTGCTGGTCCATACACAAACGGAGCTGTGAATCTAGCGCTCGTGCCAGGCACAAATACAGTGGTTAGTATCAACACAATTAATGCCGATACAAATGCAACATTGTACAACGACAATTCGACCTTATTAATTCCCAATTTCTTTTGTGACGGATACACTGTTCCGATGTTTGCATCAATTGGTAATTTAATTGTTGGTCAGACTTATCATATCACATTGGCCATTACAGATGCTTCCGATGCTGCATTAGATTCATGGGTATTCTTAGGTGGGAATTCTTTCCAACAATTCTGTACAGTGAATTTCTTGGAAGAAGAAGAAGACAGAGGAGCACAAGAGTGTCTGCTCTCTCAAGTAAAGGCCGATTTAGATTACACCGTTTTCTGCGGAACAATCACTTTGGAGAATCAATCGCAAGTGAACTTGAACGTATCTAATGCCTATTACGAAATGGGCGACGGTAATTCAATTCCAGCGAATGCAACAGATGTTTACTCTTATGTTACTCCAGGAAACTACACCGTGAAGTTGGTGCAAGAAACCATCGACGGTTTCACAGCGAAATACACCCTGGGAACTTTTCCAATTTCTGAGATTATGCCGAGTGAGCCGTTCATTTCACAAAACGGATCAATTGTAAGTATCGACAACTACGATCCAAGTTGGTTGGTGTCATGGTTTGTTTCTGTAGATGGTGGATTTACCTACACTGAATTGGAAGGAATCACAACTCCATCTTTTGACGTGACTGGAATTGTTTCTGATGGAACCTTTATCTATGCCGGAATTAGCAACGGTTGCTTGAACAGTTCAGTAGCGCAAATGGTTGTGGGTGTGAATGAATTGAATGAAAATACCTTCAGCGTTTATCCGCAACCAGCAGATCAAGAAATTTTCTTCTCGAATGTGAACGAGCCAAAGACTGTTAAAGGCTTCGATTCAACAGGTAAGCTTGTGTTAATGGAAAACAATGTTTCGAGTGTTTTGAACATTTCAACCTTGTCTCCTGGATTCTATGTTTTACATGTAACGAACAGAAACGGAAAGCAAGAGCGTGTGAGTGTGATGGTGAAGTAAGAAATGCTGAAAGAAGAATTTAAATATTTTTGGAAAGGAGCGCGATGGTTCGCGCTCCTTCCTGTTTTATACCTCGTGTTGCTCTTTATCAATCATCGTTTTCAATTGAGCGATTTCAATGTGTATTACGGAGCAGCCGATGCGCTCATGAATGGAGAGCAAGTCTACGGTAAGGCTTTCGGATTGTCGAGCGGATTCTACAAATACTCTCCAGAGATTTTAGTTCCCTTTCTTCCTTTTGCATTGTTGAAATATGATGTGGCTGCTGTCGTGTTTTACTTGATTAATACGGGTATTATTCTCTTGTTGTTGAATGAAATCAAGCAGACATTTTTCAATTCGTATAAATGGGGAAGGGAAGTGTGGTTCTTTTTGATCGTTACGGTTTTGTTTTTCGGAGATCAACTCGAACGCGAATTGTTTTTAGGAAACGTCAATGCGCTTCTTCTCTTGTTAACGCTTTGGGCCGTTCGCTCCATTGAAAGCAAGCAGCACGCAAGGGCTGGATTAATCTATGCCGTTGTATTGTGCTTCAAGATTCATTTTTTAATACTCCTTCCATATTTCATTTTGAAAAAAGAATGGAAAGTTCTTTTTTACACGACTGTCGGTATAATTGGAATGGCAATCACCTTATTCATCTGTGTCCCGAATAGATTTGTTGTCCTTCATTCACAATGGCTGAAGGCGGTTCAAGCGCACAACGTGCAATTGGATCATAGCCCGAACACCATTTACTTCTTCATTCAGAGAGTTCTTTCATCCATGCATATGGCAGTCATTCCGATTGCCGCTGTACTTATAGGTTTGGGAATAGCAGCAGTTGCCTATTTAACGTTTATTTGGAAGAAGATTGGAATGGGATTTCAGTCGAAGGAAGCCCTTGTTCTATTAGCCTTAATTCCTGTTTTAACACACACTGACACCGAGCATTTCTTGTGGGCAATGCCTTTCTTTTTAATGATGCTCATCACCATTTCAACATGGAACCAAAAGGGGAAAATGTTTGGTTCGGCAATACTCGTATTGGCATCGATTCCCTTTCTTTTTAACAGCCCCGATCTCGTTGGAAAGTCTTTTTCAAAGATACTCGATGAAGGTGGCATAGGACTTTCGCTCGTGCTGTTGCTACTGTTGTCTCTCCTTTATCGCAGTGTTAAATTTTTCCGAAATCACTTAGTTCAAGTCGGTTAATAACTCGACCTTTGATTTTTGAGGTTGAATGAATGAAGCGAATATATTCGTTAAAACCAATCGAATATGGCTCCAAGAAAACAACGTAAAATTTTTGTGCTAGATACTTCCGTACTTCTACACGATCACAACAGTATCAACAATTTTGAAGACAACTTTGTGGCCATTCCAATTACGGTTTTGGAGGAACTCGATAAGTTCAAAGTTGGAAATGAAAACAAGAATTTTGAAGCACGCGAAACTATACGCATCATTGATAGACTCTCTGCCGCAGATACATTGAATTCCTGGATTCCGCTCGGAAATGGACATGGCGGAAAGTTTAAAATTATACTCGATATTGATTTAGAATCGCAAGACGATGCAGAATCAATTTTCCAGTCGAAAAAGAATGATCATAAAATTCTAAATGCTGCAATTGTATTGCAGAAGCAAGAAAAGCGCAGTAAGGTGGTGCTTGTCACGAAGGACATAAATCTTCGTATCAAAGGGAAGGCATTGGATATCGTTGCTGAAGATTACAAGACGGGAAAGGTTAAGGAAAGTGTCACGGCATATCGTGGCTATAGTGTGTTGGAGAACGTCTCTGCCGAGGCTATTCGTAAGCTTTACACTACAGGTGAATTAAAGGACGCTAAAGTTCTGGGGAAAGAAAAACACAACAATCATTTTTATGTGTTGAAGTCTGGAACCTCAAGTGCATTAGCATTTCACGGTGGGTTGGAAAAGAACATAGAGCGCATCGATAAGGTTTATGCCATGGGTATTAAACCGAAAAATGCAGAGCAAGCATTCGCGCTTCATGCGATTATGAATCCGGAAATTAAGTTGATTACAATTTCGGGTGTGGCTGGTACAGGTAAAACACTTTTAGCGTTGGCCGGTTCCTTGGAGATGCGTAATGGTTTTGATCAACTTATTCTAGCTCGCCCAATTATTCCGCTTTCAAACAGAGACATTGGCTTCCTTCCGGGAGATGCCGAAGAGAAAGTATCGCCCTACATGCAACCGCTTTTCGATAATTTGAATTTCATTAAAAAACAGTATTCTGAAAACGAAAAGAAGCGAAAAGTGATTGACGAAATGCAAGCCGATGGAAGAATCATGATTACACCATTGGCTTTTATTCGTGGAAGAAGTTTGTCGAATTGTGTTTTTATCATTGATGAAGCGCAAAACTTGACTCCGCATGAAGTGAAGACAATCATTACGCGTGCAGGGGAGAACACGAAAGTGATTTTAACTGGAGATGTTCGTCAGATTGATACGCCTTACTTAGATGAACAATCTAACGGATTATCGTACGTCATGGACAGATTGAAAGGACAAGATTTATACTGTCACATTACGCTGGAAAAAGGAGAGAGAAGTGAGCTAGCCAATTTGGCGAACGAGATGCTTTAAGAAATCTCTTCAAGATTGGAAAGGACAACAATTTGTTCCTTTCCTTTCTTTGTTACATTGTAACCTAGGCCGCCTTTGTTTACGATATACCCTTCCAAATATAATTTGGTGACACGTTCACCAAGCTGAGTGCTGTGTGTTTGATGGGCAGCGTCGCGCTGAATGCGCGTCCAAAAATTAGCCTCTAATTGATTGAGTTTAATGTACTGACTTTTGTTGTTCTTGCGAAAAGTCTGAATGATATCTAAGATTACGAAATCGTATTTATCCATGTTTAAAATCTCAAAAAGTTTTGGTTAAGCTTTCCAACGAAAGTACTCTGCTTACTTGGGCGTGTGACAGTCAATTTGAAAATTTTGCTCACAACATATTAACTAAATTTTATACCTTCGTTAGACAACCTTTTTTTGAAATGAAAAAACTTTTACTTGCTGCTTTATTTGTAGCTCCGTTTTGCTTGAGCTCTCAAATTACAATTACAAAGAACCATCTGCCACTTGGCGGCGATATTCTTTCGCAAGAAAACGCAACTTATGTTGGAACCTTTGACGAAGGAGATACAGGTCCGAATCATGTTTGGAATTTCGATGAATCGAATCTTACGCTTAGCGGAAATATTCAGCAGACAGAGTGTGTAGATATTTCAACCACACCCTTCACCTACCAAATCTTTTTTAATAGTCCATTCGATTCAGAGCACAACTCTGATTTTGCTGTTGGATTAGCAGAATTGGGAGGAAATCTTCAAGGTTTGCCGGTTACGTTGGAAGACATCTATTCATATTATCAAAACAACAACAGCAGATATGCCATTGTGGGTGTGGGCGCAACGGTGAGCGGTATTCCTATTCCGCAACAAGCCAGTCCTGTAGATGTTGTCTACGATTATCCAGTTGCTTTCGGAGACTTGCATACGAGTGTTTCAGAACAGGTGATTCAAATTCCAACTTTGGGATACAGAAAAACAAATCAGACACGTGTGAATGAAGTCGATGGTTGGGGTACTGTGAATTTTTTCGGCACGTCGTATCAAGCACTTCGCGTAAAGACAACCATCAATGCAGCGGATTCAATCTACGTAGATCTTCTTGGTTTCGGGTTTCAATTCGATCGTCCAGAGGCAATTGAATATAAGTTCTTGGTTCAAGAGCATTTGGTTCCATTGGTTCAAGTGAATTACACGGCTGGAGCAAATAGTGGTGTGTTGGTATCTGCCCAACCGATAAGCGTTTTAGAATCAAGCGCACCGCAATTCGCTGTATTTCCAAATCCAACTACAGATTACTTAATGGTTAAATGGGAAGGTGCATATAACGTTCCTTACTCGGTTTATAACATGGAAGGAAAGCGTGTAATGGAAGGAAGTCTTTCAGATAACTCTCAAATTGAAGTGAGTGTTTTGGCTAACGGATTATACTTCCTGAAAACAGCAACAAGTGAAACATATTTCTTGAAGAAGTAATTCCATTTTTATAAAATGAAAAAGGGAGCAGATGCTCCCTTTTTTTATGCTCGATTTTTTTTAGTTGCAAGTAAATTCCGTGTTACTCGGATTCGGATCGCAAAAGTTCAAATCGGAAGTGTAAATTCCGTTCATCAATGCGTTAATGTTACTTGTTCCATTTCCGGATTCAAGTGGAATATTCAACACGTATGCGCTCGCACGTGATGCGAATAGACCTAATCCTCCTACAACGTTCGTATAACTTGGGCGCTCTTGAATAATACCGGTTACAGGATTGTTTACGTTGATGTATGTCTTCAATTCGTCGTTTGCTAATCCCATGCGCAATTCGAAAGCCCGAGTCTTATTGCCGTCGTAGGTTCCTACTTCACGACGAATAAGTGTATTCGTTTCCAGGTTTGTTCCTAAGAAAGAAAAGAAAGGCTCTGCATTGAATGTTAGGTTGTAGTAACCTGAATTCAAATCAATGTCGTCTGCATTAAAGGTTCCTATTTTCCAATCAATGAATTTGTCTGTTGAAGAAACCAATTGGGTTAAAGCGTTATCTGAATATAGGTTTTCAGTGTAATAGAAGCGCAAAGCCAAATCATAAATCTCAGCATTGTCAATAGGAGTCCAACGAATGGAAACATTGTCGCGATAATCGATTGCTCCAGTAACGGTGTTTGTTGCTGCAAAGGACAAACCTAAATTAGTTTGAGGACTCTGAAAAAACACATTGGCTGAAGGAATAACGTCGGTCCAGGCGAATACATCGGGGCGAGAAACGAAGTCTGCTACTAGTTTGTAAGTAGCATTCGGATTAATTCCAGTTGGACTGGCGAAGTAATAAACGGTTTGCTCAGGACCGTAGAACATGCCATTCACATCTTTGTTGGAAATGGTTATTGGTTGCAAGTTGTGAATGGCAATTGGATTTGGATTTCCAGTTGCATACTCTTCAATTTTTAATGCCGCGAATTCTTCCCACTTGTATTCTGAACTATCACGAATCATAGCGTAATCGTTCAAATTACCATCACCTAAAAAAGTCTTTGTAATCTTCACGAATTGAGTGTCGGCCTGCGGGTCTATTAATCCGAACACTACCGTTGTGCTCGCATAAGGAGCCGTCAAATCTACCTCTGTCTCACACGAAGAAAAAACAGCTAATGAAACGGCCGCGATAGCCGATAAAGAAAAAATCTTATTCATGTTTCAAATATAAGTCGCGATTAAGCTCAATAAATTCAAATCTTGTCAATTTCTTACGCGTTCAGCAAAATTAAAAACTCAAGGGTATTCACGTTGTCTGCGTAGTCGGTGAGGGTTGGGCACTGGCTGTTTCCAAACGGAATGAATTCATTTCCAACAATACATTGTATTTGATCGGCATGATTATCCAAATGTTGAAGCAACGCTTCCTTGTTTTCATATCGCTCGTAAAACACCGAAGCAACAGGCGATGCAATGTTTTTATCTTCCTTGAAAATCACAAATCCGTTTTCCAATAGATCTTCATTGTTCAACAACCAAACAGCTTTGTTGTAGTCATAATTGTTCGCGTATTTGTTGTGCGTGGCAATGGATTGAAAACTGAAAATGCCGTTGAAGATTCTGTCTAAATCGAAATCAACGGGCATGTAAAGTTTGGTCACATTGCGACATCCCAAACCGAAGTAATCGAAAAGGTCGTTTCCTAATTTCTCAAGCTGCTCGGGCGTTTCATTTCCATCGAGAATGGCAACGCTGTTTCTATTTTGACGAATGATATGCGGATACTTTCCAAAATAATTGTGGAAGTGAACGGCTGTTGAATTGCTTCCGGTAGCAATCACCGCTTCGAAGTCTTCGAGTTTTCCTCTTGAGAAGGAGTAGTTCAAATCGAAGTCGTTTTCAAATTTCCCCGCAATCTTCAAAAGAGCAGGAATAAGAATAGGGTCGTCTGAACTTAATTTGATTAACGCTTTGTTTCCAGTAATGAGAACAGTAAGTATATCGTGAAATCCAACAATAGGAATGTTTCCAGCGCAAATGATAGCAACAGTCTTTGGATTGCTTGCGAATGAA
Organism: Flavobacteriales bacterium; assembly: GCA_030729695.1. GTDB lineage: Bacteria > Bacteroidota > Bacteroidia > Flavobacteriales_D > Sanyastnellaceae > CAIZGX01. The sequence continues at coordinate 26,131 of JANQWV010000033.1, read as the reverse complement.
ACACCGTTCGTCCAAGCCGAAAGCTTCTCTAGGGTCAATTCATTCGACCAAGCGGTAAGGGCTTGACGAACATTCGCAGGGGTGAACCATCCGTTGAAGGTAAACGCCGATTCAATGACGTCATTTACTCCATTGAACTCCTCTTCGGTTAATCCGCATGCGTATCCAGGCCAATCTTTCTTGTCTGAAAAGTTCTGCAGGGCCTGTCCCAGTTGAACAAATGTTTGAATTCGTTGTTCTAGAGTTGAATTCATCGTAGGTGTATTAAATTTGCACGCGAAATTAAGGTTGAATTTAGATAAATAGCAGAATATGGCAATAATGATTACAGACGAGTGCATCAACTGCGGTGCATGCGAACCAGAGTGTCCAAACAACGCCATCTACGAAGGTGGAGCAGAGTGGAAATATAGCGAGGGGACAGGGCTTCGTGGTATCATGACCCCATTGAACGGCGGTGGTGAATTTGATGCAGACGGACTTCAAGAGCCGAAGAGCATGGATGTTTATTATATCGTTTCAGACAAATGCACCGAGTGTGTTGGTTTTCACGACGAGCCTCAATGTGCGGCAGTATGTCCAGTAGACTGCTGCGTAGACGATCCAGAATTCAGAGAGTCAGAAGAATATTTGTTGAAGAAGAAGGAGTTTATGCATTTGTAATTCAACATTGAATGAAATAAAAAAGGTCGACCATTGGTCGACCTTTTTGTTTTATAACTGCACTTTCAAATTGAAGAGCATAAATAACATAATACCAAGAAGTAAGAACAAGAAACTGTTCAGTGCGCCTCTCCACTTGTCCGCATTAACTCTACGTTGATGATAGAAATACAAAGGCACATAGACTAGAGAGTGCAAGGAAATTCCTGTGAGCATTAAGATTGTTGCCATAGGCCAATGCATTACTTTGAATAGGCATCCTACAGAAAATAAAAGAACATTCAACGTTCCTAGTAAATCCAACACTTTTTGAATGAGGGAAAGCGGCTGTTTGTAAAGTACAATAGATAAAAGAGGAAAGACAGCGAGTGCTGAAATGCCTGTCCCTGCTACAAAACAAGCGGCAGCGCCTGGTAAGTGGTATATTTTAAAGATTACGCCAAGGACTAAGATTGCGGCTGATGCCAATAGTGATAAATTAAGTGCCTTTTTCATGTGTTTGAATTTTTGTTGATGAATTAATTGAATGGTTTCCATTTCAATTTCATGTAAGTTGTCATGAAAAAAACGTGGAAGAATTGAATAAAAGAACGAGTGGAAGTCGTCGCTATCCGACATTTCATTTTCAATAATTGTACACATGTGATCTATCAAATTAGCTTGCAGATCAGGCAAACTAATTCCATGTGATTCAATTTCTTTTCGAATGAAATCAACTTGTTCGTCAGTTAATGAGACCATGGCTCGTTCCTTTATTCGCATCCAAGAGAATTTGAAGTGTTTCAATAAACTCTCGGAGTTCGTCTATTTTCTTTTTACTTGTTTGCTTGCCTTGCTTTGTTAGGCGGTAGTATTTACGCTGACGCTTTCCAATAAATTCCACTTCAGTTTCCAAGTCCTCACTGGCTTCCAAAGCATGAAGCAGGGGATACAAAGCTCCTTCCGTAATTTGTATTTTGTCGTCGGTAAGTTCCTTTACGCGTTGCGTTATTTCGTAACCATACATACGTCCGTTCTCTTTTAAAAGATTAAGAACAATGGTTCGAAGGGTACCTTTAATTAGTTCTGATGAATACATAGGACAAATATACATAAGAAACTTATGTAATATATGTTTTATTGTTCGGACAAAAAAAAAGGAGCGAATTTCTCGCTCCTTTTTTTCATATATCTAATTTCAATTACTTTCTTGCTCCTCTCACAAACATCATCTCATCTACAATATTCTTTCCGCCCATAAGCTCTTCAACAATGAAAAGAACATAACGAATATCAACCGCAATAGTGCGTTGCAATTCTGGTTCGTATGCAATGTCACCACTCATAGCTTCCCAGTTACCGTCGAATGCAATACCGATCATTTGACCGTTCGCATCCAATACAGGGCTACCGCTGTTTCCACCGGTGATGTCTAAGTCAGCAATGAAACAAGTTGGCAATTCACCTTTCTCATTTGCATAACGACCGAATTGTTTGTTCTGAATTTTTTGTGCCAATGCTTCTGGTACAACGAACTCTGGATTGCTGTTATCACGTTTCTCCATAATTCCTTTTGCAGTAGTATAGAAATCGTAATGAACAGCATCTGCAGCAGTGTAGTCTTTTACTTGTCCGTATGTGATACGCATAGTGCTGTTCGCATCTGGAGCGTATTGCTTAGTTGGATTCATTTCACGAAGTCCAGCTACAAATTCACGCTGCCCTTTGCTCATCTTCTCGCTAGGAATAAGTTTTCTCAAAGCGTCACCGAATTCACCAGCGCTCTTCGCTGTTGCAACAGCAAGATCTTTTTCGAAAACCTTTTGATTTGGCTTCGCCAGGAAGTTCATCAATTTTGTTTTGTCAACGATAACAGAAGTTGCGAAAAGTTTGTCAGCATAAGCCTGAACGTTTCCTTTGTATTTCGCATCAAGCACAGCGTGCCAAGATGGACGAGCGTTTGCTGCAATGCGATTGCGATACAAGTTTGTCAATGCAACAAACACATCTTTATCAGTTTGTGTATTGTATTCAACAAAGAACGCTTCAGCAGAAGCTTTGAAGCGATCAAGCATGGCTTGTTTCTTCGTAGCATCGGTTTCAGCAAAATACTTTTCGAAGGTGCGTTGAAATTCAGAAGCCAAGCGCATGAATTCAGCTCCACCCATTCCAGTTAAACGAGCATACAAAAATGCTTTTTGTGTTTCGTTGGTTGAAGAATAAAAGTCTTGCAACATCGGAAGTGACTTGCCATATTTTTCGTTAGCTGCAGAATTAGAAGTTAACCACTTCGTGAATCCCTCTTCAGTAGCAGCTTTCTTTCCTTCAACATCTAAACGCTTCAATCCGCGAGTTTGTCCAATGTAGTACTTCCAAGAGTTTGCAGTGCTTGCATACTTCGCAGCATACATTAAGCGAAGACCTTCGTTCGCATCCATGTTTTTCTTCCAAGTCTCTAATTTCAAACCGAAGCACTCAACCAAGATAGGGTTCTGCACGTCAACCGCTTGCTCAACTCCGTATGAAGTTAAGTAACGAGAAGTTCTTGCAGGATAACCCATGATCATAGCGAAATCGCCTTGCTTCACACCATCCATGTTAATAGGGAAAAAGTGCTTAGGCTTCAAGGGCGTGTTGTCTTTGCTGTAATCTGCAGGCTTGTTTTCAGCACCTGCATAAATACGCAACATACTGAAGTCACCGGTGTGACGTGGCCACATCCAGTTGTCTGTGTCGCCACCGAATTTACCAACGCTTTCAGGTGGGTTACCTACCAAACGAATGTCGCGATACGTTTGATAAACGAATAAATAAAATTCGTTTCCTGCATAGAATGTTTTTACTTCAGAATTGTATAAGCCGCTCTCGTTCGCAGCCTTCACCAATTCTCTGTTACGAGCCATAATTGCAGCTTCACGCTCTGCCTCAGTCATGTTCGCATTCACAGCGCCCAATACACTTTCAGTTACATCTTCAACACGAACCAAAAAAGAAAGTGTTAAGCCTGGAATCGGAATCTCCTGATCCAACGACTTCGCACAAAATCCGTTTTGAAGAATGTTGTTTTCTAATGTAGAGGAAGATTGAATTGCATCGTAAGCACAGTGGTGGTTGGTGAACACAAGTCCTTTGTCGCTCACAATTTCTCCGGTGCAAAATCCTGCTCCGAAGCGTACAATCGCATCTTTCAAAGACGCTTGATTAATGTTGTAGATATCGTCTTTGGAAAGTTTCAATCCAAGACCTTGCATTTCAGCTTCGTTAATTTTATTCAACATTGCCACCACCCACATGCCTTCCGTAGCGAACATTGCGCTTGGAATCATCATGAGCACCGTTAGTGCGAGAATGAGATTTTTTTTCATTTGATTTATTTGATGTTTGACTTTTTACTTTCTTAATTTCTTCTTGTTGGCATCCAACTTCGCTTGTTGCGCCTTTTGCATTTCTTCAATGCGTGAAGCGAATCCACCTTTTTTCTTAGGCTTCTTTTTGTTCGCTTCAATCTTCTCACGAATAGTATCTTCATTCACGAAGTACTTCTTAATCGCCCACATTTGGCCAATAGAAATAATGTTCGCTGTGAAGTAGTAAAGACTTAATCCAGATGGCATGCTGTTGAAGAAGAAGATCATCATGAACGAGAAGATGTTCATCATCACTTTCATGTTCGGCATTCCCGGTTGAGTCATCGTTGGCTGTGAACCCATGCTCATCTTAGAATAAACAAAGGTAGACGCTGCCATCAATAAAGTGAATCCACTCACATGCGCTCCGTAGAATGGTATGTTGAAGGGTAAATTCAATATGCTATCGTAAGCCGCTAAATCTTCCGCCCACAAGAAACTCTTTCCACGCAAAACAATCTCCGCAGGGAAGAAGCGGAACATCGCGTAAAGAATAGGCATTTGAAGCAAAACAGGAATACAGCCGGCAAACGGATTCACACCAGTCTGACGATAAAGCGCCATGGTAGCTTGTTGCTTTTCCATTGGATCTTTTCCTTCGAACTTCTTGTTAATCTCATCGATCTCTGGCTTCAATACGCGCATCTTCGCTCCGCTTAAGAAGTTCTTCCAAGTGATAGGGAAGAGGACCATCTTAATAATCACGGTTACAATCAAGATGATCAATCCAAATGATAAGATGTAATCTGAAAGGAACCAGAACAAGGGACGAACCACATACTTGTTCACGTATCCAATGATCCACCATCCGTAGTCAATAATGTTGGCGAACTCAGCTGCGCCGCTTGCTTCAAGCGCCTTGTACTCATTCGGGCCTAAGTAAAATTGGAACTCGGCTTTTGCGTTTGAAGAAGCCTTTGTCTTTAAAGGCAATTCAGCATAATAAGATTTGGTGTGCTGCGAATCTGCAGGAACCATCACACTTAAGTCGGCATTTTTATCGAATCCTTCAGCACTGATAATCGCAGCAGTGAAGTAATCTTGCTTCATTGCTACCCAGTTCAATTCTTTCTCTGGACGCTTCTGATCGCCTGCGCCTTCGCTCAAGTAATTGCGGTCTTCTTCCATTTCACGATAGAAAATAGAAGACTTGCTGCGCTCTGCTTGAATACCTTTTTCTTGCGCCAATCCGTTCAACAACCAACGGAAAACCAATGGCGATCCGAACATTTCATTTTCCAATCCCTTCGCTTCGAAACTACATTTTACATTGTACGAGTTCGGTTCAAGAGAATAAGTCCATTGCAATTGCGCATTGTTGCTTCCAGTCGCTGTTAAAACAACTGTCGCAGCGCCATCTGTTGCATTGGCAACGGTTGTAGAAGCAGTGAAGTTCAATTCACTCGAAAGTAAAACAGCTCCGCTGCCATTCTTCCAAGCAATGTCCATCTTACTCTGAGCAGTATCCCAAAGCTGAACTTGTTGGTCTGAATTGTATTTCTTGTAGTCAGCCTCAAGCAATTCTGCTGAATGTAAAAGTCCTCCTTTCGAAGAAATCTTAACTTTTACTTTATTGTTGGAAAGAACCGTGTAGGTCTCTTCTGCAGGCATAGCTGCTGCATCCAGTGAGCCATATCTTGCTGTGTTCAATACAGCAACTTGCGCTTGCGCAGCGGTGTCTGTATTTGAAACAACTGCCGTGTTCTCTGGAGTTGGAGTGCTCGATTGTTGCGCAGCTTGCTCGGTTTGTTGCGGTGCATTAGCTGCCGCTTCAGCTTTGTTCTTGGCAGAATACCAACTGAAGCCTACAGCAATCAGCAGCATTAATGAAAGACCAATGACGGTGTTTTTATCGAATTTCATATTTAGTAAATGAGGTGCAAAAGTCGGAAGTATTCATAAAACTTCCACTTTTTTTTGTGTTCACTTCAATTAATCGTGAATTTTGCCAAAATCATGAAGCTAACCCATTCAACAATAAAGTTTTTCCTTTTGCTCGTATTGCTGATTGTGGTAAGCATTGTCGCCCTCATGTTGGGCAGCCAATATCTTTCCTTGAATACGTTGTTTGAAGGAAGTGAATCTCCCGCCGGACGCGTGCTCTGGCAGCACCGACTTCCTCATGTCCTGGGTGCTTTAATTGTCGGAAGTTCACTCGCGTTAAGCGGAAATTACATGCAGGTCATCTTCCGAAATCCACTCGCAGGTCCCTCGGTCCTAGGCATTACAGGCGGAGCATCGCTGGCCATGGCCTTTATTTTCCTTACTTCATGGGGTGCCACTTGGTTCTTGAATGCTGGGACAGGGGCATTGTTCATTCCCGCCTTCGTAGGCTCTATGATCGTCTTGACGTTGCTCCTTCTTATTCAGCGGAAACTTCCCATGGCTTCAACACTTTTAGTTGTTGGACTTCTCTTTTCGCATTTCACCGGTGCCATTGAAAGCATTCTTCAGAAAATGGCTGGAGCAAATAACGTCAATCAACTCGTGGTCTGGGGTATGGGGTCACTGGACGGGGTTACGCTGAAGCAATTGCCGTGGCTGTTCGCAGGTGCTTTCATTCCATTCATTCCAACTTTTTATTTCTTACGGAAGTTGAACGCTTTCGCCATGGGAGAGCAGATTGCTGCGACTTCTGGAGTAGACGTGGTGAAACTACGTTGGGTGTTTTTAATCGCTGTTGGAATTTCAACAGCGACCATCACAGCGTTTTGCGGACCTATTGCTTTCATCGGACTCATGGCACCGCATGTCGCTCGCCTATTCATTCGAACCTTCAATCAACTTCAACTCGTATTATTCATTCCATTTGTTGGAGCGCTGTTGTTGGTCATTGCCGACGCCCTTTCGCGCTATTTCGCATTGCCGCTCAACGCACTTACCGCTGCAATAGGCATTCCGTGCGTCTTTTACATTGTGTTCAACCCTAAACGAAGCGGCGTATGGATCAGCTAGTGGTGAAGGAAGTCAGCGTTGTTCGTGGAAAGAAATCGGTCCTTTCCAACTTGAATATGTCATTCTCTTTCGGAGAGTTGGTGGCTATTGAAGGAAACAACGGCTCTGGTAAATCGACTTTCCTTGAAACGCTTGCCGGATTAATTCAACCCACACAAGGAGAAATTTGGTTGGAAGGAAACTATCTTTCGAAACTTTCCTTCGCGGAACGCGCCAATTACATTTCATTTATTCCTTCCAGAAAGACTACCCCTGCTGCGCTAGAAGTAAGAACAGCCATAGCCGTTGGAGATTTATTTGGAAGGAAGATGAGTCGGGTGGAAGAGGCTATTGAAAAATTCAATTTGAAAAATCTTCAAGACAATTTACTTACTGAATTGAGCGACGGTGAATTCCAAAGGGTACAGCTGGCGCGGGTTTGGGTGCAGGATACGCCAATAGTGTTGCTCGATGAACCTGCTGCGCATCTCGATGCGAATGCGCGGCAAGAGCTCTTTGGAGAATTGTTGAAATGGGCGAAGGAGGAGAATAAACTGGTTCTGTTGTGCTCGCATGAGCTTCAATTGAACAAGCAATTCGCAACACGAACCCTTCAATTCTAAGAATGGGCAATATTTGAATTCCGATTCTGTTAGACAAAAGACTTATTTTTACAAAAAATTACTAGACCATGAAAAGAAGGTTAACCCTTTTCTTCGCGCTTTGTGCGTTTGTTTCTTTCTCTCAATCGAAGAGCGTAACTGCTCCAATTGCCGATGTAACCTTGTTTCTAAGCGGTGCTCAAGTAACACACAAGGGCGGTGTAACCTTGAAGAAAGGCGAGAATACGCTTGTTCTTTCTGGACTTACAGCGGGCATGGATGTTAACTCTATTCAGATTTTAGGAAATAAGGATTACACCATTCTAAGTGTGAAGCATCAGATGAATTACACCTCGAAGGTTTCAAATACCCGCGTGCGTGCCATTCAAGACAGCATTAAACTTTTAGGTTTTCAAACTTCTGAGCGTGCCAGTTTGCGCGCGGTGTATCAGGAAGAGAAAGCGTTCTTGCAAGCGAATCGCTCCATTAAAGGAGACAACGGATTGCTTATTCGTGAAGATCTTGCAGAGATGGCAGACTTCTACAGAAGCCGCATGAAGGAAATTGAATACAAGATTTTGGACTTGAATCAGACCGATCGTGAAAGCAACGAAAAGTTACAAAGACTTCAAACACAGTTGTCTCAATTGCAGTCGCAAAATGTGACCAATCCGGGTGAAATTGAATTCGTTGTAACGACGGACGAAGATAAAAAAGCAGATGTTGTGATTACTTATTTGGCAACCAACGCGGGTTGGACGCCTTACTACGACTTGCGCGCTGAAGACATTGAGTCTGATATCGAATTCACTTATCGCGCGAAAGTGTGGCAAGGAACAGGTGTGGATTGGAAGCGCGTTAACTTGACTATTTCAACAGGTAATCCGAATGTGGGTGCGCAAGTTCCTGCCTTGAATCCGTGGTATGTAAATATTTATTCGCCTCAGGCTTATCGCCCAAGAGGAGCTAGAGCAGAGGCGTACGATGATTATCAGAGGCCTGCGGCAGTTTCAGGGTATGCGCAAGAAATGAACAAGTCTTCCTTAGCCATGAACAACATGTTAACCTCTGCTTCCTACACAACAATTACCTCCAATTCAGTAAGCACGGAATTTAAGATTTCTATTAAATACGACATCGCTAGCGACAATCAGCCGGTTGAGGTGGCGATGCAAAAACAACGATTGAAGGCTTCATACAAGTATGTCGCAATCCCAAAATTGGAAGCAGCAGCGTATTTGCAAGCGGATATCATCGACTGGATGCAGTACAGCTTATTAAGCGGTGAAAGCAACATTTACTTCAAAGGAACTTTTGTTGGAAACGGATACATAGATCCAGCTTTGGCGAACGACACCCTTCAACTTTCATTGGGACGCGACAACGCAATTACCGTGAAGCGCGATCAAGTGAAAGACTTCTGCAAGACCAGTGTTTTCGGTGTGAAGAAATCTACTTCGAAGGCATATGAAATCACCATCGTGAATACGAAGAAGAAGGCCATCAATATTGAAGTCTACGACCAGGTTCCACTTACACAGAACGCAGATTTGGAAGTAGTGGTTGAAGAACTTTCAGGTGCTACACAGGAAGTCGCTACAGGAAAAGTAACCTGGAAGATGACCGTTGAACCCGAGAAGACCCAGAAACGTCAATTGCGCTTCACGGTGAAATATCCGAAGAAGAATCTGATTCAGAACTTGTAAAAGAATGAGTCGATTGTTGTTTTGGTTTTTCTTGAAGCCATTGAGTTTGCTGCCTTATTTCATTCTTTATCGAATATCTGATTTGGCATTCTTCATTTTGTACGTGTGTTTCGGATATCGCAAGAAGGTGGTGATGTACAATTTGGAATTGGTTTTTCCTTTCAAAACAAAAAAAGAAAGAGAGCAGATTGCCTGGGATTTTTACAGGCACTTCTGTGACCTCATTCTGGAAGTCATTAAGAATTTTTCGGTAACTGAAAGCCAATTGCGCGCGCGTTTTGTGATGCACAACCCAGAGCTTCTAAAGAATTATGCAGAAAAGGGGCAGAGTATCATACTATGCGGTGGGCATTATGCGAATTGGGAAATGTGGGCATTGGCAGCACCCATGCAATGTCAAATGCCGCTTGTTGGTATTTACAAACGCTTGAGCAATCCGTATTTCGATCGCAAGATGCGCGAATCGCGCAAGAAATACGGAATGCAGTTGGTTTCAACCCGCGCAACAAAAGAGTACTTGGAAGAGCACCAAGGCGAGCTCATGGGAATGGTCTTCGCTGTGGATCAATCGCCAGCCGATCCGAAGAAATGTGTTTGGATTAGCTTCTTGGGAATTGAGACTCCTGCCTATTATGGCGCTGAGAAATATGCGAAAGATTTGAACCTGCCTGTTGTATTCGGACATCTGAATAAAATTCGAAGAGGATATTACGAATCGCACTTTGAAGTGCTGACAGAAAATCCGCGCGAATTCGAAACAGGAGGACTTATTCAGTTGGCGAATGACCGTGTTGCTGAAGATATTTACAAAGCACCTTATTTGTGGTTATGGACCCACAAGCGTTGGAAACACAAGGACAAGAAGCCGAAAGAACAGCAATAAAATGGGACGGTTGGAAGGAAAATCAAAAAAAAATGAACTCTCCCTTGTTCCTTTCAGAATAATGCATATATTTGCACCCCTATTTTTAGGGACGAAAATCAGACGACTATGAACCGCATTAAGGAACTTGAGAGCAGAATTAACCCAATCGCAGAATACCCAAAATTCTCTGCAGGTGATACCATTTCTGTAACGTATAAAATTATTGAAGGAGCGAAAGAGCGTCTTCAAACATTCACTGGAGTAGTAATCCAAAGAAGAGGAACAGGTTCAACTGAAACCTTCACCATTCGCAAAATGTCGAACAGTGTTGGTGTTGAGCGTATCATTCCAATTGCTTCACCTTTCATTGATAAAATTGAAGTGAACAAGCGTGGTAAAGTGCGTCGTGCACGTATCTTCTACTTGCGCAGCCTTACTGGTAAAGCAAGCCGTATCCAAGAAAGAAAATACTTCGGGCCAGTGGCTTCGAAATAATAATACTTTGATAGAGTATAGATTAGGGTTCTTCGGAACCCTTTTTTATTTGCTGGAAAATCAAAAACGCCCTTCCGTTGAAGAGCGTTTCCGATTCCTTAACCAAAACCTACACCCGAATGGGTGAACCTTACTCTCTAAACGAATGGCTGTATTGTTAAATTGTGTGGATAAGAAAAAAAAATCTTTCGGGGCACTTGAATTAATTTCGAAATATGAATAATGAAAAAAATCCATCGCTAGCGCACCTCATTGGTTGCGTGGAAGAATTCCATAACGCCTTTCGTATTCCTGTTCGAAAAACACCAACTGGAGAGTTGGAAGAACGTGAATACACGCTTCGTTTCAATTTAATGAAGGAAGAGAATGAAGAGTATTTGGAAGCCGCGCAGAACGGAGATATTGTTGAAATAGCAGATGCGTTAGGCGATATGCTTTACATCCTCTGCGGCACCATGAATGCACACGGTTTGCACGAGCAAATGGGCGAGATCTTCGCAGAGATTCAGCGAAGCAACATGAGCAAGCTCGACGATAATGGTCAGCCAATCTATCGTGAAGATGGAAAGGTGATGAAGAGCACGAATTATTTCAAACCGAATATTGCAAAGTTCTTAAAATAGAATAGCCGCGTTGTTGCTATCTTTGCACCTCATTTTTCCCTATGTTAAACATCTCTTTACCCGATGGTAGCGTTCGCTCTGTAGAAGAAGGTACTTCTGCATTGCAATTGGCTGCTCAAATTAGTGAAGGCTTAGCGCGTAATGTGCTTGCCGCAGAAGTAAACGGAAACGTTGTAGACGCATCGCGTCCGCTTCCGGAAAACGCAACGGTGAAGCTGCTCACGTGGAACGATGATAACGGGAAGTCTACCCTTTGGCACAGCTCGGCTCACTTAATGGCCGAAGCGCTGGAAAGCCTTTACCCTGGAATTAAACTGGCTATTGGTCCGCCTATTGAAAACGGATTTTATTACGATGTAGATTTCGAAGGAAAGGCATTCACCCAAGAAGATTTTTCGAAGGTGGAAAAATTGATGTTGGAATTGGCACGTCAGAAGAACGAATTCGTTCGCAAAGAAGTGTCTAAAGCCGATGCGATTTCGCACTTCACAGAAAAGGGAGATCAATACAAATTAGAATTAATTGAAGGACTTGAAGACGGAGAAATAACCTTCTACACGCAAGGAAATTTCACTGACTTATGTCGCGGTCCACACATTCCAAACACCGGATTCATTAAGGCTGTAAAGCTTATGAATGTGGCGGGTGCTTACTGGAGAGGCGACGAGAAGAACAAAATGTTGACGCGTGTTTACGCGATTACTTTTCCAAAGGCTGCTGAGTTAGAAGAATACTTGGTTCAGTTGGAAGAAGCGAAGAAACGCGATCACAGAAAGCTTGGAAAGGAATTGGGCTTGTTCCATTTTTCTCAAAAAGTTGGAAGTGGTTTGCCATTGTGGTTGCCGAAAGGAACAGACTTGCGCACACGTCTTCAGAATTTCTTGACGGTTGCTCAAAAGAAAGCCGGTTATCAACCAGTTATTACTCCGCACATCGGTTCGAAAGAATTGTATGAAACCAGCGGTCACTGGGCGAAATACGGTGCAGATAGTTTCCAGCCAATACACACTCCCCAAGAAGGAGAGATGTACATGTTGAAACCGATGAACTGTCCGCATCACTGCGAAATTTATAACGCAGAGCCTCGCAGTTACAAAGACTTGCCGCTACGTTTTTCTGAGTTCGGAACGGTTTATCGTTACGAGCAAACAGGTGAGCTGCACGGATTAACCCGTGTTCGCGGATTTACCCAAGACGATGCGCACATTTTCTGCATGCAAGATCAAGTGAAGGAAGAAATTGGGAAGGTTATTGACTTGGTACTTTATATTTTCAAGACCTTGAATTTCCAAGACTTCTTGGCGCAAGTATCGCTTCGCGATCCTATCAATCGCGAGAAGTATATTGGCACCGAAGAGAATTGGGAGAAAGCAGAGTTGGCCATTCAGGAAGTGGCCAATGAGAAAGGACTTCGCACAGTAGTTGAATACGGTGAAGCCGCATTCTACGGACCTAAGTTAGACTTCATGGTTCGCGATGCGATCGGAAGAAAATGGCAATTGGGTACTGTTCAGTTGGATTACAATCTTCCAGAACGTTTCCAATTGGAATACACTGGAGCAGACAACCAGAAGCACAGACCTGTAATGATTCACCGCGCACCGTTCGGAAGTATGGAGCGTTTTGTGGCTATTTTGATTGAACATTGCGCTGGACAATTCCCGTTGTGGTTAACGCCAGAACAGGTTCGAATTCTTCCAGTGAGCGAGAAATACAACGAATACGCAAAAAAAGTAGCAAATACGCTAGAAATTTCCGATATTCGCGCGCTCGTTGACGACACTAACGAGAAAGTGGGAAAGAAAATACGTGAAGCGGAGCTTGCAAAAGTGACTTACATGTTGGTAGTAGGGGAGAACGAAATGCTAGCAAATTCAGTATCTGCACGCAAGAAAGGCGAAGGAGATTTGGGAGTGTTTAGCATTGAAGATTTCGCTACTATGGTGAATGATGAAGTGGCGAGCATGTTAAAAGAAATTTAATAAACAAGGAGGGAATATCATAAAGCGCGAGATGAGAGGCAGACGCATCTTTGAACCGGAACACAAAATTAACGATCGCATTAGCGCAGCCGAAGTACGTTTGGTTGGAGAGAATGTGGAAGTTGGAGTGTATTCTAGAGAAAAGGCATTAAAACTGGCTCAAGAGTTAGAGGCAGATCTCGTAGAGATTTCGCCGAATGCCGTTCCACCGGTTTGTAGAATCATTGATTACCGCAAGTTTCTTTACGATCAAAAGAAGAAACAGAAGGAGATGAAGGCGAAGCAGGTGAACGTAACCGTAAAAGAAATTCGTTTCGGTCCTAACACCGATGATCACGATTTTCAATTTAAGTTGAAGCACGCGCAAGAGTTCTTGAAAGAGGGAAGTAAGGTAAGAGCTTACGTTTTCTTTAAAGGACGTTCCATTGTTTTTAAAGAGAGAGGAGAAATATTGTTGTTGAAATTCGTTCAAGAACTTGCAGAGTTAGGAACTCCAGAGTTGTTGCCGAAATTAGAAGGGAAGAAAATGTTTGTTGTGATTAACCCAAAAAAGAAATAATTCTAACACCTAAATAAAATGCCAAAAGCGAAAACAAAATCCGGCGCTAAGAAGCGTTTCCAGGTAACTGGATCCGGTAAGATTAAGCGTAAGAAGGCGTTCAAGAGACACATCTTAACCAAGAAGGGCACTAAGCAAAAGCGCAACTTGACTAAGACTGGTCTTGTACACCCATCTGACGAGAAATCGATCAAGGCGCAGTTGCTTGTAGCCTAATGTTCATTCATTAAAGAAGCAAGGTAAGTTTAACCCGGTAAAAGGTCTCAAGTTCGAAAGAACACCTTCGCCTAAAAACAAAAAGTTATGCCACGCAGTAAAAATGCAGTCGCCAGTAGAGCCAGAAGAAGAAAAGTTCTTAAAATGGCAAAAGGTTACTTCGGTTCACGTAAAAACGTTTGGACAGTAGCCAAAAACTCAGTAGAAAAAGCATTATGTTATGCTTACATCGGACGTAAACTTCGCAAGCGCGATTTCCGTTCTTTGTGGATTGCTCGTATCAACGCCGGTGCTCGTCAGCACGGAATGTCATACAGCGCATTCATGGGTCAAATTCACGCACATGGAATCGAATTGAACCGTAAGGTTCTTGCAGATTTAGCAATGAATCACCCAGAGGCGTTCAAAGCAGTAGCAGAACGTGTAAAAAAATAATTTCTAGCAATAGAAATAGGAAAAGCCCTCTTCGGAGGG
>JANQWV010000033.1:0-11526 GCA_030729695.1 Flavobacteriales bacterium | reverse complement strand
TTCAGACTATACGTCTTTTGATGAATATAGCATAAGTGATTTGGTGGCTTCAGGGAGGTGTGTTTATATTTATTCAATGAAAAACACTTTTCTCTTCATCGCGTTAGTACTTGCATCCACCTTCGGATTTGCGCAGGATACCCTTCAAACACCTTTGGAATTTGTTCAAGAAATGCCAACATATCCTGGAGGTCAAGATGCTATGTTTGAAGTGATCTTTGATCACTTAGTCTACCCGGAATACGAGAAATCGATGAACATTGAGGGCACCGTTTTAATTCAATTCATTATTGAAAAAGATGGTACACCAACGAACTTCAAGGTTTTTCGTGGTGTTGTAGAAGGCTCGGGATTGGACAGTGCGGCGCTTAAGGCATGTAAACAACTGGGGAAGTTTAACCCGGGAAAACAGGACGGTATTCCTCAACGAGTTTATTCTGGAATGCCAATAAAGTTTTCTTTGGCCGACGACGAAGAGCCGACGGAGGAAAGATTGAGTAAAGCAGATTTGAAAGAGATAAAAAAGGATGCGAAATACATCTGCGATATGATGTCTCAAATAGAGGAAGCGCGAAGAACCAACGACCAACTTAAAATTGATGGTTTAACTGCAGAGTTTGACGCAGTAGCAGCAGTCCTTCAAAAGAAATACCCTAAAAATAGCGTTAGAGAAGATTATCTAGAAGATCTGGTTAAACCTTGCCTCGAAGAAGCCAGAAAAGCCGCAATGGGAAAGTAATCGCTCCGCGATTGATTGCGTAGCAATTGATCAGACGAAGTATGATTGATCACTTGTGAGTAACAAGTGATTACTCAACAACTATCTCATCACAAAACAACCAACTCGGTTCGCCTATAGCGTCGTGCCATTCCGGACAAGGGCCGTTGTTTACGCCAATGACCTTGATGTATCGGGCCAAATGAACTTGGCCTATGCCGTGGCTGAATTGATCAATAAGCTCTCCTGAAGTTTGCTCTTCAATGTTCGGATTTATAGTTGCCACTTTGTCCCATAAATTTCCATCGAAGCTCTTATAAATCTCCACGGCTTTCGGACGGAAGATCCACGCATTCGCGTAATGAAACCAACGCGTGGTCACATGCTCGAACGGCTTCACATCGCCCAAGTCAATGACCACTTCCATGTTCTTGCCTTGAACGCCTTGCCAAATGCCGTCTCTGAAATTCGCAGTGCCAATTCTTCCATCTACCAATGCGTTCTCACCACCACCCGGATAATACACACTCGGCGTATAGGCAAGCGTCACCTTTTTACCCGTAGCCATGTTCGAAGTGTATACGCGTGATTCATAGAAAAATCCAGTGCTCCAAGGAAAGTAATATTCAAAGTTTAGCGTGGTGTATGTATCGCTTACAACAATTGGTTTTGAATAATTCTGAGAGGTTTCGTCTTGGTTTTTTCTGTAGTTAACGATGATTAAACTGTTCGAACTTGTCACTGCGCGAACTTCAACCTCACCAGTAGGCAATACCTGTGATCGGAAATTCAAAGGGACATCCGGGAATCCGTATTTGATGTTCAGCTTATCCAAGCGTTCATAGTTCTTATCAACGCGAGCAGCAAAGGCTTCGTAATCGCGTTTCATTGGTGCTGTCCACAAGACTTCACTCAACGCCAACAACCTTGGAAATACTTTGCTGTCGACAAGCTCTTGCGGTGCTCTTTCGGTCCACATATTTCCTTCCGCACCGCGAATGTATTTTGCTTCTTCGGCAGTAAGTTCTGCGGGCATTGGATTGAAGCTGTAGACCTTCTCCATGTTAATGTTATCGAGCCCATAGTCTAAATAACAATGCGAGGTCGGACTCATAACAACACCGTGCTTTTGCTTCGCTGCGGCAATTCCTCCTTCCATGCCTCGCCAGCTCTGAATCATAGCATCAGCCGGAATTCCTCCTTCCAGAATTTCATCCCATCCAATAATCTGTCTTCCCTTCGTGTTGAGGTACTTCGCCATTTCTTCAATGAGCCACGTCTGCAACTGCGCTTCGTTTTTCAATCCGTGATCGTGAATTCTCTTCTGACATTTATCGCAATGCTCCCAACGGAATTTCGGTGCTTCGTCTCCGCCAATGTGAATGTACTTACTCGGGAAAAGCGCGCAGACTTCGTCCATCACGTCTTTCAAAAACTGAACAGTACTGTCGTTCCCTGCGCAATAAATGTCCTTGAACACGCCCCATTCCGTTTCAACCGGAATACTTTCTCCTGTGCAACTGAGCCAAGGATAGGCGCTAATTGCAGCAACCGAATGACCAGGCATTTCTATTTCCGGAATAATAGTCACGTGTCTGGCTTGAGCATAAGCAACAATGTCTTTGATCTGCTCTTGCGTGTAATAGCCTTCGCTCACATGATTCCCGAATTTATCCATTCGATAAGAACCAAGACGCGCAAGCTCTGGATATTTTTTTATTTCAATGCGCCAGCCTTGGTCTTCGGTTAAGTGCCAATGCAAGACATTCATTTTATAAAACGCCAAAGCGTCTATGTACTTCTTCACGGTAGCGACATCCATGAAATGTCTTCCGCAGTCGAGCAGCATTCCGCGATGCGGATAAACAGGCGCATCTGAAATGTCCATACTCGGAATTTCAAATGCAGCGAACGTTTCGTTTGTCTTGAAATACTTCGGTAACAATTGTTTCAAGGTCTGCATACCCCGTGAAATGCCTTCTTCCGTAGCCGATGTTAAACGGATTTCATTTTCACGAACAGTTAAGTAGTAAGCTTCGGTATTCGAAGGAATGTTTTTCGTGAGTTGGAAAATGACTTTTCTCGGCTGACGTTTTTCTGCGGCTTGGTTGGAAACTTCAATAACCAAATCGGGTTCGTTCTCCTTCAGCCAAGAATTAAAAAGTTCAACTTCTTGCTGACACATTCCAAGCCCTTCTACTTGTGTGCCTGCAGTCCAAAGAAATCCTTTTCCGTGAACATACGCAATGCTCGTCGGCATTGGAATAAGGGTTTCAACTTGCGCAAACGTTGAAATGCCTTTCAACATAAAAAAAGCAACAAGAAGTGATTTGAAAATAGGTTTCATAAAAGAAGTTTATCGTTCGAAATATTCATGCGCTGCAACAATTGCTTTCAGCGCGGCGGTTTCAGTTCTTAATCTGTTTGTCCCCAAGGAAAGGGCAGGAGCATCGTTCGCCAATGCAATTTCATTTTTCGAAAAGTCTCCTTCCGGTCCAATGAAAATAGAAAGGCTCGCATGCTTTTCTTTCCATGTTGAAAGTTGAATCTTTGGGCCGTCTTCACAGTGCGCAAGCAACTTCATTCCAACTGCATTTTTCCATGCATCATGAAATTTCACATCGAAATGCAATTCGGGCAATGAATATTGAAGGCTCTGCTTCAAAGCCGAAATGGCTACGCGTTCAATACGCTCGGGTTTCATGCGAACACGTTCCGAGTGTTCGCAAACCAAAAAGGTTATGCTTCGAATGCCCATTTCAACCGCCTTTTCAACCAACCACTCAATGCGATCGGCATTCTTCGTAGGTGCTACAAAAAGGTGTAAATGGGGATTCGTGTTTTCAATGGTTTCTCTCGAAAGCGTTGTCAAAGTGCAATGCTTGTCGACCTTGTCTAGAGCGGCTTCTATACGTTCGCCTTTGCCGTTGGTGAAGGTTAATTTCTCCCCTTCATGCAGGCGTAAAACTTTAATGTGACGGCTTTCTTCTTCGTTCAATTTCCAACTGCCGTCGAGTATTTCAGATGAAAAGAATAACATTGGAGCAAGTTAAGAAGGAAGCCGACAGGAATTGCCTAATTTTGCCGAGCAAATTTATTTCTATGCCAAACATTTCATCGAAAGCGGTGGCTATGCCATCTTCTCCAATTCGCAAGCTTGTGCCTTTTTCAGAGGCCGCTAAAGCTGCGGGAAAGACTGTTTATCACTTGAACATTGGTCAGCCCGACATTGAAACGCCTGAGATTGTGCGTGAGAAAATGAAGGCGCTTGACATTAAGGTTATCGAATACAGCAATTCAGACGGAATTGGTTCATACAAGAAAGGATTAACGGGCTATTACGCTTCGAAGGAAATTACCCTTACTCCGCAACAACTCATGATCACCACAGGTGGTTCAGAGGCGTTGATTTTTACGTTCATGACGTGCATGAATCCGGGCGACGAAGTAATTATCCCAGAACCGTTTTACGCGAACTACAATGGATTCGCGGTAATGGCCGGAGTGAACGTGGTTCCTGTTACTTCATACATAGAAACCGGATTTGCACTTCCTCCAATTTCTTCTTTCGAAGAAAAAATTACTCCGAATACAAAGGCGATTTTGATTTGCAATCCGGGTAATCCAACTGGATATTTATATTCGAAAGAAGAGCTTGAGCAATTGCGTGATTTGGTCATTAAGCACGATTTGTTCTTGATAGCAGATGAAGTTTATCGCGAGTTCATGTACGACGGAGCCGTTCCGCATTCAGTTATGAATTTGGAAGGATTAGACAACCACGCTATCATGATTGACAGCGTGAGCAAGCGTTACAGCATGTGCGGTGCGCGTATTGGTGCACTCGTTACCCGTAACGCAGATGTCATGGCCATGGCCATGAAGTTTGCGCAAGCAAGACTTTCCCCACCAACATTCGGACAGATTGCTTCGGAAGCTGCTTTGGATACTCCGCAAGAATACTTCGACGGAGTAGTAGC
This sequence comes from Flavobacteriales bacterium, assembly GCA_030729695.1. Classification (GTDB taxonomy): domain Bacteria; phylum Bacteroidota; class Bacteroidia; order Flavobacteriales_D; family Sanyastnellaceae; genus CAIZGX01. The sequence continues at coordinate 6,828 of JANQWV010000033.1, read as the reverse complement.
AGAGTACGTGAAGCGCAGAGATATTTTAGTGAGCGGATTGAACGCCATCCCTGGCGTTATGTGTCCAAATCCAAAGGGTGCATTTTATTGCATTGCTCGACTTCCAATTGACAACGCAGATAAATTCTGTCAATGGATGTTGGAAGATTTTTCACACAACAATCAAACAGTGATGATGGCTCCAGCAACTGGATTCTACGCTACACCCGGCGCTGGAACCAATGAAGTGCGCTTGGCTTATGTGTTGAATGAAGATGCGCTTCGCAATGCTGTTGAATGTTTGAAAGTGGCTCTTGAGCAGTATCCGGGAAGAACATTGTAATTATCTTCGAAATAAAAATCAGTATGAAAAAAGTATTGTTTTCTCTTTCTCTTTTATTCGCTGTTGTTTTTACAGCATGCACGGGAGAATCGGCAGGCGATGTAAATCAAGATCGTATTTACACCGAGTACGAGCAGTTTTACAATTCGAATTCGGGAACGACAACCGTTATCGCGAGATTCAGATTTGGCAACGCGTTGGGAACCATTCTAGAATTGGATTCAACAGACAACGTGAAATTCAATGGAGATGATTTGCCCTACAGCATCTTCTGGGGAGCGCACGTGCGCGAGTATGTGGGTAATATCGCACCCGGGACTTTCGTTTACACGAATTTAGACGGCAACGTATTCACGAACACCGTTCCTACTTTTGAAACCATTGACTTCCCTTCGAACTTTACGGAATTGAGTCGCTCATCGGCTTATGATTTTCAGTGGACGGGAACTGCGTTAGGACAAAATCAAGAAGTCGGTGTATTTGTTGGTTCATGGGCTTGGGGTGACGACACCTGGAATTTCACAAGTAGTGTTGGAGCCACCAACATGGTTTTTGGAGTGAACTCGTTATCGAATTTGCCTTTGGGAACTTCAACAGTTTATTTAGATCGCACAACAAGAAAGACCAATATTCAAGGTACTTCTAGAGGTGGTGTTATTAAGGGAAAGTTCAGAGCACCTAACAGTGTGATTAATGTGATTAATTAATTCGAAAAGAAACTATAAAAAAAAGGTGTTCATTTCTGAACACCTTTTTTGTTTTAAAGAACTCTGAAAACCGTTCTTCTGTTTTTTGCTTTTCCTTCCGGAGTGGCATTCGATTCAATGGGTTGCGTTTCGCCGTATCCTTCCGATTCAATGCGGCTTGCGGCAATTCCTTTCGACTCTAAATACGTTTTAACGCTCAGCGCTCGGGCCTGAGAAAGTATCAAGTTGGGCGCTTCATCGCCGTCGCTATCGGTGTGTCCTTCAATACGAATGCGCATGGTTTGATTTTTCACAAGAAGCTCGATCAACTTGGCTAATTCAATGTGCGATTCAGTTTCTAGATTAGAACTATTGGTTTTGAAGAAAATGTTTTCAAGCACGATAGATGCGCCTGAATCCATTTTCTGTAATGGCGCATCTTTGCGATAAGGTCTAGTAGGAGTGAAGTCGCGCAGCGAGAAATTTGAAGAATAGAAGAGGTAGTTGTTCGCGCTAACATTCAATGCGTAGTCGTTTCCTGCTGGAAGACAAACCAAGAAATATCCGTCTCTGCTTTTATTCGAAAACGTTTCAGCCACGATTTCTCCGTTGCTCAAATTCAACAATTGTAATTTTCCGTCTAACGGTGCATTCGTTTTGCTGTCGAACACAAACCCTTCCACATAACTCACATAGCGCGGTCTTACGCTTTCAGGAAGCTCGAAAGAGTAAAGGTCCAATCCGCCTTTTCCGCCTTCGCGGTTACTTGCCATGAGCGCTATGTCTCCTTGTGCGGTAACTTGAATGGAGTTCTCATTCGCTGCGGTGTTGATCGGATATCCCAAGTTCACAGGCTTACTCCACGATCCGTCTTGTTGCAAACGACTAACGAAAATGTCTAATCCGCCCATGCCCGGATGTCCGTCTGAAGAGAAGTACAAGGTCTGTCCATCTGGATGAACGAACACGCTTTCTTCTCTTCCTTTGGTGTTAATGAATCCGGGAACCTTCGCTGGTTCGCTCCATTCGCCGGCTTCGTTAATTTGACTGAAGTAAATATTCGGATCTTCCACGGCTCCGCCTTTTCCTTTCTTTCCGCGAATGAAATACAACGTTGCGCCATCGGCAGTTAAGCTCGGTTGCGTTTCCCAATAACTTGAATTGATTCCTACGCCGAAATTTTCCGCAGCGGTCCATCCGTTTGCCGTGCGAAGCGAATAAAACAAATCGCAACTTCCAAGACCGGTGCGGGTTTCGCCGTATTCATATCCAGGAAGTTCGCAGGCAGTGAACACGATTGTTTGTCCGTCGGCGCTTAATGTTGGTGCACCTTCGTTGTAGAGTGTGTTGATTGATTTTACTGGAAGAGATGCGTTCCAACCTTCATTGAAGTTTTTCGTTTCTGTTCTTTCGCTCATGAAGAAGTCTTCGTGTTTGCCTTCAAACGCGCGCTTGTCGTTTAGTAAACGTGTGAACAGAAGTGTCTTCGTGTCGGCTGTGATGCACGGAAAGTATTCGTCGTTTTCGGTGTTGATTTTATCTCCGAGGTTAATGGGGTTGAAGGGTACGGGATATTTTATGCTTTGCTTGGCGAAGACACAACTTTCAAGAATGAGCTGCGCGCGGTAATGCACGTTTGGATTGGGCTTTGGCATCTTCGTGTAAGTGGTGATCGCTTGCTCTGCTTTGTCGTATTCGGCAACACTGAAATAGCATTCGCCCAACATGTAATAGCCCATTGGGAAAATGTTAGCGTTGATCGAAAGTCCTTTCTCGAGCGGAGCAATTGCTTTCTGCATTTCATTTTTTTCTGCGTAGATCTGTCCCATGAGAAAATATGCTTCAGCGAATTGATCTTCACTTTGAAGCAAGTCTTCAAGAATAACAAGCGCGAGGCTGGAATTGTATTGCCCGTATGCCGTAATGGCTTCTTCGTATTTCGAAATGGCGCGTTTGTTTTTAATGCTGTATTCCTTGTGCGGCTGGGCCAAACATGAATTCAACATAAAAAGGAAGGTCAAAGAAACAAGCGAAATAATAATTCTATTCATAATCGTTTTGAGCGTTCTGTTCGTTGTTACGAAATTCTTTGAATTAATGGATTAACCGCAGTTGGTTCGAATTATTTTTGAACAATGCAAATTGTTTTACTTTCCGACACACACGGTTACTTCGATGACCGATTACAAGAACACTGCCGAAATGCCGATGAGATTTGGCATGCGGGTGACATTGGGTCGGAAGAGATCGTGACTCAATTGGAATCAATGGGGAAGGTCACTCGAATTGTCTATGGAAATATCGACGATGCGCGTGTTCGTTCCATGACGAAAGAAGACTTGATTTTCGAAGTAGATGGGGTGCGTGTTTTCATGACGCACATTGGTGGAAGGCCGCCGTCTTATCCGGCACGTGTTTCGAAAATAATTCAAGATGAAAAAATAGATGTGTTCATTTGCGGACACTCGCACATTTGTTTAGCAGGAAAAAATCAGAGACAAGGAAATCTTCATCTGAATCCTGGAGCCGCTGGTACGCATGGCTTTCATAAGGTGCGCACGCTCATGCGTTTTCAAATTCAAAAAGGAAAAATCACGAATTTGGAAGTGGTAGAACTTGGGCCACGCGCCGTTCGAATCTCAGACGAGATTTAATTTTTTATTTTGAAGACGTACACGTCTTCGTTCGGCTTCTTCATGAAATATTCTTCACGCGCCAATTTTTCAAGTTCGAAGTTTTTCGCGTTAATCGCTTGAAGTTGTTCCTTGGCGCGTTGATTTTCTTTTTCAACTTGAACGGCTTGGTCGCGTAGTTTGTGCAACTCCCAACGTGAGGAGATAATGAAAGGAATATCGATATTGTTGATGAAAAGATTGTAAAGTACAAATAGCGCTAGGGTGAGTAGGTAGCGATTTTTGAAGACGAGCAAGATCTTTTTCATGAGTCTAATTTCGTGAATTTGTTGGAATCATTCGCATTCAATTCGGCATGTTTCACACAGGACGGTGTTATTTTAGCGGCCCATGAGGTATTTCAACGAGCAACTGGTTACCGATCTTGAGTTTCAAGAGATTCGCAATGTGCTGTCTTCTTTCGCGAAGCAGCCCACTGCTGCTGCTGCATTGTTGGAACTTTCGCCTTATGGAAATTTCGATTTGTGGAAATGGACCCTTGAGATCACACACGAACTCAAGACCCTTTTGCAAAACGACATTGCTATTCCGGCTTTGGATTTCAAAGAGTTTGGTGAAGAGTTGAAATTGCTTCGAGTGAAAGATGCGGTGCTGGCGGAAGAAAGCTTCGCTAAAATTCTTCAGGGTATTCGCATTATTGGTTTGTTGAAGAACATTCCTGAAGAAGTGCGCTTATCTGTTCCGTGCTTGAACGAATTGATTCAAACCTGCGAATACACCGATGAGATAGAGATTGAAATCTTGAAGATCTTCGATGCGAAGTGGCTTGTCCGAGACGAGGCCTCAAATGACCTCTCCGATATTCGTCAGGAAATTGTTTCCAAACGAAGAGAGATTTCAAAGAATTTCATGCGGGTCATGAAAGACTGTCAAGGAAAAGGATTCCTCGGAGACACCGGCGAATCATATTTGTTAGATCGAAGAGTGTTGAGCGTGTTAAGCGTTTATAAAAGGAAGGTTCCTGGGAATGTCCTTGGGACAAGCAAGACAGGTGTTTTGACTTACATAGAACCTGCCGTGAATACGCTTTTGAATTCACAGTTGGAAATGTTGTTCGGCGATGAGCGCGCTGAGATACGGAAGATCCTTCAGCGCTTGACCAAGTATCTTTCTGGTCACGCCACTATGCTGAAATCGGTGTTGGATACGCTCATGCGATTGGACAATATTCAGGCGCGCGTTCGCTTGGCTATTCTTATGGATGCGCAGAAGGTTCAGTTTGTTTCTGAACCGACAGTAAAATTGAATAAGGCTTTTCATCCGCTCTTGCTTTTGAAAAATGCAGAACGCGGAATGAAGACCATTCCGCAATCGTTAGAATTGAATGCGCAGCAGCGCATGATGGTCATATCGGGTCCGAATGCCGGGGGTAAGAGTATCACTCTAAAGACAGTAGGACTTATTCAACTCATGTGGGAATGTGCATTGCTCGTGCCCGCTGAAGAGTCGAGTGTGTTAAGTCGATTCGATTGCATACTCACCGACATTGGCGACAATCAGAGTATCGAGAATCAGCTTTCAACTTATTCGTATCGCTTGAAGCGCATGAAGTTTTTCTTGGATTCAGCGAATAGAAGATCTTTGATCTTGTTAGATGAATTCGGAACAGGTTCTGATCCGGAATTGGGAGGTGCCTTGGCCGAAGTCTTCTTTGAAGAGCTGTATGCACGAAAATCTTTCGGAGTAATTACCACACACTTTTCACCGATAAAAATCAAGGCTTCACAATTGCGAAATGCGGTAAACGGATGTATGCTTTTCAATACGGAGACGCTTGAGCCAACTTATATTTTGAGCGTGGGAGAACCCGGGTCTTCCTTCACTTTCGAAGTGGCGAAGATGAATGGGATTCCGGAAGATTTGTTGGATCGCGCGAAGATGAAATTGAGCAAGCAGAAAATTGAAATGGACAGTTTGCTTTCCGATTTACAACGTCAGAAATCAGAGTTGGAGCAGGGGATAGCAGCAGCAAGAAAGCAAGAGGCGAGCGCAAGAAAAGAGGAGCAATCTTTTCAATCTAAATTAGAAAAACTTCAAGATAAATTAGACAAGCAGCACGTGACTTCCGAAAGAAATAACAAGTACATTATTTTAGGAAAGAAGGCCGATCAGTTGGTCGAGAAATTCAATCTTCGTGCGAAGAACAAAGATGTTTTGGAAGAGTTGAAGAAGTTTGTCGCAGTTGAAAAAACAGAGCGCGAAGAATCTCGAAAGAAGAAGAAAGTTTTAACCGAATCCAAAGCGAAAAATACGACCAAAGAAAAGGTAATTCAAGATCGAAAGAAAATGATTTCTGGAGCAACGGTTCGTCTAGAAAAAACGCAACAAGTCGGTGAGATCTTGGAAGTAATAGGCGAAACTGCAACAGTTGCCTTTGGTGTGTTTAAGACGAAAGTGGAGTTAGGAAAACTGCTCTTGATTCGTTAGTTCTTCGGCGTTAGATTCAATGCCTTTCCAAGCTCAATCATGTGAGCGAAAGCTTCTTCAAAATTGTTCTGAATTTTACCGTCGAGAATCGCGTCTTTAATCGCATTTTTAATTTCCCCAACTTCTCTGCAAGGCTGAATTTGGAAGGTTTCCATAACAAGTTCACCACTCACAGGGGGTTGGAAATTTCGAACACGGTCTTTCTCTTCAAGCTCTACCAATTTCAACTTCACCTTTTCGTAATTCGCTAAATAGCGTTTCACTTTCGTTTCGTTTTTCGAAGTGATATCGGCTTGACACAACAACATCAAATCATCGATGTCGTCACCCGCTTCAAACAACAATCTTCGAACTGCCGAATCTGAAATTTCATCTTTGGTTAATGCAATGGGGCGCAGGTGAAGAGCGACCAACTTCTGCACGTATTTCATTTGATGATCGAGCGGAAGTTTCAGTCGCTGAAATATCTTCGGAACCCAACGAGCTCCTACGTCTTCATGTCCGTGAAAGGTCCATCCAATTCCTTCTTCGAAACGTTTGGTGTGAGGCTTTGCAATGTCGTGAAGCACTGCACCCCACAACAACCAGAGGTTATTCGTGTTTGCGCGAAGGTTATCTACCACTTCTAGTGTGTGATAGAAATTATCTTTGTGCGCGTTGTTGTTTCTCTTTTCAACACCATGAAGTTTCACCATTTCAG
>JANQWV010000032.1 GCA_030729695.1 Flavobacteriales bacterium | reverse complement strand
TATCGAAACGGAAAATTAAAAACCGAAAAACATTATGTCAACGATTTACTGAATGGAAATTGGATTCAAAAAGATTCCTTGGGAAACACGTTACGCAATTGCTTTTATTCTTCCGGATTCAAACTCGGGAAATGCGAAAAAATAGAACCTGTAAAAATCGTTTCTGCTCCTAAAGACGAACTTAAAGTGTGGCGAGCTGCGGTTATTTCAACCTATATGAGAAGGTTCTACAACAACAGTATTCAAGACCCTTCTCCAAGTTTCGTTGAAAAAGAAAAAATAGATAAAGAAGCAGAAATCATTTGGAAGGTAGTAGAGTATTGCAATCAAAATGGATACACCTTCCTACCGAATATTGATGCGAAGTTTGATGAGAAAATTTCGTACACGTTTAACGCACCTGTTAGTGCTTATGATCCGCATGAACAGCAGATCGACTCAATCTTAGTTTCAAGAGGATTCAGCATTTCAAAAAAATCGAAGCAAGCAGGATACTGCACTTTCCAACTTACAACCGAAGACTACCACGGCATCGAATCCTTCAATGAAATGCTTGTTAAGTTTTTTCCATTTAACAGCGGATATTTCTATGCGAACAGTCTTCAACCTGAAGTTGATTATGGATTGAGAGGATACCGCAATTTCAGCAGTTTTTTATTCGAACGAAGAGAAAATGAGAAGGCATACATTGTCACGCTTAACAACTACGGCGCGTCAAAACTATTTACACTCTACGACGATGGGGATGTTGAGTTCTACAACGGTCGAGGGGATTGGAGTCTGCCTGACATGATTAATTACCACCACATGTATTGGGACTGAGTTACCTCACACTATACTCACCAAGCGTAGTCGCAATCTCATCGGCAAGTGGAAGAACTTCTTTCGTTCCTATACCCACACAATAGAACCCTCCATTTTTGGCGGCCTGAACACCTGAAATAGCGTCTTCGAAAACAATGCATTCACTTGGAGCTAATCCGAGTTTCTCAGCAGCAGTTAAAAAGACCGTTGGATCAGGTTTCGATTTAGAAACGACATTTCCGTCTACAATAGCATCGAACAAATGTGTAATTCCTAAGAGCTCTAAAATCATAGGAGCATTTTTCGAAGAAGAGCCCAATGCAATCTTAATTCCTCTCGACTTACAAGATTCTAGGAAAGGGATAGCACCTGGCAACGCTTCATCCGGATTCATTTCAGCAGCCAATTCCAAGTACCACTCATTCTTTACGTCCATGAGTGCTTGCTTCTCCTCTGCTGATTTCTCGATGTTTCCCTTCTTCAAGATTAACTCCAAAGACTCGGCTCGGCTTACTCCTTTCAAATGCTCATTGTCGTCCAAAGAAAACTCTACTCCGACCGAATTAGCTAGTCTTTTCCAAGCTTGATAATGATACTTCGCAGTATCTACCAAGACACCGTCTAAATCGAAAATGGCTCCTTTCATTCTGCGTGGTGGAATACGTATTTAACGTGGTAGTTCACTAAACCGTCGATAGGTTTCTTAATGATGTTACCCAGGCGAACACCTTCCAAACGACAAGCTTCTTCCAAACAATGTTTGAAATAGTGAGAGATCGAGCCAACGAAATGAACAGGTACTTTATCCCAATTTTCAAAGGACTTCACGTGAATATCTAAGAATTCGCGCATACCATTCACCACCCAATTCATCACATGTGGATGATGAGCGAAATTTCCAATGAAGCGTGTGAAACTAGCAAGGTATACGTTTGCGTTTGGCTCGCGGTATATTTTTGAAATAAATTCGTCTTTGCTTAGTGGGAAGCTATTCTCAAATGCTTCAGCAATTTCAGCTGGAAGTTTTTTGTAGAAATACTCGCGCAACAAAATCTTACCGAAGTAAGAACCGCTGGCCTCATCGCCTAAGATGTAAGCCAATGAAGGAACTGACTCATGAATGTCTTTTCCATCGAAGAAACAAGAATTACTTCCTGTACCAAGGATACAAGAGATACATGCTTCGCCATCGTATGTTGAATAGGCACTGCCTAATAAATCGTGTTCAACCAACATTTCAGCTTTCGGAAAAACAGCACGCAAACCGCGTTCTATAATTGCGCACATCGTTGGCGTGCTGCTTCCAGCACCGTAAAAATAAATATGCGAAATAGCGTCTGCTTGCAAAGCAAGAGGGGCATTGCCTCTTATTGCACCTTCAACTACTTTTTCATCGTGAAAATATGGATTCAAACCCATCGTTTCAAAATTCCCTAATCGAGATCCCTTCTCGTCAATGAGAGCCCAATCACATTTAGTGGACCCGCTATCAGCTATAAGTATCATTTTTCTTTGTTTACTGTTATTTCAATCTATTAACTACTTCATTTACATCCTATGAAGAAGGTCTATTACGCGCATGCTGTAACCGGCCTCATTATCATACCAAGACATGATTTTCACCATGTTTCCATTTGCCGAAGTTAAGTCTGCGTCCAGAACACTACTCGCCGGATTTCCGACTACGTCTATACTTACAATCGGATCAACACAGTATTCCAATATGCCTTTCATTGGACCTTCTGCAGCTGCTTTCATGGCTGCATTCACTTCCTCTTTCGTCACATCTCTTTTCAAGATGGCCACTAAGTCGGTTAATGATCCGTCTGGTGTTGGGACACGCACAGCAACGCCGTCTAATTTTCCTTTCAATTCTGGAAGAACCAATCCAACTGCCTTCGCTGCACCTGTGCTTGTAGGCACCATGCTTAACGCTGCAGCACGCGCTCTGCGCAAATCTTTGTGCGGAGCATCTTGCAAACGTTGGTCGGCAGTGTATGCGTGAACCGTTGTGATATATCCTTTTTCAATTCCGAATGTATCGTTCAACACCTTCGCAATTGGAGCCAAACAGTTCGTTGTACAAGAAGCATTCGAAACAATTAAATCTTCTGGTGTAAGCGTATCGTCGTTAACGCCAAGAACAATTGTCTTCACGTTACCGGTTGCCGGAGCAGAAATAACAACCTTCTTCGCTCCTGCTGTGATGTGCTTTCCAGCACTTACGTCGTCTGTGAAGAAACCGGTGCTTTCAATTACCACATCGACATTCAATTCACCCCAAGGTAAATTTGAAGGATCCTTCTCCGCATACACACGAATTTTCTTTCCGTTCACCACTAGGAAGTCGCCATCGGCAGAAACTTCTGCATTCACTCTTCCGTGAATACTATCATATTTCAATAAGTGAACAAGCGTCTTAACATCTGTTAAGTCGTTTACTGCGACTACTTCAATATTGTTATCGGTTAATGTGTGACGAAAGCACATGCGGCCGATACGTCCAAAACCATTGATTGCTACCTTTTTCATTTTCTTATTTTTTTTCTAATTATTATATCGCTAGAATTCTCGCAATTCGCAATTCATCTCTGTTTGGAAGGTTGCTGCGCGTAATGGCCTCTTCCAAAGAAGTATAGGTCTCGCGGTCGTTTACAATTCCAACCATGACATCTTTTCTACCTTGAAGCAATCCTTCCACAGCTGCAACTCCCATGCGTGAAGAGATAACACGGTCGTAGCAACTTGGCGCTCCGCCACGTTGAAGATGACCCAAAACAGAAACACGCGTGTCGTAATCTGGATTTTCAGCTGCTACTTTATTTGCCAAGTCATATGCACTTCCACTCTTTGCACCTTCTGCAACGATTACAATTGAACTCGACTTACCGCTGTCTTCACTTGCGCGAAGAATCTGCATTAACTCTTCAGAAGTCATTTCGTCTTCTGGAAGAACAATGGCAATGGCACCTGCAGCAATACCCGCTTTCAAAGCGATAAAACCGCTGTTTCTTCCCATTACTTCCACGAAGAAAATTCGGTTGTGTGAAGTCGCTGTGTCACGAATCTTATCTACCGCATCTACAACAGTATTCGTAGCTGTATCGAATCCAATGCAGTGATCCGTTCCATATATATCGTTATCAATACTTCCTGGAATTCCCATTACAGGAATACCCGACTCTTGTGAAAGAATATGAGCGCCCGTGAATGTTCCATTTCCTCCTATTGTAATGAGTGCATCTATGTGATGCTTCTTCATTTGCTCAATAGCGGCTGCTCTTCCTTCTACAGTGTGAAATTCTTTGCAACGCGACGATTTCAAAATGGTACCGCCACGACCTAAGATGCGCGCAACCGAACGTTCATTCAAACGTTTGAAGTCCCCTGCAATTAATCCAGCGTAGCCTTGAAAGATTCCTTCCACCTCTACATTGTGAAAAGCGCATGCACGAACTACCGCGCGTATAGCAGCATTCATACCCGGAGCATCACCTCCACTGGTTAGAACACCTATTCTTTTTATTCCTGAACTATTCATGATAATTTTCTTGAATGCTAACTTAGTGTAAAAATTACACTAAGTCCAAATAAAATTTATTTTCTTTCAAAAATCACCTCGTAAATACATTACAACCTGAGGCAAAATATTTGTCTCATGAAAACACAAAACCCTTATTTCAGCGAGACCACCTCGGATTTCTTGCCACTATTCACAGCTGGACCTAAGTTGTGGAAAATCTTTAACAACAACGGATTCACGCAGCAAGCGGGATTCAGTGCGAGCCACGCTTCGCGACTTGGATTCGAGCCTGGTAAGATGATTCACCTGCGTAAGAACGGCGATTGCATGATTGTCTTTTTGAAAGATGGAAGAGTGCACGTCATGAATGGTCCGCTTTCTCGCTGGCATTTATTCGACAACCTGAATATTGCAACTTTGCGCTGTCTATTGGCTTTCGCTAGTCTAAACGAAAACGATCAGTTTGCTTTTCGTTCTTACATGAAAGAGCAATGCAAAGGATTCCGCGACTTGTTTCATCATTTGCCAACGAACAATGTGGGTTGGAAAAATCGTTTCTTGAATTACTACAGCAGCTATTCTACGAAAGAGCTCTTCGAATATGCACAATAAGTCGTGAGGAAGTCTTATTCTAATTGAATAAGCTTCTTCTAACCTTTGTGTATTTTTGATGTATGTTGAAATTGTTGCGTCGGTGTATCCTTCTTAGTTCAATCCTTTTGATTGGAGGCGATGCCTCTGCCCAAAAAGATATGTTTGGTTTGGACAGTGTTCAAACGAAATTGGTGAACAACAAAGGCATTGGTCCGGACAATTTATTGGGGGTTCGCAACATGCGGGTTGTTTTATACAACATACTCTATCGTGGAGGATCAAATAATTTTTATCGAAGAGAAGCCGAGCCGAAGACGTATAATTCTCATCCACTTCCTCCTTGGGGAATAAGCAACCTTCGTCAAGCCGGATTTGGCGGAGCTATATACCTGTACTCAAAGAACTTCACGAATGACTATCCAGAACCTGTTTTGGATTCCCTATTCGATCTTGGATTCAATTACAGTTGTCAGCCCGATTTAAATCGCGATGTTGTATTTACTTTTTTTGAAGAAATAAATGCGCTCATTCATTCAGAGAAAAAAGAGCCGCTCTATATTCATTGCTGGAACGGCTGGCACCAGAGCGGAATGCTAAGCGCATTCACGCTTATGCAATTTTGCGGATTGAATAACCAACAAGCCCTTAAGTATTGGGAACAGAATACAGACGGTGCTTTCAAAGGTTATCCGCATGTTAAATCCGAAATCTTAAAGTTCAAACCTTTTGATGAGTTCAAAACAGATTCGTTGACAAGAGCGCGTATATGCCCATGCATGACGGAATCCATCCTCAAAACAAAAGAAGTTCAACGTATTCCAGACGTGCAGAAAGAAGACGATTCTGCTCAAAAAGAAATGATGGAAGTTCGCGATGAGAAACTTCCTGTTGAATTACAGACACATATTCATGTCGTTAAATCTGGAGAAACCCTTTCTTCCATTGCTGAAAAAGAACACACGTCTATAAAAACACTTTGTCGAGAAAATAACATTCATGAATCGAGTGTTATTCGCATTGGTCAAAAACTGATTGTTCCCGGACCTAAGCATTCCTCACCGGAAGTACTTGATAATCCTCTTCAGAAATACCACAAGGTTAAATCAGGAGATACTCTTTCCGGAATAGCCATTAAGCATCACACGACTGTTGCTAAAATTTGTAAACTCAATAATTTCAAGCCAACGAAGACACTTCAAATTGGCGAGAAAATTCGCGTGCATTAAAACGGACTATCTAAGTCATCCTCATCGAGTGGTCTTACCACAGGACTGGTCTTGCAATAAAACTGGTAATGCGAAGAGTGGTAATACACCAAGTCTTCTTCATCGCGAACTCTCGAATCTGCAGTAATAGCCACTCCTGAAGCAAATAGAAAATCTGGACTGAAATAATCGGTGTTCATCCAAGCGTTAATGTCTTTGCGCAGCATAAACACGCGTTTAAAATATTGATTGAAAATATGCCAATTGAAAATACTCAACAGCGAAGGGAATTTTCCGTAGGAAAAATCAATCATGTCGCAAGCTGTGCTTGTAACAATTAGAACTCCTCTCTCAGTTCCAACAATATCGTCATTCAACCCTCCCAAGAATATCTTCAATAACTCCGGAGATATTTTACCGTCGGAATAATTGTATTTGAGTTTGTCTATAATAATAAGTCCACGCGGATGTTTATCTCTGAATTTCAGAATCCCTTCCATTGCAACGTTCAACTTGGGTTCTTTGAATTCTTGAAAATAAAGCGGGCGAGAATGCAAATCTTCCAGGTACTTCAGACAAAGCGAATCCCAATACATAGCATCGTGCGTTACTTCATGAAAAGAGGGGATTGATTCCTTCGCGCGTTGTAACATAATCTTGTACATGAACAACTCAGGAGAGATGTCAGAACTTAGATAAAGCACTGGCGTTCCTTCATCGACATTTTTCAATGCTATTTGAAGGGCCATGCTCGTGCTTCCCGAGTGTTTATGCGCAACCAACAACGAAATTTCTTGCGAACGAATTCCACCGTTCTTGTCCCATAAATCAATTCCAGTTGGAAAAGAAACGACATCATTCGTTTCGTTCTGTTCTATTTTTCGCAGCGAGTGCGTCATTAATTTCGACCAAGTAAACATGTCAATTGTTTTACGCAAATTGAAGGTTGAATTGCTTTCGTTTTCGAAATGTTGAAAACTAAAAAAGGGAGCTATCGCTCCCCTTTTCAACATAAAATATTGTCTTATTTCAATTCAGTTGCCTTTTCAGGTTGACCTGATTTTCTGTAACATTCTTGAAGTACTTTCTTCAAAGAGGCTTGTGTTGGATCTTGATCGTAACAAACTTTAAAGTGCTCAGCAGCTTTCGCGAAAACACTCTTTGTTTCCGCTTTGCAAGCATCGTAGCGCGCAGTCTCTCTTGGAGGAATAGCGTCACACACTTTGAATTTCTCTACTCCTTGATTGTAAAACATTACAGCCAAGTTGTAATGTGCATCGAAGTAGGTTGGATTCAATTCCAACGCTCTGTTGTATACCTTCTCTGCTTCAACTGGATTGTTGTTCTTTTCGTAAGTCACACCCAATACGAACAAAACACTTTCGTTCTTCGGATCTGCTTCTGTTAAAGCAATCAACACGTCGTGCGCCTTCTGGTAGTCTTTGTCTTCAATGTAAATATTCACTTCAGCTGTTAGGATTGAAGAGTTCTTTGGATACTTCACGCGTGCCTCACTCAAAATCTTTAAAGCCTCATCTTTTCTTCCTGCTTTAACCAACATGTTTCCAATGCGAGAATAGCAATCTGCAGCTTGGTAATTCAAGCTCGCACAAGTAGTGAAATTTGCTAAGGCTTTATCTACGTTACCGCAAGCCTCATGACAGATACCCGAGTAATAAACATAAATGGTATCAGTTACTCCGAACATTTTGCTCGTTGTAATCAAATTATCATAATGCCCTGCCGCTCCGCATGTATTACTCGCTTTATAAGCAGCAATCGCTTTTTGCTCTTCAATTCCTCTGGCACGATCTACAACAGCACCAATCTCCATAACATAGTCTTTGCTTAATTCCAAAGCCTTAGAATAAGAAGTCACAGCCTCATTGAAGCTATTCGCGTATTTCATACTTAAAACACTGTCTGTTGCAATGTTCATGTAGATATCACCGCGGTATCTCCAGTATTTTTCTTTACCGGTAGCCTTCGGGTTTGAAGAGGCTTGATTGATGTAATTCAAAGCTTCCTCGTAGTTTTTGTTTTCGTTTGCTCTGAAGGCATTGGTAAGCTCTGCTTGTGCGAACGTTGCAAACGATGTTAGAACTGTCGCGAATAGAATGAATGTTTTTTTCATGATATAGGTTTTACATTTTTCCCTTTGGCAACGTTAGTGCCAAAAGAGATTCTGTGCAATTTATTCTTCACCTCCTTCAGTTGGAGTTGTAGTTTCACCTTCGGCTGCGTTTTCCTCGCCTTCGGTAGCTTCGCCTTCATTTTCGTCGCGAATTACGGCACACACTGCAGCAATCTCATCGTTTCCACGAAGGTTAATCAACTTCACCCCTTGGGTATTTCTTCCCATTACGCGAAGTTCATCAACACTCAAACGAATCGCGATTCCAGATTTATTGATAATCATGAAATCGTATTCATTGTCTACAGCCAAGATCGCACACAACGGTCCAGTCTTGTCAGTGATGTTAATGGTCTTCACACCTTTTCCTCCGCGATTCGTTACACGGTAGTCTTCCAATGAAGAACGCTTACCGAATCCCTTGTCAGATACAACTAAGATGTCACTGTTCGGATCGTCTACGCATACCATTCCGATTACTTCGTCAGTAGCGCTTCCAAGCGATACAGCTTTCACCCCTTGTGCTGTTCTTCCAACCGCACGAACTTTCACTTCTGGGAAACGAATGGCTTTACCTTCTTTTGTTCCCATGATGATCTCGCTCGCTCCAGTTGTCAAACGTGCTTGCAACAATTCGTCTCCGTCTACAATTGTAATTGCATTGATACCTGAAGAACGAGGTCTGCTATAGGCTTCTAATGATGTCTTCTTGATTAATCCTTGTCTTGTACAAAGAATAACGAAGTTCGATTTCAAATTCTCCGCGTTATTCAAATCCTTCACCGGGATGTAAGCCAAGACTTTGTCGTCTTGCTCAATTTGAATCATGTTTTGAATTGCACGTCCTTTCGCTGTTTTTCCTCCTTCCGGAATTTCAAATACACGCATCCAGAAACATCTTCCTTTCATCGTGAAGATGAGCAAGTAATCGTGGTTCGTTGCTGTGAAGATGTGTTCTACGAAGTCTTCCTGACGTGCAGATGTTCCCTTCGCTCCTACTCCGCCGCGGCTTTGCGTGCGGTACTCGTTTAAGTTCGTACGCTTAATGTATCCTGCATGGGTAATGGTTACAACCATTGCTTCATCAGGAATCATATCTTCTATGCTCAAGTCAGCTGAAGAGAATTCAATGATCGAGCGACGCTCGTCTCCGAACTTCTCTTTCAAATGCGTTAACTCATCCTTGATGATTTGCATACGCAACTCTTCGCTGTCCAAGATTGCACGAAGACGTGTAATCAACGCCATTAATTCAGCATGCTCGGCACGGATCTTATCACGCTCCAATCCTGTAAGACGTTGTAAACGCATTTCAAGAATTGCTTTTGCTTGAATCTCTGACAATCCGAATTGTTGAATCAATCCGTCTTTCGCCTCATCTGGCGTTTGAGATTTTCTAATCAATGCAATAACTGCATCAATGTTATCTAAGGCTATTAAATATCCTTCTAAGATGTGCGCGCGCTCTTCCGCTTTGCGCAATTCGAATTTCGTTCTGCGTGTAACAACTTCGTGTCTGTGTTCAACGTAGTGACGAATGATGTCTTTCAAATTCAACACTTCTGGACGTCCGTTCACCAACGCAATGTTGTTAACCGAGAATGACGTTTGAAGTCCTGTGTATTTATAAAGGTTGTTTAACACAACGTTTGAAATCGCATCGCGCTTCAATTCATAAACAACACGAACACCGTTTCTATCTGACTCGTCGCGTATTTCAGCGATGCCTTCAATCTTTCCTTCAAGAACCAATTCCCACGTGCGCTTCACCATGTCGGCTTTGTTGATCTGGTAAGGAACCTGTTCAACAATGATGCATTCGTGGTTAGCCACTTCTTCAATACGCGCCTTCGCACGAATAACTACGCGACCTCTTCCTGTTTCGTAAGCAGACTTCACTCCTTCCAAACCGTGAATAACACCACCTGTTGGGAAATCCGGTGCTTTGATGTGTTGCATTAACTCTTCAGTCGTGATGTCACGATTGTCGATGTATGCTGCAATACCGTCGCATACTTCCGTCAAATTGTGAGGAGCCATGTTCGTAGCCATACCCACCGCAATTCCACTTACACCGTTCAACAATAAGTTTGGAACTTTCGCTGGCATAACACGAGGCTCTTCCAACGAATCGTCGAAGTTCGCTTGCCAGTCAACGGTGTCTTTATCTAAATCTTCAAGAAGCTCTTCAGCCAATTTTCTCAAACGTGCTTCCGTGTAACGCATTGCTGCTGCGTTATCACCATCCATCGAACCGAAGTTACCTTGTCCGTCTACCAACGGGTAGCGCAAAGACCAAGGCTGCGCCATACGCACCATGGTTTCGTATACTGCCGAGTCACCGTGTGGGTGATACTTACCCAATACCTCTCCGACAATACGTGCTGATTTCTTGTATGGTCTGTTCGACAACATTCCCAAATCGAGCATACCGTACAACACACGACGGTGAACTGGC
Source organism: Flavobacteriales bacterium (assembly GCA_030729695.1). Lineage (GTDB taxonomy): Bacteria > Bacteroidota > Bacteroidia > Flavobacteriales_D > Sanyastnellaceae > CAIZGX01. The sequence continues at coordinate 12,285 of JANQWV010000032.1, read as the reverse complement.
TTCAGTCCATCGCGCACATCTGGTAAAGCTCTACTCACAATCACCGACATCGAATAATCGATGTAGGCTGATTTCATTTCATCTTCAATGTTTATCTTAAGAATTCTTTCTCCTGATTCCATAGTGGTTGTTCCCGCTTAAAAAATTGAACTGTCACGGGTACGCGAAAATACTCCCGATTGAAGCTAAAATTGACCAATTGTGGCGGTTATAGTTATTCACAAATGACAAAAAGGCTGTGGAAAATTCAATGGTATTATGTTTAGAGGAAGGGAAGTAAGGAATACATTTGAGGTTGACTAACTAAGGTAAGGAAAGATATGGACGCTAAGTTTTCAGAACAAGTACAAGAAGTCCTGCGATACAGCAGAGAGGAGGCATTGCGATTAGGTCACAACTACATCGGAATTGAACATTTTTTATTGGGAATTCTTCGCGAAGAAGATTGCACCGCAACGAAGGTTTTAAAAAGCTTAGGCGTTGACCTTTCGTTTTTACGCAAAAGCGTTGAGGCCTCTGTGCGCAACGCAGGTTCATACGGATCATCAACCGTAACAAGTTCAGGTATTTCTTTGGTGAAACAAGCTGAACGCGTATTGAAGCTTTCTTACATAGAAGCGAAATCGCACAAGAAGACCATGGTGAACACAGAGCACCTGCTACTAACTATTTTGAAAGACTCTGACAATGTCGTTACTCGAACACTCGAACCCATGGGCGTAGATTACAACGCGGTGAACCGCGAATTAGGTGACGGAGAAGATGAAAACGTTCGCAAGTCTGACTTGCCACGTGCAGAATTCCCTAATGCAGATGACGACGATGAAGAAGATCGTCCATTCACAGGTGGAAGCGGCGGAACAACTAAGAAGCCAGGGGATTCAAAAAGTAAAACTCCTGTACTAGACAACTTCGGTCGCGATTTAACCAAATACGCAACAGAAGGGAAATTAGATCCAATTGTTGGACGCGAGAAAGAAATTGAACGTGTTTCGCAAATCCTTTCCAGAAGAAAGAAAAATAATCCAATTCTTATTGGTGAGCCAGGCGTTGGTAAATCGGCAATCGCTGAAGGTCTTGCCTTGCGAATCATTCAGAAAAAAGTATCGCGTGTGCTTTTCGATAAGCGCGTAGTTACCTTAGACATTGCCTCATTGGTCGCAGGAACAAAATACCGCGGACAATTCGAAGAGCGCATGAAAGCGGTGATGAATGAATTGGAAAAATCTCCAGATGTCATTCTTTTCATCGATGAAATTCACACCATTGTTGGCGCGGGTGGCGCAAGTGGAAGCCTTGATGCAAGTAACATGTTCAAGCCAGCGTTAGCACGTGGCGAAATCCAATGCATTGGTGCTACTACACTTGACGAATACCGTCAGTATATTGAGAAAGACGGTGCTTTAGAGCGTCGCTTCCAAAAGGTAGTGGTTGATCCAACTACGGTTGAAGAGACCATTCAAATTTTAAATAACATCAAAGACAAATACGAGTCTCACCACAGTGTAACTTACACAGATGAGGCTTTGGAGGCTTGCGTGAAATTAACCGCACGTTACATTACAGACCGTCACCTTCCAGACAAGGCCATTGATGCATTGGATGAAGTGGGATCTCGTGTTCACTTGCAGAACATTTCTGTTCCACAAGAGATCATTGAAATCGAAAAAGAAATTGAAGGAATTCAAGAGGAAAAACTTCGAGTGGTTCGCAGTGCGAAATACGAAGAAGCGGCTCAACTGCGCGACAGACAGAAGGCTTTAGAAACAAGTCTCGAGGAAGCGAAGAAGAAATGGGAAGAGCAGACACGCACACAACGCACAACAGTAACAGCAGCAAATGTTGAAGAAGTTGTTGCAATGATGACGGGTATTCCAGTTCAAAAAGTAGCAGAGACTGAAAGCGGTCGTCTAGCGAAAATGGACAAAGAACTAGAAGGAAAAGTTATTGGTCAAGAAGATGCGATTGTCAAAGTCGTAAAGGCGATCAAACGCAATCGCGCGGGATTAAAAGATCCAAACCGTCCGATTGGTTCATTTATTTTCTTAGGCCCAACGGGAGTTGGTAAAACACAACTTGCGAAAGAATTGGCGCGTTACATGTTCGACTCTGACGATGCGCTTATACGCATTGACATGAGTGAGTACATGGAGAAATTCGCTGTATCTCGCTTGATTGGAGCGCCTCCGGGATATGTTGGTTATGAAGAAGGTGGACAGTTAACCGAAAAGGTTCGTCGCAAGCCATACAGCATTATCTTATTAGACGAAATTGAAAAAGCACATCCAGATGTTTTCAATCTATTGCTTCAAGCGTTAGACGACGGACAAATGACGGACAGCATGGGGCGTAAGATCGACTTCAAGAATACCGTTATCATTATGACTTCGAACATTGGAGCTCGTCAGCTTCAAGACTTCGGAACTGGTGTTGGCTTTGGAACAACTTCAAGAACAACGCAAGAAGACGACAGCAAGAAAGGTGTGATTGAAGCCGCTTTGAAAAAAGCATTCTCTCCTGAATTCCTAAATCGTGTTGATGATATCATCGTATTCAATGCTCTGAAGAAAGAAGACATTCATCAGATCATCGATATCGAGTTGAAGAAATTATTCTCTCGCATTACAGACCTTGGATACACCATTGCTCTTACCGAAACAGCAAAAGACTACATTGCTGATAAAGGATTCGATGAGAAATATGGCGCTCGTCCATTGCGCAGAGCCATTCAGAAATACTTGGAAGATCCGTTGGCTGAAGAAATCATTAACAGCCAAATTAAACCTGGCGACACCCTTCACGTCGATTACGACACAGAGGCTCAAGAGGTGAAAATGCACGTGGAGAAAGGAACTCCTCCAGCTGCAGAATAATTATTCCACTATCGCTTCAACGGTAATGACCTTCATGGCGTTACCGTTGGAGAATAGTGTTACGAACTTCACTTCCTTCCCTATTCTATTTGGTGCTGAAAACGTAATTTTCAAGGTGGTCTTCTCACCTGGCTCCAACGTATCTTTTGTTAATTCCGGAACGGTGCATCCGCATGACGCTTCAACATTGTCTATCTGAAGAATCGTGTTCCCTGAATTCGAAATTGTAATTTCCTTCGAAGTAAAACTTCCTTGCTTCACTCTTCCGAGATAAAGTATTCCACTTCCAACATCGAGTTTCGCGGTGGCTTCTTCTTTTTTGTTTATTGAAACACTTTCAATTTCTATTCTTCTTTCCAAACGAGCACCTTTACTATAGATACTTTTCTTTTCATTTTTAATATCGTCGCTCACTCCTGATTTCGATTGAATCTCACCGAAAGGCAATGGAATTATCTCAAGTGATTTCGATTCGAATGCATTTCGAAACACCTCATCTTTACTCCACTTATTCTTCAGTGAAGCAATGCGTCGTAAAGATAGCCTTCTGTTGTAATCGCTTGCTGCGCGCGGACTTGCGAATCCTCGTACCGTGACCTTTACCGTAATTCCGGTCAACAATTCCTTCTTCAATAAGTCTTCAAACAAGGTTAAGTCGTTCATACCTTGCTGAACTTGATTTTCAAAAAACGCATCCAATTCTTCATCGGTGTATTCAGTAGATCCCTTCTCGCTCCCCAATTTCCGCGCATAGAGTTCTTGCATTTTCATGTAGTTCTCGAAAGTCTCTGTGTAAGTGAAAACGGTTGTGGTATCGTTAGAATCCGGATTGGGTTCGTCGTTGTGGAAATACAATTTTACTGGAAGGACCTTATTCAATTCATACAACGAAGTATAAAGTGAATCTGTTTTGGTCTTCGTGATTTCCTCTTCCTTCAATTGCCAAGTAGCGGCATATAAATCGGTGCAACATGGCGGAAATTTCGAGCCATCTTCAAGTGGGCGATCGGAACTGAAAAACGCGATTCCTCTTTTCGGATTGAAGCTCAATCCCCAATCGTTGTAGTTCGAATTCAATCCTCGACCTGCATTTTCCGGACGTTGAAAACTTCCCGGCTTTCCATTTGAGTAGTAGATGTCCCAACCGCCAAAGCCTTCGTACCACGTTGAAGTGAAATAGAGTTTATTGTTGAAATAGAATGGAGAGAGTTCATCGTCAATGGTATTCACTCGGCTACCCGCATTGAAAGGCTTTGCCCAAGCACCCTTCGTTTCTCTCGCTATCCAAATGTCCTTTCCACCCTCACCACCTTCTCTATCTGAAACAAAGAATAAATGCAAGACGCCATTAATGCGCACTAGATGAGGCATGGAAGAATTCCCTTCGTTCAACTTTTCCAATTTACTCGTAACTACCCATGCTGAATCTTGACGCACAAGCATAAGCATGGCGCTTATTCCTTCCTTCGTTTCAACACCCACAGCTGTATCTCCAAGAAACGTCATGTAACCATATGACATTGGCGTTTGAACGGTAACCGTTCCATTTTCAAGTGGACGAGTGACCTGATTCCACATCTTCTTCTCTTCCTCGAAAAAATAATAATTCAACAAGGAATCATCCATGCGTGGAAATACATCTGCACTTTCGTGTTGAAGAATTGCGGGCAATCGATAGATATGAAGCGAATCGTCGGTTAAAATGTTCTTCTGTGCCCACACGCAGTTCTTGATCTCTTGCTCAGCTTTCTTTTTAAGCATCACGTTTTTCGTTCTGCTCTTCTTGACATACTTCCTGAAGAAAATTTCAGCATCTTCATAAAATCCCAATTCCTTCAGCGCTCTTGCTAAATAATAGTTTGCATCGGGCTGAAGTTTTCCAATGTCCTTTTCTGAAATGCTCTCGAAAATGCGCTTACTCTCTTCATACTCCTTCATTTCATTGGCACACAATGCGAGAAGGACTTGCGATTCGAAATTCGTTGAATCAATTAAATAGGCTTGCTTTGCCCAATCGTACGCAGCAGGCCAATTTCTGTTATCGATTTCTTGCTTGGCCAATTCCTTCAATTTAATAGGAGATTGCGCCTTTGCATATGCCGAGCATATGAAAGCAAGAAAGAAAAGAAAATGTATTTTGAAATAACGTGCAGTCACTTCACCAAAACTAACGAAATTTGCAACATGAAAATAGGAATTATTGGATCGGGTGCTATGGGCACTGGAATTGCGCAAGTAGCACTCATAGGTGGCGAGCACGTTGCATTGTTCGACACAAATGAAGAAGCTTTGAATCGCGCGAAGAATAATTTGGACGCACAGTTCTCCAAGTTGGTGGAGAAAGGAAAGATTACAGAAGAAAGGAAAACTGAGCTTGCTTCTCACGTGAGTTTTGTGAGTTACATGAATGACTTAGCCGATTGCGATTGGGTTATAGAAGCTATTGTGGAAGACCTTGCGGTGAAGAAAGCTGTATTTGCCGAACTCGATGCGTTGTTGCCAAAGACCAGTATTTTGGCAACCAACACTTCCAGTCTATCCGTTACGGCTATTGCTTCGGCATGCAAGCACCCGGAGCGCGTTTGGGGGATTCACTTTTTCAACCCAGCATTTCTAATGCCTTTGGTTGAAATTATTCCTGCCCTTCAAACCGATAAAAGCAGATTAGAGGAAATTCAATTTAAAATAAGTCATTGGGGTAAGACGCCCGTTGTGACGAAAGACTTGCCTGGATTCATTGTTAACCGCTTGGCTCGTCCGTTCTATTCGGAGGCGCTTCGCATTTACGACGAAGGAATGGCAACTTATTCTGAAATTGACGAGGCTATGAAAGCCCTTGGTTTCAAGATGGGACCTTTCGAGTTAATGGATTTGATTGGCAACGACGTTAACTATGCCGTGACTGAAAGTGTCTTTGCCGCAAATTATTTCAACCCGAGATACACTCCGAGCACTACGCAGAAGCGTCATGTGGAGGCCGGCTGGTTCGGAAGAAAAAGCAAAAGAGGATTCTACTCCTATGAGGAAGGAGCAACCAATGCTTCCGAAGCGCTCAATATTTTAAGTCAAGAAGAAATAGGCAAGCGAATTTTAAGCATGCTTATCAATGAGGCTTATGAAGCCCTTCGCACAGGATTAGCGAACGCTGAAGACTTGGATTTAGCCATGACTAAAGGGGTGAATTATCCGAAAGGGCTTATTGCTTGGGGAACAGAGATGGGACTGGATCAAGTGGCTTTGGAAATGAAAAAATTGGCAAGCAGGTATGGTGAAGATCGCTACAGACTCTCTCCGGCGTTAAATGATTCGTTGTAAAAAAATGCCAGAATATTTTGATATGTGAGTATTTTTTTTATTTTTGGTACACTTAACCAAATTGAACGAAAACTTTAACAGCTATGGCAGAAGGAGGTAACTACCGTGACGATGTATTTTCAAGAGAGGTACGCGCGGGAAAACGCAAATATTTCTTCGATGTGAAAACGACGAGAGGCAATGATTTATTCATGACTATTACCGAGAGCAAACGCTCGGGATTTTCAGACAGCGGTCAGGCCAGCTATGAAAAGCACAAAATTTTCCTATACAAAGAAGACTTCGATAAATTCATTGAAGGATTGGAAGATACCATTAATCATATTCGTCAACTTCAAGATACGGGCGACTTCCGTTCTTCTGAATTTGCAACATCAGAAAACGAAAACTCAGAGTCAAATCTTGCACAAACTGCTCCAGCAGCCGAATCAAGTTCTGAAGAGTCTACCACTTCTTCAAGCGATATTTCATTCGACGACTTATAAATTGAATAATACTTTTTGGAAAAGACAGCTTCGGCTGTCTTTTTTGTTTTCCATGAAATGAATTGTTGCTGTACCTTCACGCTCGCAAAAAATATCACTTCGATATACCGCTTATGTCTAAAAAAAATCCGGGAACGCTATACCTCTTCCCTACACCCATTGGAGATCTTCATCAGATGGAACACCTTCCATTCAACAATGAATTATTGTTGGAACTGGACATCTTCTTTGTGGAAGAATTGAAAACAGCTCGACGCTATTTAAGAAAAAATGGCTACACCAAAGATTTTGAAGAAATTACGTTAAACGTTATAAACGAGCACAGTAAGGAGCTTGGTTACGAGGATTGGTTGAAGCCAATTCTGGAAGGAAAAGACGGCGGACTCATGAGCGAGGCAGGTATGCCATGCATTGCAGATCCGGGTGCGGTGATTGTCGCGGAAGCACATCGCATGGGCATTCCGGTAGTGCCGTTAACGGGACCGTCATCGATTATGCTCACGCTAGCGGCTTCTGGACTAAACGGACAATCGTTCACTTTTCACGGATACCTTCCACGCGAACGTGGTGAGCGTATGAAGAAAATTAAAATGTTGGAAAGACAATCTTCAGAGTTTAAGGTGACGCAATTATTTATGGATGCGCCTTATCGCAGTCATCATGTTTACGATGATTTGCGCGAGCACCTTCAACCAACCACTCTCCTTTGTATTGGATGCGATGTGCACAGTCAGAATGGCTATGTGATTACTAAGACTATTGCTCAATGGCGCGACATGAATTGGGACTTCAACAAACGAAATGTCATTTTTGCTATTGGAATTGAAAAGAAATGAAACGAGTTCTCTGCGTTTGTCTAGGTAATATTTGTCGCTCTCCCTTAGCCGAAGGAATTTTAAAGGCAAAGGCGCAAGAGCTTCAAGTTTCTGTTGGCATTGCCAGTGCAGGAACTGCTGGATATCACATTGGCAGTCGAGCAGACAAGCGTTCTGAGAAGGTTGGAAAACGATACAACGTTGATATTTCCAATCATAAGGCTCAGAAATTTAAGGCCGAGCATTTCGATGAGTTCGATATTATTTTGGTCATGGATCAAATGAACTACAACGATGTTTCCTCTTTGGCTCGAAACTCAGAGGATCTTAAGAAAATAAAATTGTACCTTATTGAAGAGGATGTGGAAGATCCGTATTACGGTGAGGAAGATGGATTCGAAAAGATGTATCACATCTTAGAATCAAAAGCCGAACATTGGATTAGAACAGCACTTCAATAACTATCTTTGCATTATGATTAACAAAAAAGCGAAAAACATTCGAATTATCGAAGTTCCGAGTGAAGTTGGAGCAGGAACACGCGGATCTAGTCTTGGAGTAGATGCTTTGAAAATTGCAGCTCTTGACTTTCGTTCAGGCTTTTTCAAGAAATACAGAAGCATTGTCATTCCGAATGACAATGCCGCTTTGCATAACAATCCAGGAAGTCGCTACGCGAAACACGTTCGCAGCGTTTTAAAAATGTACGAGCGCATTGGTGCTGCTGTGCGCGACACCATTCGTGACAACAGATTCCCTCTTCTTCTGAGCGGAGACCACAGCAACGCTGGAGGAACTCTTGCCGGTATTCGCATGGCCTATCCTGAATCGCGCGTGGGTGTTATCTGGATCGATGCACATGCCGATTTACACAGCCCCTATACAAGCCCAAGCGGAAACCTTCACGGTATGCCGTTGGCTACGGCCTTGAATGAAGACAACATTGAAGAGAAGGTGAACGACCTCGACTACGAGACCATTGACTTGTGGGAAATGTTGAAGAATGTCGGCGATATCTGTCCGAAAATTGAATACCGTGACCTTGTCTACATCACTCTTCGCGATTTTGAAGAGCAAGAAGCTGCGTTAATCAAGCAGAACAAAGTGAAAGTGGTTTCTACCAACGAGCTCCGTAAAACGGGTATCACCAAATTGAGTCGCGAGATTCTGCGCTACTTAAGTGCTTGCGACAAGATTTACATCAGTTTCGACGTAGACTCTATGGACCCTATGGTTTCAAGAGGAACAGGAACTCCGGTGAAAGGCGGAATCAACGAACGTGAGGCTGCTGATTTAATCTTAGAGTTACTTCAAAACGAGCGTATCTGCTGTTTAGAATTCACTGAAATTAATCCAACCCTCGACAGTGAAAACGTCATGGCGGAGACTGTTTTCGAGATTCTTCAAAAAGTCGCGCGTCAGTTGGAAATGATTCAATAAATCATCGATTGAAATTCGAAAGTTTCACCTATGCTTTCGTAACTTCGCAGCCTTAAAACTGCAACATGAAAATTTTAGTCTGCGTGAGTAAGGCTCCCGACACTACGTCGAAAATCACCTTCACCAACAACAACACTTCGTTCGATGAAGCTGGAGTAAACTTCATTGTTAATCCGTATGATGAATGGTACGCACTTGTTCGTGCGTTAGAATTGAAAGAAGCACAAGGCGGAAACGTTACTGTATTGAGCGTTGGCGGTGCAGATTACGAACAGATTATTCGCAAGGCCTTGGCAATTGGTGCTGACGATGCTGTTCGCATTGACGCTCCAGAGTCTGACGCATTGAGTGTTTCAACACACATTGCGAACTACGCGAAAGACAAAGGTTTCGATTTAATTTTATGTGGAAAGGAAACCATCAACTACAACGGATCTGTTGTACCTGGAATGGTTGCTGAACTTTTAGATATGCCCTTAGTGGCACTTGCTGCTAAACTTGACGTTGCCAATGGCGTTGCTACCTGCGAGCGTGAAGTGACTGGCGGAATGGAAGTATTGGAAGTTAACCTTCCTGCAGTAATCAGCGCTGCAAAAGGAATGGCCGAGCAACGCATTCCAAACATGCGAGGAATTATGGCTGCACGTACCAAAGCTTTGGAAGTTGTAGCTGTTGAAAACGGTGCTTCAAGCACTTCGGTAAACAATTACGAAATGCCTCCTGCAAAGAGCGCATGCAAATTCGTAGATCCAGCCAACGCTGCAGAATTAATCACATTGTTACACCAAGAGGCGAAAGTCATTTAATACCGTATTGAACATGAAAACTATTGTATTCGCAGAACACCTTAACGGTAAATTCACGAAATCTTCTTTAGAAGCAGTTTCTTATGCTTCTGCATGGTCGGCGAGCGCAGGTGGAACTTGCATTGCCGTTACTTACGGAAACATTGACGCTTCAGTTTTAGGCACTGCTGGTGCTTCTGAAGTTTGGAAAATGGATGCATTGAGTTCAGCAGACGGAGATCAAGTAACCAAATTAATGTTGGCTGCTCAGAAAGAGTCTGGCGCAAACGCTATCGTATTGTCTCACGATTTAGTTGGAAAATCAGTTGCCCCTCGCCTATCTGTTCGTTTGAACGCAGGATTGGTTTCAGGCGCTACAGCTATTCCAGCTGGAAATACCGTGAAGAAAAATGTTTTCTCAGGAAAAGCCATTGCACATGTAACCGTGAACTCTGAATTGAGCATTGTTACTGTCCTTCCGAATTCATACGGAGTAAATACTTCTGGAACAGCATGTCCTGTAAATGCATTCAGCGCTGAAGTTGGATCTGCACGCGTTCGTGTGAAAGAAGTTCGTGTTGAAGAAAGTGAATCTATTCCATTGCCAGAAGCAGACAAGGTTGTTTCAGCAGGAAGAGGAATGAAAGGCCCTGAAAACTGGGGTATGATTGAGGAATTAGCGAAGGAATTGAATGCTGCTACAGCGTGTTCACGTCCAGTTTCCGATATCGGATGGCGCCCTCACCACGAGCACGTGGGACAAACAGGAATCGCCATTCGACCGAACTTATACATTGCAGTTGGAATTAGCGGAGCAATTCAGCACTTGGCTGGAGTAAACGGTTCAAAGGTTATTGTTGTCATTAACAAAGACCCTGAAGCACCGTTCTTCAAAGCAGCCGATTACGGAATTGTTGGCGATGCGTTCGAAGTGGTTCCACAATTAATAGCAGCGGCGAAAGCCTTCAACGCTACGAAATAATGGCCGATAAGATTCAGCTAGACCTTGTTGACATTACCCCGAGCAGCAGCTCAAACGGGGCGTATGTCATGGCTCTTACCGAAATTGCAGGTGCTCGTAGTTTGGCCATTGTTATTGGTCCGGCTGAAGCACACAGCATTGTTATTGTGATGGAAAAAATGCCCATCACCCGTCCACTTACCCACGACTTATTCGTTTCCCTTGCAGAGAATTTTGAAATTCATGTGGAAGAAGTATTCATCTATCAAATGATCGATGGTATCTTCTATGCGCGAATTGTTGTGAGTGGAAATAACAAAATTGTTGAAGTAGATTCTCGCACCAGCGATGCAGTGGCTATAGCCATTCGCTTCGGGGCTCCGATTTTCTGCGCGAAGGAAGTGATGGATGAAGTTGGAAGAGACATGCGTGCGTTGACGGAAGGTGACGAAATGGATTTCGATTTGGATATTACTGAAGAAGATTTGGAAGAAGAATTATCTCCGGAAGAAATCTTGAAGAAATTAGACGAAGCCTTGCTGAATGAAGACTATGAATTAGCATCGAAGCTTCGCGACGAGTTGGAAAAACGAAATAAAAAATAAAGCTCCGATCCATAGGATTTGAGTGATACCAAAACAATAAAGACTATGGTTGGAATTATAATGGGAAGCAAGAGCGACTTGCGTATTATGCAAGAAGCTGCAGACGTCCTTTCGTTATTGAACGTCCCTTTTGAAATCAGTGTTGTCAGCGCACATCGCACACCGGACCGCATGTTCGAGTATGCTAAGGGCGCCGCCAGTAGAGGTGTTCAGGTAATTATAGCCGGAGCCGGTGGGGCGGCGCATCTACCAGGAATGACCGCGTCTTTGACTCCCCTTCCTGTTATTGGTGTTCCAATTAAATCTTCGAATAGTATCGACGGATGGGACAGCGTTCTCAGCATTCTTCAAATGCCAGCTGGAGTTCCTGTTGCAACCGTTGCTCTCGATGGTGCGCGTAATGCTGGAATCTTAGCCGCGCAAATCGTTGCCGTTTCCGACGCGCAATTGATGCAACGCATCGCTCAATTCAAAGATGAATTGAAGAAAAAAGTAATGGACTCGGTTTCCGAAGTGGAAGCTCTTTCAAAAAAATAATATGGCTACTTTTATTCCTGGTGAAATTCCCGTTGGGAAATTACACCAATTGCTTTTAGGCAGTGTTGCTCCAAGACCCATTGCATGGGTTAGCACCATAGACGAAAACGGAACTCCTAACCTTTCTCCGTTCAGTTTCTTCAACGTCTTTTCTGCCAATCCGCCTATTGCTATTTTCTCTCCTGCACGCAGAGGTCGCGACAATACGACCAAGCACACGTATGAAAATGTGAAGCGCGTTCCTGAATGCGTGATCAACATTGTGAACTACAGTTTGGTTCAACAATGCTCATTAAGTAGCGTTGAGTATCCAGCAGGAGTGAATGAATTCATTAAATCTGGAGTGACTGAATTGGCTTCAGAAGCCATTCGCGTTCCGCGCGTTGCTGAATCGCCCATTCAATTAGAATGTAAGGTGAAGGAAGTTATTGAACTCGGAACCGAAGGAGGAGCAGGAAATCTTGTAGTC
>JANQWV010000031.1 GCA_030729695.1 Flavobacteriales bacterium | reverse complement strand
GTATCGCGTTTACGACATGGATGGCGACGATTTTGAGGCCTCTCGCGGAGACAGCACCACGTTGGGCGGATTCATTGTTGAGCAGATGGGACGTATTCCGAAACGCGGAGAGACCTGGCAGTTTGGAAATTTTGAATTCACAATTGAATCTGCCGACAACAGAAAGATTAGCAGAGTTAAAGCGAAGCGCTATGTTTAAGAAATACAGACGTCTGATTCTTCTTACCGCCGCAGTTTTATTGGCTTCATTCGGAACGTATTATTTTTTCTTTGCTGAGGAGACCGCTGTTCCAAGAAAGAAGTCTTATTTCCGAATTGATTTTCCAGAAAAAAAATATACCGCATACGAAAGTCAGTGTCCGGTTACGTTTGAAGTACCCAACTACGCGAAGATTGAGAATGTTCCTGCAGAAGATGGAAACACCGGATGTTGGTTCAATCTGCTTGTTCCTCGTCTGCGCGCAACTGTTTACTGCTCTTACTTTCCTGTGAACAACGATTTGGAAAAGCACATTTCGAAAGCCTATGATTTTACGCTTATGCATGAAGTGAAGGCCACTGCTATTCGCAGAACGCAGGTGCGAATAGATTCAACCAAGATGTACGGAATTATCTACGATTTAGAAGGAGACGCGGCTTCGCAACTTCAGTTTTTCGTAACCGACAGTGTGAATCATTTTATGCGCGGAGTGTTGTATTTCCGCAACAAGCCGAATGCCGATTCACTGGCACCGTGCTTGAATTTCATGCGTGAAGATGTGGTGCACATGATCGAAACCATGCGTTGGAAGTAATTACTTCATCCAACGAATAACCAGTACGGTTAGCGCCACAACAAACACCAAAATTGAAATTTTATTAATCCCGTGCATCATGCGCAGGTTAATGTCTCCCTGCTCTTTTTTGAAGAGATTCAAGGGGTTCAGGTAGTGAAGAATTTTTTTAAGTATCATTATTTTACAATTGCGATCATGCTAATTTCAACTTTGGCGCTTTTCGGAAGTTGCGCAACTTCTACTGTTTCTCTGGCTGGAAATGGAGCCACCATATACTTCGCATAAACTGCATTCACATGAGCGAAGTCTGACATGCTTTGCAAAAAGATGCTCGTCTTCACTACGCTGCTGAAATCCGCGCCCGAAGCCTCGAGTAGCGCTTCCAAATTTTTCATTACGAGTTCAGATTCCGCCTCAATGTCTGCAGGTCTGTACTCACCCGAATTCGGGTCAATTGCAATTTGTCCGCTGGTGTATACCATGCCGTTGGCTACAATGGCTTGACTGTATGGACCAATAGGTGCAGGTACTTTTTTTGATTCAATTGCGGTTTTCATTCGTAATGTTGCGTTGTTTTTTCAAACTTCGACATAAAAGGTGGAACAACCAAACAAGAACATATTATTCATAGACAACTTCGATTCGTTCACGTTCAATTTGGTGCACTATTGTGAGGCTTTGGGCGCACAAGTGCACGTGGTTCGCAACAACGAGATTCCATGGAACGAAGTTTTGAATTACGATGCGGTTGTGCTTTCTCCAGGCCCTGGATTGCCTGAAGAATCAGGCGATTTAATGAAGTTCATTTCCGAATATTGGAATCGAATTCCTATGCTGGGAATTTGTTTAGGATGTCAAGCAATGGCGCTTCACGATGGAGGCAGACTGAAGAATTTAGATCAGGTCTTGCACGGAACTTCAACTTCAGTATATCAAATTCAATCTTCTGTTTTTTTTGAAGGATTACCGCAAGAATTTGAGGTTGGCCATTACCACAGTTGGATAGTAGACAATGAATTCCTTCCTCCTTCGTTCGAAGTAACAGCGCGGAATACCAACGGTTGGGTTATGGGTATTCAGCACAAAGCATTACCTTTAATGGCTGTTCAGTTTCACCCCGAATCGGTGTTGACGAAAGAGGGAATGCAGATGATGCGAAACTGGATTAATTCAATTTAGAATATGGAATTTTTGAAGAAAAGTGTTTTGATTTTTTGTTTGAATGTCCTGGCAATAGCGGCATTCAGCCAATCGTATCAGATTGCTGTTTTGAAATACAAAGGGGGCGGAGACTATTATGCGAACCCCACAAGTCTGCCGAATTTGGTGTCGTTTGTGAATCGCGAATTGAAAATGAATATCGCGAAAGAAACACCATACGTGGAAGTGGGAAGTACAGAGTTGTTCAACTATCCGTTCGTGCACATGACGGGTCATGGTAATGTTGTTTTTTCAGCAGCAGACGCAGAGAACTTAAGGATTTACTTGTCGAGTGGAGGCTTCTTACACATTTCAGATAACTACGGATTAGACAAGTTCATTCGAAAGGAAATGAAGAAGGTTTTTCCAGATGCCGATTTCGTTGAGATACCGTTTGGTCATCCGGTGTATCATCAGAAATATGAATTCAATTCGGGCTTACCGAAGATTCATGAGCACGATAATAAGGCTCCGCAGGGATTGGGAATTTTTGTAGAAAACCGCTTGGTGGTGTTCTATGATTTCGAGTGTGATTTAGGCGACGGATGGGAAGATTCGAATGTGCACAAGGACTCGGAAGCTGCGCGCACCAAGGCTTTTCAAATGGGAGCGAATCTCTTGCAATATGCATTCACCGGAGGTAAGTGAGGAATTGCGCGAAGCGCTGGAGCGGTCTGTAGACAAATACAACCGCAGTTCTTTCATTGCGGAAGATCCGATTAGCATTCCGCATTCATTCACGAAGAAGGAAGACATTGAGATTGCTGCTTTTCTAACAGCCACCATCAGTTGGGGTAATCGAAAATCTATTTTAGTGAGCGGGAACAGACTCATGGAATACATGGATCGTTCACCTTATGACTTTGTTTTGAATGCTCAGCCGGAAGATTTTGAAAGTTGGAAGCCCTCTATTCATCGAACCTTCATGAAGGAAGATGTGGCTTTTTTTATTCATGCATTGCGAAGAATGTATGTGGAAGAAGGTGGAATGGAAGGCGTTTTTACGCAGGGATTTTCATTGGGCAATTCGAAGGAAGGCATTGAGTTTTTCAGAAATAAATTTATTGGGAATGAAGCGCACCGTGCCTTGAAGCACGTTGCTAGTCCAGAGCGGAACAGCACAGCGAAGCGCATAAACATGTTCTTGCGTTGGATGGTTCGCAACGATAAGCGGGGTGTCGATTTTGGAATGTGGAAAGGAATCTCTCCTTCGCAATTGTCTATTCCGCTGGATGTCCATTCGGGACGAACCGCTCGCATGTTCGGACTTTTGTCACGCACGCAATCGGATTGGAAGGCGGTTGAAGAGTTAGATTGGAATCTTCGGATGTATGATTCTGCTGATCCGGTTAAGTATGACTTTGCCTTGTTCGGTTTATCGGAAGCTGGTTTTGAAAAATGAAAAAGGGCCATTCGGCCCTTCCTCTTATTATAAAAAACTGCAGAGATTACGAAAGCATTTGTTGACGTAGTAGAAATTCGAATTGTGCGTTTTGTTTTTCAAGTCGCTTGATTGAATTTTCTTTTTCTGCCATTTCTTGATAGTTCTTGAAAGCCGCTTGCAGCGTGTCGTTCATCTCTTCCTTTTTGAAAGGTTTTGTAGAAACACGGAATACACGTGCTTGATTGATTGCGCTAAGCATGGCTTCAGCGGTAATGTTTCCTGAAAGAAGAATACGTTGGGCTTTCGGGAATTCTTGCGCCATGCGTTGTAGAAAGTGTGTTCCAGACATGCTTGGCATTTCAAGATCGGAGATGACCACATGAATGTTTTCGGACTTCATAATGTTGTACGCATCGAAAGGGTCAGTTGCAGTGAATACATTGTGATCGTTACCGAAAAGTGATTTGAAGGTGTGAAGCACCATCGCGTCGTCGTCTAAGCAAAGCACATTAATCATTGTGTTGGGTGTATTGTTGGGAGAGATTGAATGATTCATTTTCATTGTGTTTGGTCTCTGTTTAACGCGACTCATTCTTTTTAGGTTTCGTTTTTCTTGATTTTTTTTCAGAAGTGTAGGAATCATGGGTGATTCGGGGCTTTTTATTTTGCAGTTCTGCAATGGCTCTAAGGAGTGATTGTGTGGTTTGAATGGATTCATCGAGTCGTGATTGAAGAATGGCATTCTCTTCCATCATGCGTTTGGTAATGGCGTTTGTTTCTTCGATGACTTCGGCTTTTATTTTTTCAACGTCGACATGCGCGTATGCTTCTGAGACCATGAGAAGGGAAGGAGTAACTCTATAGAGTGACGCGAGTTTTTTGAAGTCTTCGATTTTAACGTGACGTTGTCCGTTTTCGAGTCGGCTGTATTCCGACTGAGAGATTCCGAGTTGATCGGCGATGTATTCTTGTTTGAAAGAATACAGCATTCTAAGTTGTTTAAGCTTAGGGTAGTTTGTGTTTCTGAAAACAGTTTTCATAGGAGATTTGGTTTTAGTTTACCCAAAACTCATATTTCAAATTCCCGTAAAAATTGTTTTTCGAAATTTTCGAAAAGATTATTCCCCTACCCTGGAGTAGATCAACGCCTTAATTTTATCCGGTATTGGCAGTAACCCTAGCTTTTGCGCTTGGTGGATGGCTTGATTATCGTTTTCTATAATTTTGTTAGAATTTGAAGAATCCCATTTTTGGACTAAATCGGTAAGTTTAGGGCGGATGGTTTTTGCCATATAATCTCCGATTTGATATTCGTCGAAAGAGGCCTCAATGCCAGCGTGCTCGAATATGTTTCTGTTAAGCTCGTTTGAAATTCCTTTATTTCTGTCTTGAAGAATTCTCTCTTCCAACATTAACAGATACTTTATTGGAAAATTCAATAAAGAGGCATTAAATAAATAATTAAGACCATTCATGAATGTACTTTGTTGAAAATCTGAAACGAATTGTGGCTTAACGAACAGATCTTCGCTTGTTGGAATTATCGACCACCTATCGAAGTGATATCTTGGAATGAATTCATTATTCCCAACACTTTCATTACTTAGAAAACATTTTTTTTCAAGTGTAACGAATTTAAGTTCGGATATTTCTGGAATTTCAGATGAAGAAACGTTAACTCTGAATCGGATTATGAAATGGTCTTTATTTGATTGGAATGTAAACCCAGGTAAAGAAAAAAGCAAAAATGCAACTCCTGCCCATCTAATAAAATGAGGAAGATCCTCTTCGTGAACATGGAACGGATGCCCAGTGATTCCGAGTAAATTGTAAAGTTCAAAATTTTCGGGTTTAATTCCCAGTTTTTCACTCAATGTATCATCTTTCACACAATAGTTCGAATTCAACAAATCAAAAACTGTGTAAAATTCGTTACTAGAAAATCCAGCTTCTTTGATTCTTGGAATAATACGGTCTAGAGTTTCCCCGGGCACATATTCCCCGGCTGCGCCAATCATCATTTGCATAGCAAGGGAAACACTCTTGTTTGCCATATCGTCGGTGATTACCCTTGCATTGGATTGAAAAAAGTCAAGTTTAGTCTTGAATTCATTCAATTTAAAACTATCCTTTTTGGAATTCTCGTCGATGAAGCAGTTGATAATTTCTTTCCATGTCGGAAATGAAAGAGTAGAATTTGATTTTTTGTTCGGTTTAGGCATTAGAATAAACTTTCGGTTGTTTACAACAACCGCTAAATCTAAGTTATCGTCTGCAATAATTTCAGTTTCTTGCATTAATAATTTTCACATTGGAACATAAGGTTTTTTCGATTCAACACCAATCAAATGAAATTCAGTTGATTAAGAGCGAGTTTTCGGATTTGCGGGAATTTGATTTGTTGCAAAGTCAACTTGAAGAATTGTTTTGCATTAGAAATTTGAAGAAAACTGATGGTGTCCAAGATTCCAAGGACTTCATGCTAAAAAATGCAGAGTATGGAAGTTGGGTCTATTTTCCTTGGAGTAACACTGCCCTGAAGATTTTAGAAAAGTCCGAATTTGTTGAGTTGAGAACCTCTCGAAACAAAAATAAAATTTCGAAAATTGAACAAGAAAGGTTGTTAGTTAAAACTATTGGAATAGTGGGTATGTCTGTTGGATTTTCAGTGTTTCTATCTATGGTAATGGAGCGAACTGCTGAGAATTTTAAAATTGCAGATTTTGATGTGTTATCGATGTCTAATTTGAATAGGCTTCCCTTCAGATTAAGTGATACTGGACTAAGAAAGGTGGAAATAGCGAAAAGATGGGCACTTGAGATAGATCCGTATTTGAAAATTGAAATTTTTTCTGAGGGTGTCCAAGACTCGAATATAGAAGATTTTTTTATTGGTAATCGCAGATTAGATTTGGTTGTAGACGAATGTGATAGTGGTTCGGTTAAATTGTTACTGCGTTTATTCGCCAGAAAATATAGAATTCCTCTTCTAATGGAAACGAGTGATCGTGGACTTTTAGATGTCGAGAATTATCAGAATATTTATGAGCCATTATTTCATGGAAGGATTTCTGATTCTGAAGTAGAGGAGCTGCTCACTAAAAGCTCAAACGAACTATTAATGCGATTTATTGATATGTCTACTGCTTCTAAGCGTGGCATTGACTCAATGTTAGAGATTGGAAAAACCCTCGATACCTGGCCGCAATTAGCAAGCGATGTGTTACACGGTGGCGCTTCTGTTACAATAGCTGCACGGAATATTTTACTAGGAAACACAATTTCATCTGGGAGATATTTTATGGATCTTCAACAGAAATTAGGAGTCCATGAGTTATAACATCAATTCACCAGAGAAGCATTTGTCTGAAATTTCGATTAGAAGTTTCAGGGCAGTTGATGATTTGGAAAGTTGTATGAGATTCAGAGAGGGCCATTTGGGGGTTTTAGAAGCTTTTGGCTTCAAGTTGACTAGTTCAACAGAGGACTGGATGTTTGATCCCGGGACACATGTTATTATTATTGAATCTACAGATCGCAAAATCACATACGGAGGATCAAGATTGCAGTTGTTAGGTTCGAAATTAGAATTACCGATACAGAGTGCCATAGGCGAGGATGTTTCAAATCTTGATGAATATTTAACTAGTAGGAAGGGTCCCGTCGCTGAGTTATGTGGTTTATGGAATTCAGTTGCAGTTGCAGGTTTGGGAATAGGTAGCGTATACAGCATCAGAAGCGCAATTGCTTTAGGAGGTTTGTTGGGATATAACGAGATGATTGCTTTATGTTCAGCCTTTACGTATCGTATATCTCATAAATATGGATTTCGATTGGTCGAATCTTTAGGCGAAGGGGGAAAGGTTTTTTATGCCGGAGCTAATCAGTATGCGCATATTACTCATCAGCCAGATATTTTGAACCTTCTTGACTCGGATGAAATTGAAAGTTTTAAAATCAACGAAATAAGACTAAATCCGGTACTGACAATTGATGAAATTATCGGTGATGGCTTGACCTCTATTCATTATCAGATTGAGACATGAGAAAATTTATTTTACTAATAGCTTTAGCAATATTTTCTGAACATTGTGCTTCGCAAATCGGGTATGCCGAATTTTCAAATGATTCAGAATTATCTGATTGGAAAAATGGAGTTTATGAGAATGTTTCTGGCTCTATTTTAAATTTAGGCCTCAAGCGTGGCACATATGTCGTTCATTGGAAATTTCAAGTAGATAGCACTTTCTGGTCAAGCCCAAAGGTTTTACATATTGCCAATCCAATTATAGATAATGTTGAAGTATATCAGATTACGAGAGATTCAGTATTTCATCGAAGTTCCGGTGAGAAGATGTCTCTTGGATCCCGTGAGTTTAACATAACGGGTAATGCCGTGTCAATTCAAAAATCAGCGGATAATACAGTTGAGTATTACTTGAAAGTAAGTAGTTCGGATCAGTTGCTAATTCCATTGAGTATCGAAGAAACGGGAAGTTTATTAAATGATTATGAGAATATTGACTTGATTTTTGCCATATATCTTGGAGTTATTCTTTCAATGTTTATCTACAATTTTTTTGTGTTTTTCTCTGTGCGAGATCATGTATATCTTCTATACATCTTTTACATTTTTACTGTCGGTTACACTCAATTGGTATTATTTGGTTTTTCTTCTAAATACATATTTAATTTTTCCGGTAGTTTGAATGTTGCTTTAGGATCTATTGTGCCAGGTTTAAGTGGACTTGCAACTATTTTCTTCGCTCAAAATTTTATTAGAACAGCTCAATTCTCCCCTAGAATAAATAAAGTTCTTAACTTTTTTAAAGTACTTTATTTTGCAGCCATAGGGTTAGCGATTTTTGGGTTTCATAATACTACTCAAATCATTTTAAATGTTGGTGCTTCGTCTGCATTAATTTTGATTTTCGCTTCTGTCAGTGCAATAAAACAGGGTTATAGACCTGCCAGATATTTTATAGTAGCTTGGGTTATTTTTATTATTGGTTTAACGTTATATGCTTTAAGAAACTTCGGCATCCTGCCATTCAACGCGTTCACGAATTTCGCTTTGCCTGTGGGGTCGGTGGTGGAAATTTTGTTGCTTTCGTTTGCACTGGCAGATCGCATTAACGTGCTGAAACAAGAAAAAGAACTCTCTCAACAACAGGCGTTCGTAGCCATGAAAGAAAACGAGCGACTCGTCACAGAACAAAATATTCAACTCGAGAAAAAAGTGCACGAACGTACCGCTGATCTCGAAAACAGAAATACCGAATTGCATACCGCAATGAACGACCTCCGCATGACACAACAACAACTCGTTGAGTCTGAAAAATTAGCGTCGATCGGACAAATGACCGCGGGTATTGCTCACGAAATAAACAACCCAATCAACTTCGTTCAATCCAATGTAGGACCGCTTAAACGCGATATTGATGAGATACTTGAATTGCTTTCTCAGCTTGCGCATATCGACGAAAACAAAGACCTGCTCGAACAAGTAAATCACTTGAAAAGTCAGTACATTAAACTCGATGTCGATTACTTGAAAAAGGAAATTGAACAACTGCTTAACGGAATTGAAGATGGATCGAAACGCACCGCTGAAATCGTAAAAGGTCTTCGTGTGTTCTCTCGAATGGATAAAAACGAATTGGTCTCAGCGGACATAAATGAGTGCCTGCACTCAACGCTCGTAGTAATGAAGAACATGACGAAAGCCGAGGTAACACTCAAAGTTGAATTGGGAGAGAATATTCCGAAAATAAAATGCTACCCAGGCAAACTTTCGCAAGTGTTCATGAATCTCGTAGCAAATGCTGTTCAGGCTACACGCATACCCGGAAGGCAACCAATAGATCGTGTAATTAACGTACGCTCATTCCTGAGTGAAGATAAAATTTGTGTTGAAATTCAAGACAATGGAAACGGTATTCCTATTGAAATTCAAGAGAAAATCTTTGAGCCATTCTTCACCACGAAAGATGTTGGAGAAGGCACCGGACTTGGACTAAGCATAGTAGCGGGAATTGTGGGTGAACATAACGGTCAACTTTCGTTCACAAGTAACGCAAAAGAGGGCACCACTTTTCTTATAACTTTACCAAGCGATTCTAAGAACACATGAACGATATGATTAAAGTACTTTACCTCGACGACGAAGAAAATAACCTCATCGCTTTTAAAGCTCTTTTCAGAAGAGAATTCGATGTGTTTACAACAACTTCCCCGCAAGAGGCCGTTGCATATCTCAATGCAAACGAGGTTCCTATTATTCTTTCCGATCAGAAAATGCCTGAGTTAAGTGGGGTAGAATTTTTCGAACTTACGCTTAACGATTTTCCAAACGCTGTGCGCATCCTTGTTACAGGATACGCAGATATTGAAGCGGTAATCGATGCAATCAATCGCGGTCAAGTTTATCGCTATGTTGCAAAACCTTGGAACGAAAATGATCTTCGCGTTTGTTTGTTAAACGCCGCAGAGCGATACGAAATGAATACCCAATCGAGCGATTCAGATGCTAGAACAACCAAATGGAAGCAAGCGAAAGCGCGCATTCAAGATGCGATTCATAAAGTGAAAGCTGTTGTTTCTTCATGGAAAGGTTCAAACCAACCTGTGCCTGCCGATTCACTGAACGAAGTGGTAAACGAATTGAATGCTCTTGAAGAAAGCGTAAACGAAGTCTTCGAAGAAGCCCGCTAGTCTTAAGCTTTATCCTCTTCCGATTCTCCCCTTAAACTTTCCTCTGGTAGCGTTGGATCTATGCTTTGCATTCTCCAAGCTTCATAAGAAAGATCATCTTCTTCGTCTATTACCTGAATGAATGGTTCAGCGAACGCTTTCGTACTTAAATGATGCTCTAACGATAACAACATCGCCGGAAGTACAATCAAATTCGTTAACATAGCCGTGAACAATGTCAGCGCTGTGAGTATACCCAATGCTCGCGTTCCATCAAATTCAGAGAAGATAAAGATTCCAAATCCGAAGAACAATACAATTGAAGTAAAGAGAATACTTGCTCCCGTGTCTTTCACCGCAGAAAGCACCGACAATTTAATGTTCCAGTTGTGCTCACGCAATTCTTGACGATACTTCGCCAAGAAGTGAATGGTATTGTCTACCGTAATTCCAAATGCAATACTGAACACCAAGATGGTTGAAGGCTTCAATGGAATGTCGAAAAATCCCATGCATCCGGCAGTTATAAACTGAGGAATCAAATTCGGTACAAGCGATATGAGTAACATGCGCAAACTGCGGAACATTGCCCACATAAGCAAGCAAATCACCCCAACTGCGAAGAGCAAACTCGAGAATAAATTGTTCACCAAATAAGTCGTTCCTTTCAAGAATACAATGCTAGTGCCCGTCATGGTCACCTTGTACAAACTGTCTGGGAAAAGTTTGGTCACTTCCGGACGAAGCGTGTTCAATAACGAGTCCATGGCAAGCGTTCCAATATCGGCAACCTGCGCAGTAATGCGGGTTTTCTTCAACGAGTCGTCTAGGAAGGTGTTCGAAAATCTTGAAGCATTTGAGTTTTCAGAAGCACTATCCGATTGCTCGAAATAAGGTCCGATGAATTGCTGCTCGCCTCGACTAATTAAATCGTAATACTCCGGATCACCATCGTAGTAGGCTTGCTTTGCGAACTTAATAGCATCGGCTATAGACAAGGATCTCGAGATTTTTGTTGAAACCCCTGGCAAGGTGTCCATTACATCTTGCAAAGAATCGATACGCGCAATCGTTTTCGGATTGGTAATCTTACCGCGCTTCGCTTCAACCATTATTTCGAAAGGCATAACCCCGTCGAAGTGCTTTTCAAACCAATGCAAGTCGGTAATCACACGGTCGTCATCTGGAAGGTCATCAACGATATTACCTGTCGTTTTCACCAAGGTCATTCCGTAAAAACTCAAAGCGGTAACAACAACCGTAACGAAATAAATGATTCCTCTGTTCTTGGTAATCATCTTCACCAAATTCTCGAGTGTGTGATACAACCAACGCATGTCGAGGTGCTTCAGATGACGCGCTTTCGGTGCAGCAGTGTATGAGAATAAAATTGGGAATGCGATCAATGAAATGAAGAACATAAGCATGCTGTTCAAGGCAGAGATAACCCCGAATTGCTTCAGCAAATCACTTTCAACAAAAATGAATGTAGCAAAACCAACAGCAGTAGTCGCGTTAATCATGAAGGCTGCTTCTCCAACCTTCTGAATTACACGAGTCATGGCACGCATCTTACTTCCATGACGAATAAATTCCTGGTGATATTTGGTAAGCAGGTAAATGCAGTTGGGAACACCAATAACAATCATTAATGGTGGAATAAGTCCCATAAGCATAGTAATCGGATAGTCGAATAGCGCAATGGTGCCCATTGACACGATTACTCCGATTCCAATGATCACCATACAGACGAGCACAGCGCGGATACTTCTAAAGAAGATGAACAGCAACACAGCACTTACCAAAAGTGAAAGCAAAGTGAAGAACTTCAATTCGGCTTTTACCTTGGCGGTCATTTGCGTTCGAATAAACGGAAGCCCCGAAATGTAGGTCTTTACATAGGTGTCTTTCGAAAACTGGTTCACCTTCTCAACAATCTGATCCACGGCATTTCCTCTGAATTCAGAATTGAAAAGTTTTGCATTGACAAAAATCATCATCAGGGTCGCATCGGACTTCGATTTGTACAACAATCCGTCATAAAAAGGAAGCGATAATATCTTTTGTTTGACTGAATCGAGTTGAACTTGAGATTCTAAATTTCCATCCGAAATATGTCGAAAACGAAAGCGCTCTTCTGTAGTATCGGCGTACATTTCATAGCAGTGTGCTATGGAAAAAACAGAGTCAACTACGTTGCGCTGAACAGTAGTTTTCACACCGTTAATAAGAGTGTCAACGGGAACTGTAATTTTCTTTAAGCTGTTTCCAAGTTCTTTTAATGCAATGAAGTTTTGAAGTTCCCAAATTTCCGGGTCGTTCAATCCAACAACCATAACATTTCCATCTTCAGAAAACTGCTTTGTAAAAGCTTGGTATTCAAGGTAAGTAGGATCGTCCTGGGGCAATACACCCGAAAACTTGTAGCTCATGCGGACATTTCGAGCTTCCCATCCCATGAAAGCAGTGATTGCCAGTGTAATAACTCCGAGGAGAATACGGTTACGAAGAATAAAAGCAGCAATTTTTGCCCACATAGCTTTATAAATAGAGTGCAAAGAAACACTAAATCTATTTTCGAATGAAATTTTAAGCATCCTTTATCAACCTATGGTTAAGAGTGCTATCTTCGCCCCCATTAAAATCGAAAATCATGTCACAACAACATCAAGCGCAAATTGACGCCTTTATGTCGAAAGTTCGGGCAATGAACCCGAATGAGCCTGAGTTCCTTCAAGCAGTTCACGAGGTGGCGGAAGCCATTATTCCTTTTATGGAAAACCATCCTAAGTACAAGGATGCTAAAATCTTAGAACGCATTGTTGAACCAGAACGTACATTAATCTTCCGTGTTCCATGGGTAGATGATAAAGGTGAGATTCAAGTTAACCGCGGATACCGTGTAGAATTCAACAGTGCAATTGGTCCTTACAAAG
Organism: Flavobacteriales bacterium; assembly: GCA_030729695.1. Classification (GTDB taxonomy): domain Bacteria; phylum Bacteroidota; class Bacteroidia; order Flavobacteriales_D; family Sanyastnellaceae; genus CAIZGX01. The sequence continues at coordinate 10,074 of JANQWV010000031.1, read as the reverse complement.
GCGGATTGCGTTTTCACCCAACGGTGAATTTGTCTGTTTTGAAATTCTTAGGTTTCGAACAAATATTCAAAAACTCTTTGACTACCCTTCCAATGGGTGGTGGTAAAGGAGGATCTGACTTCGATCCAAAAGGAAAGAGCGATCGTGAGGTTATGGCATTTTGTCAAAGCTTCATGAGCGAATTGTCTCGCCACATTGGCGCTGACACTGACGTTCCTGCTGGAGATATCGGAGTTGGTGGACGTGAGATCGGATTTATGTTCGGTCAATACAAGCGTCTTCGTAACGAATTCACTGGTGTATTTACTGGAAAAGGTCGCAACTGGGGTGGATCATTGATTCGTCCAGAAGCAACAGGTTACGGTACTGTATACTTCGCTCAAGAAATGTTGGCGGTGAAAGGATTGAACTTCACTGGTAAAACAGTTGTTGTTTCTGGTTCTGGAAACGTTGCTCAATACGCTATCGAAAAAGCAACTGAATTAGGTGCTAAAGTGGTTACCGCTTCAGATTCTTCGGGATATATCTACGATGCAAACGGAATCGATACCGAGAAACTTGCTTTCTTAATGGATTTGAAAAACGTGAAGCGCGGACGTATTCAAGATTACGCGACCAAATACGGATGTGAATTCGTAGCTGGAAAAACACCTTGGGGTGTGAAGTGCGACATTGCTCTTCCTTGCGCTACGCAAAACGAATTGAACGGTGACGATGCGAAAGCATTGGTAGCAAATGGTTGTATTGCAGTAGCTGAAGGTGCTAACATGCCTTCTACTCCAGAAGCAATTGCTGTATTCGACGAAAATAAATTAATGTTCTCTCCAGGAAAAGCGTCTAACGCTGGTGGTGTAGCTACATCTGGTTTGGAAATGTCTCAAAACAGTCTTCGTTTAAGCTGGACTCGTGAAGAAGTTGACCAACGTCTTCACAACATCATGAAGAGCATTCACGCAGCGTGCGTTCAGTACGGTGCAGAAGGTGATCATGTTAACTACGTGAAAGGTGCAAACATCGCAGGTTTCGTTAAAGTTGCCGATGCTATGTTAGACCAAGGGGTAGTTTAATTTATTATTAAATATTGTCTTGAAAGGGCGGTTTTCGAACCGCCCTTTTCGTTGGCAATAATTTCAGATATACCTTCGTTACGATTTTAATAAGAAACTGAATGGGTAGATATATTCTCATTTTTATATTGTTTTTTGCTACGGATCTATTTGCTCAGACCGATGTGGGATTTTCAGGTATTTATAATTTTCAAACCGAGAGTTTAGGGATTGGTGCTCGAGCAATTTTCAGAGAAAAGAAGCAGATTCAAATCAGTCCGCAGTTTTCGTATTTCCTTCCAACCAATAAAATTCATGAGTGGACACTGGGCGCATCGGCGCAATACAAATTCTTCAAAAGAAAAAAAATTCAATCCTATACTTTGGTTCATCTGGGTTACAACAGTTGGGTGAACTTCGAATCATCTTTCATGAAAGATGCGATGCTGAATAACTGGAACGCGGAGTTAGGTGTGGGTGTGGTTTTTGGAAAGAAAATGAAACCATTCGTTGAATGGAGATACAATACGCGGCACCAAGAAGGCATGCTGCATGTGGGACTGTTGTTCAATAAAAATTCATTCAAAGGAAAAAAAGAAAAATGCGCAGCTTATGACTAAGAGAAACACTCCTTTTTTTATCGGAGCATCAACTTTATTGGTGCTTGCGACAACTCTATTTTTTTCATCTTGCTCAAGAGATCGAATTGAACGCGATTTGAACACCTATGAATCTCCGAATGCTTATTTAGATTCGAAAAAGCAAGACGAACAGGTGTTTGTCATTGACTCTTCAGGTGAAGGCCCCATCATTGGCAATCAGGGAACCGCAATTTGGGGAAGCATCGACTGCCTTCAACTTCCAGGCGGAGGTGCAGTGACGTATCCATTTTTAGTGAAATTGGTCGAATTGTATACCCCAAAGGATATGATTTATTACCGTATGCCTACGGTTTCAGCCGGAATGCCTTTGGAAACGGCAGGTGAAATAAGATTGAGAGCGGAAAAAGACGGACAAGAATTATCCTTATCTCAGCCGTGCGCATTCAAGGTGAGTATGCCGAATGCAACACCTCAATTGAATTACATGAATGTGTATTACGGAAATGAAAATGGAGATGTTGTCGACTGGACAACTGATTTAGGAGTCTGGGGAATAACGCAAACGCAGAATCCTGTATTCGACATAGATACCATTGGTTATACAGCATTTATTGAGAAATTGGGTTGGATCAACGCAGACCGCAGTGTTGCGACCAGCGGGACGTACAACGTAACTTTTGATTCAGAGGAAGACGATTTGACGAATGTGATATTCTTCGCATACCTGCCTGACACCAAAACAGTTTTGCAATCGAATGAAGGAGTTATTTCCGGAATACCTGCAGGTGCATCTGCGAAGATTGTCGCAATTGCTGTAAACGCAAACGGAAATCTATTCCACTTCAATCAAGAATTAACCGTGAACGGCAATTCAACCGTCATGGTGATTATGACTGAAATTTCAGATCCTGATTTAACGACTCTGCTCGACAGTCTATAATAAAAGAGTAGCGGCTTTTTACCCCTATTTTTCGTACATTTGTCCGAATTTTATTCGAAAATTCAAACGTATGTCCGCAAACCATTCGAAAATTGTAGGAGAAGGTCTTACTTACGACGATGTTCTTCTCGTTCCAGCCTATTCAGAGGTGCTTCCTCGCGAAGTGAACATTTCATCGCAATTCACAAAAAACATCATGCTTCACACACCCGTTGTGTCTGCTGCCATGGATACCGTGTCTGAAAGCTCAATGGCTATTGCTATGGCTCGTGCAGGAGGAATTGCTGTCATTCACAAGAACATGAGCATTGCTGCGCAAGCTGCAGAAGTGAGAAAGGTGAAGCGTAGCGAAAGCGGAATGATTCAAGATCCTATTACCCTTCACGAAACTGCAAACGTAGGAGATGCGCTCACCATTATGGCCGAGCACAAAATCGGAGGAATACCAGTTGTAGATGCTGAAGGAGTATTGAAGGGAATCGTTACAAACAGAGACCTTCGTTTCGAAAAAAATTACGAGAAGCCTATTCGTGAAGTCATGACAAGCGAAAACCTTGTCACCACAGATAAACCTAAAGATTTAGAAACGGCTGAATCTATTCTTCAAGAAAAGAAAATTGAAAAACTTCCTGTTGTTTCCGCAGATGGAAAACTAATGGGACTGATCACATACAAAGACATTTTAAAATTGCGTAGATATCCGAATGCCTGCAAAGACAACTTCGGACGTTTGCGTTGCGCTGCTGCGGTTGGTGTAACCGGAGATACCATGGAGCGTGTTGAAGCCTTGGTGAAAGCGGGAGTAGATGCAGTAGTTATTGATACCGCGCACGGACATTCGAAAGGTGTAATTGAAACCTTGAAAAAAGTGAAGGCCGCTTTCGGAGATAAAATCGATGTGATTGTTGGAAACATTGCAACAGGAGCAGCTGCGAAAGCCTTGGTGGAAGCGGGTGCCGATGGGGTGAAGGTTGGAATTGGACCTGGTTCAATTTGTACAACACGTGTAATTGCTGGTGTAGGGGTTCCACAATTAACTGCTGTAACCGACGTTGCAGAAGCGTTGAAAGGAACAGGCGTACCTATGATTGCAGATGGCGGAATTCGATATACAGGAGATATTGCGAAAGCAATTGCAGGCGGAGCTTCAACCATCATGATTGGTTCTATGCTTGCTGGTACTGAAGAATCTCCAGGAGAAACAATTATTTACGAAGGAAGAAAATTCAAGTCATACAGAGGAATGGGTTCTTTGGAAGCCATGCAACACGGGTCAAAAGATCGCTACTTCCAAGATGCTGAAGACGATATTAAGAAATTGGTTCCTGAAGGAATTTCCGGACGTGTGCCTTTCAAAGGTTCAGTAATGGAAGTGATGCACCAAATCATTGGCGGACTTAGAGCGGGAATGGGATACTGCGGAGCATCGAACATTACCCAACTTCAAGAAGCTAAATTCATTCGTATTACAAACGCGGGTATCAAAGAAAGTCATCCGCATGATGTTGTAATCACAAGAGAAGCACCAAATTACAGTTATAAATAATTCAGTTTAATTTTAGTCATATGCGTTTTACAAAAGTTCTACTTATAAATGTTGTGCTCCTATGCACAGTGTGGTTCAGCGCGAATGCGCAACCGATACAAAAGGCTTCAGTTGCTTCACCAACAGTGCTTAGTGTTGACGGGGAAGATGTATCGCTGGAAGAATTTGAAAACATTTTCAGAAAAAACAACCGCGACTCTGTTGTTACGAAAGCAGCTTTAGATGAATACATGGAATTGTTCATCAATTTCAAATTGAAAGTGCACGCTGCGAAAGCTGCTGGATTAGACACAGTAAGCAAATTCAAATATGAATTGCAAGGATACCGCGCACAATTGGCTCGTCCCTATTTGACCGATCAAGAAAAACTTGACGAACTTATGCAAGAGGCCTATGCGCATTTGCAAGAAGAGGTTCGCGCAAGCCACTTGCTTATCGAATGTAAGCCAAACGCTTTAGCGGCAGATACGTTGAAAGCCTACAACAAGATTATGGACATTCGCAAGAAGATTCTTGCTGGAGAGTCTTTCGAATCAGCTGCGAAGAAATACAGTACCGATAAGTCTGTTGAGAAGAACAACGGAGATCTTGGATATTTCACGGCCTTCCAAATGGTTTATCCGTTTGAATCAGCTGCATACAATACCAAGATTGGTGAAATAACCATGCCTGTTCGTACGCAATACGGTTATCACTTGTTGAAAGTAACTGGTCGTCGTCCTGCACGCGGAGAGATTCATGTTGCACACATCATGGTGAAGCCGAAGAAAGACGATGCGAACGATGCTTCTGAAGCGAAGATTAACGAAATCTACCAAAAAGCATTGGAAGGAAAACAAACCTTCCAAGAGTTGTGTGCATTGTATAGCGAAGATGTAACCACGAAGAACAAGGGCGGAGAACTTCCTTGGTTCGGAACAAACAAAATGGTTTCTGAATTCGAAGAGGCTTCATACGCATTGAAGGCAGACGGAGATGTTTCGCGTCCATTTAAGACCACATACGGTTGGCACATTGTGAAGCGCCTTGGTTACAAGCCACTGGCCTCATTCGAGTCAATGTCAAAAGACATCAAGGCGAAAGTTTCGAAAGATGCGCGCGCTGAAAAAACAAAGAATTCTTTCCTTGCGAAAATTGGAAAGGAGTACAACTATGTTTACAACCAGAAGTACATCAACAAGCTTGCAGCAAAGGCAGACAGCAGCACCTACGTGGGTCAGTTGAAAGCGAGCAAAGGCTTATTGAAAAAAGTTTTCTGTGAAGTTGCTGGAACGAAATACACGGTGAACGACTTCTATCAAACCATGATTACTCGCAAGGGCGCGAACACGAATTTGAATCCAGTTGACTACGTGAAGCACGAAGCGAAGATGTTTGCTGAAGACAAATTAATGCGTGAAGAAGATGCACATCTTGAAGAGAAGTATCCTGCCTTCCGTTTATTAATGAAAGAATACCGTGAAGGAATTTTGTTGTTTGAATTAACCGATCAATTGGTTTGGTCGAAGGCAGTGAAAGACACTGTTGGATTGAACAATTACTTCGAGTCGAACAAGGCGAGCTTCATGTGGCCAGATCGTGCGGAAGTAGTAATCTACACTTGCGCAAACGACGAGATAGCAAACAAACTTCGTAAGATGTTGGAAGGTGGAAAATCACCTTCTGAAGCAGCAGCGGAATTGAATCAGGGAACACAATTGAATCTTCAAACAGAAGGTGGATTGTTCGCTCGTGAAGATCGTGAAGTGCTAGGTAAGATTAAGTGGACGGAAGGATTGAGCGCAAACGTTCCAATGAACGGACAAGTTATGGTTGTTGACATTGAAGAGTTGTTGAACAAGTCTCCAAAGAAATTGTCAGAAGCCCGCGGTCTCGTTACTTCGGAATATCAAAATTTCCTAGATAAACAATGGGTAGAAGAGTTGCGCAAAGCACGCACCTTCAAAATCAACACAGAAGTTCTTCATTCTATTGCAAAGTAAACCATGAGAGCTGCACACATTTTTATAGCAGCGTTTTGTGTGTTTGTCGCAACGGGTTGCGGTAATTCATCGCCCGATGCTGTAGCGCATTTAGGTGACGCCGTGTTAACTATGGAGGAATTGCGCGAGCGAATTCCAAATAATATTTCTGCAGAAGATTCGGCAGCACTTGCTCAAGAGATCATTCAATCGTGGTTGAAAGATGCGCTTGTCTTGCAAGAAGCAGAGAAGATGTCCGACAAAGAAAAACTCGCCGTTGAAAGAAGAATTGAAGACTATCGTAAATCGCTATTGATTTACTCCTTCGAGCAAGACTGGATAAAGAAGAACATGGACACCGTTGTAACCGACGATCAGATTCGTGCTTATTACGATGCCAACACCTCTTCCATGAAGGTGAACGAACATTTCTTGAAATTGAAGTTTTGTTCACTTCCAGAAAAATCGAAAGATGTGAAAAACATGTCTACTGCCTTCGCTTCAGATGATATTGCTACATGGGAAGCCTTCTGTGTTCAGGCAGGAGCGAAGCATTACTACAACTATTCAACTTATATCAATTGGGAGCAATTCGCTCAGCTTATTCCATTAGCTATCGCGGATCGTTCACAGTTTTTAACGCAGGCCACTTCCACCCAACAGATTAACTTCAATGGTGAAATAATTTGGGTGAAAATTGGTTCTTACCTTCTTCCTGGAGATTCGTCTCCAATGGAAATGGTTCGAAGCAATATTGCAAGTATCTTGCTGAACATAAGAAAGCAAGAGCTCTTGCAGAAAATGAGAAACGGTCTTTACGACCAAGCAAAAGCCGAAGGCAAATTAGAACAATAAGCGAATGAAAAAAGGAATTTTGTGGTTAATGTTTGTGATGCTGTCTGCCTATTCTTGGGCACAGCCAGGCACGACCATAGATAAAATTATTGGAGGGGTGGGTGCTGAAGTTGTTCTGCTTTCCGATTTAGAAAATGCTAAATTTGAATTAACGCAAGGGAAGTCGCAATTGCCTGCTGAAAAGGAGTGTTCAATCTTTGAGGATCTGTTGTATCAAAAACTATTGTTGCATCAAGCGAAAGTAGACAGCGTTGAAGTAACAGACGGTGAAGTGAATGCGCAAGTGGAAAAACGAATCACCTACTTCGTGGAGATGTTGGGAAGCGTAGAACAATTCGAAACGTATTACGGAAAGCCAATTTCGCAGTTGAAAGTAGATTTCTTCGACATGATTCGCGATCAACTTTTAACTCAAAAGAAGCAAGAAGAAATAACGAAGAATGTAAAAATCACGCCGTCACAAGTGTTGAAATACTACCAGTCTTTGCCCATCGATTCTTTGCCGCTAATCGGAGAACAAGTGCAGTATTCACAGATCGTGATTGCACCATTAATTCCAGAGAGCGAAAATCAGAAGGTGATTCATTTTCTAGACAGTGTTCGAAACGATATCGCATCTGGACGCGCAAGCATGACCATTCAAGCGCGCCGTCACAGCGAAGATCCGGGTTCGAAATTCAAAGGCGGTTGTTACGACATGATTCGCAAAGGAAGCTTCGTTCCGGAATACGAGTCTGCAGTTTTCACCACAGATGAAGGAAATTATTCTCCAGTATTTAAGTCAACTTACGGATATCATTTTGTGAAGGTGGTTGAAAAGCGTGGCGAATACTACCGCGCTTGTCACATCTTAATGTCACCGAAAATCAAGGACGAAGATTTCAATCTATGTAAGACACAATTAGATTCAGTCTATAATGAATTGAAGGCAAAGAAGATTTCATTCAACGCTGCCGCTGCGCGTTTCAGCACTGACGAAGAGACAAAGAATCAGGCGGGAAAGATTATGAATATGCAAACAGGTGGAACACGTCATGACGTAGCGACCTTAACAGCAGAATTGAATTTAACATTATCGCGACTGAAGGAAGGGGAATTGTCTGAACCGCAATTGGCGAAGCAGCCGAACGGAAAAGATGCTTATGTAATTTACCAGCTCGATGCCCGCATTCCCGCGCACAGAGCGAACATGGAGCAAGACTATGAATTGTTCCAAGCGAAGACAGAAAGCATAGAGCGTCAGGCCGCAACAGACTTGTGGGTAGGCAAAGCACTGAAGAAAAATTACTCATTCATGGACGAGCAGTTTAAGAACTGCACGTTTCAATTCAACTGGAATAAAAAATAATACCATGACCACATTTACATCAGATGCAGAAGCGTTAGATGCGTTGAAGGAAAAATACAACGCACTGAAATTCGAGATTCAAAAGGTAATGGTCGGACAAGACGAAGCCGTGCGCGACGTTATTATTTCAATTTTAGGAAATGGTCACTGTCTGCTTGTAGGTGTTCCCGGATTGGCCAAAACCCTTTTGGTAAATACACTTTCGCAAGTATTGGGTTTGTCTTTCAACCGCATTCAATTCACGCCCGACTTAATGCCGAGCGATATCATTGGTTCTGAAATTTTAGATGAATCACGTCAGTTTAAATTCATCAAAGGCCCTTTGTTTTCGAACATCATTTTGGCCGATGAGATTAACCGTACTCCTCCAAAAACACAAAGTGCTTTGTTGGAAGCCATGCAAGAGCGTCGCGTAACAGCAGGCGGTGTAACACACGTATTGCCTTCTCCGTTTTTCGTTTTAGCAACGCAAAACCCCATAGAACAAGAAGGAACGTATCCTTTGCCTGAAGCGCAATTGGACCGTTTCATGTTCAACATTTGGGTCGACTATCCAACCTTAGCGGAAGAGTTAGTTATTGTAAAGCAAACAACTTCAGGCGTATCACAAACGCTTTCTCCGGTTATTTCTTCAGAAGAAATTCAGTTCTATCAGCAGTTGATTCGCAAAATGCCGGTTCCTGACAATGTTATTGAGTATGCTGTTCGTTTGGTTGCGAAGACGCGTCCAAACAGAGAGAATGCAGATCCATTGGCGAATCAATACCTCAGCTGGGGTGCGGGTCCGCGTGCTTCTCAATTCTTAATTGTTGGAGCGAAAGTGAACGCTGCATTGAACGGAAAATACAGTCCAGACATTGAAGACGTGAAGGCCGTTGCATTGCCAATTCTTCGTCACCGTATCGTGCGCAATTACAAAGCTGAAGCCGATGGTTATTCAGTAGAGAAGATTGTTGCACAACTCCTCTAATTGTTCAGGGGTGCGTATTGCCATTAATACCCGTTTGCTTATTCCAGGAAAACTGGAAGGCATTGGACGCTTCACGTATGAGACCATTAAGCGATTGGCGCACCGATTTCCCGAGCATGAATTTCATTTATTAAGCGATCGGAAGAAAGACGATCATTGGCAGTTTGGAAAGAATGTCTTTCAATACCGCGTTTTCCCTCCTGCACGCAGACCGTGGTTATTCGATTGGTGGTTCGATTACAGCGTGCCCTTCGTTTTGAAAAAAATAAAGGCAGATGTTTTTGTTTCTCCAGATGCACACGCTTCGCGCAGATGTCCCGTTCCGCAACTCACTGTAATACACGATATCAATTTCGTTCACTATCCCGAGTTTATGCCGAAGAAGTATGCGAACTACTGGAACAGTAGAACGGCAGATTTCGTTAAGCTCAGCACGCGCTTGGCAACCGTGAGTGAATTCAGTAGAGCGGATATTTCGAAAACGTTCAACGTTGCAGAAACCGCCATCGACGTGCTTTGCAATGGCATTGATCACACGTTCGCTCCAGTAGAAGAACACAAGAAGGAAGTCATTCGCGATCGTTTCGCACAAGGAAAAAAATATTTTTTATTCGTCGGTGCCCTGCATCCAAGGAAGAATGTACACCGAGTTGTTGAGGCATTCAATGCGTCCGTAGAGCAAGGTGTTGAATCTTCATTGGTGATAGCAGGAAATAAGTTCTGGCATTATCCGGAATTGGATGCTGCCTTGGCTAAAATCAATTACCGAACGAACATTCGGTTTTTAGGACATGTTCACACTGCCG
>JANQWV010000030.1 GCA_030729695.1 Flavobacteriales bacterium | reverse complement strand
TTTCTTGGTTCGATTTCGCGGTGCGTATTAAGAACGAATTTGGTTTTGCGAATACTATCTTACCCATTTCAACTTCGGAATATCCAACCCCTGCGAAGCGTCCTGCTTATTCAAAGCTCAATTCCAAAAAACCATTGTTCTCTGCACCAAATTCTAAAGAATAGAGTTCTCGTGCGCAGTACCCTCGTTCATCGAACCCTCGTGCGGAGCACCCTCGTTCATTGAACCCTCGTGCAACGCACTAATCCTTCCCTCTAAATTCAGCAGCAACTCCTTCCGCGGAATGCCACCCGCAAAACCAGTGAAAGCACCATTCTTCCCAATAACGCGATGACAAGGAACAATTATCGCAATGGGATTTTTCCCGATGGCTTGTCCAACTGCGCGAATGGCTTTTTTATTTCCATATTGAAGAGAAACCCATTCATAGGATTTCGTTTCTGAGAATTCAATTTGAAGTAAAATCTTCCAAATCTTTTTTTGGAATTCAGTTCCGGAAGGAAGTAGGGGTAGATCGAAGGTTTGACGAGTGTTTGCGAAGTATTCGTGAAGTTGTTTTTTGGCTATTTCTAGTATCTCACACGAACGTTGTTCCTTCAATTCCTTATCGGCAAAATCAACGCGTATGATGTTAGTTCCGTCTGAAAACAAATGCAGATACCCGATTTTGAAATGATGGCTGATTTGATAGGAAGTCATTCTTGCTGTTTCAAGTATTTTTTAATTCTCATTCTCATTCTCCTACTGTTCTAGAAACTCATTCTCATTCTCCTACTGTTTCTGTTTCTTAAAGAGTCTTTGTAATCTAAGAAATGTTAAAGAGTGAGAGTGACAAACAGAATGAGAATGAGATTAATTTCTTACCTTCTCTTAACCTCTCTTAACTAAACCCCATATAATCTCTGCGCAATTATATAATCCTGAACTTGCTCCGTTACTTGAGAGGACTCTCCAGCTTGTGAAAGTTGTTCTCGAATCTGTGTTGAAGAAACATCAATCGCTTCAAAAGCAATAAACTCAAACTGTTCAGGATGATCTTGAATTAACGTGTGTTGTGCAAATTGATTTTCAATCTCGCGTGAACAAACCAAGAATTTCACTGCTTGAATTAATTCTTCATACTTGTACCAAGCGGGAAGCGAGTTCACCACATCGGTTCCGCAGAGGATGTGAAAGTTGAAGGAAGGATATTCTTCTTTCAATTTACGAATGGTATGAATCGTATACGAAGGCGTGGGCATGTCGAATTCAATCGTACAGATTTTTATCTTGCTTTCGTTTTGAAGCGCCAGTGAAACCATGTGTGCTCGGTCGTTGGCAGAGGCCAAGGTGTTGAGCGATTTCAAAGGATTGTGCGGACTAACCACGAACCAGACTTCATCGCATTTATTCGATTGCAGCGCTGCATGCGCCATGGCGAGATGTCCGTTGTGAACGGGGTTGAACGATCCGAAGAGTAGTGCTATGTTCATTCAGCAAGGAAATCGTTCACCAAATTCAATGCTTCCGCTTTCGCAACATCTAAATTATCGTTCACCAAGCGCACATCGAACTTGTCGGCGTAGGTTAATTCCAATCCAGCTTTCGAAACACGTTGTTGAATTTTTTCTTCCGATTCTGTAGATCTGTTTTTCAATCGGTCCATCAACGCTTCCACACTCGGAGGCTGAACAAAGACAGCCAAGGCACGGTGATGAAATATTTCTTTGAGGTGAAGTCCGCCTACTACATCAACATCGAAGATGACGTGCTTGCCGCTTTTCCAAATGCGTTCCACTTCGCTTTTGAGTGTTCCGTATTTCGTTCCGGCATAGACTTCTTCCCATTCAACGAATTCGTTGTTGTCTATTTTGTTTTGAAATTCTTCGTTCGACAAAAAGTGATAATCCTTTCCGTCTACTTCTTCTCCGCGACGTTCACGTGAAGTGGCGCTTACGCTGAACGCTAGCATAAGCGCGGGCTCTGAGAGCAAATATCTGACAAGCGTTGTTTTACCCGCGCCGCTCGGAGCAGAGAAAATAATGGCTTTTCCTTTAACTTGACTAGAGAACATTGTTGATTTGTTCTTTGATTTTTTCCAGTTCGTCCTTCATCTCTACAACCATGCGTTGCATCATTGCATCGTTAGCTTTCGAGCCAATGGTGTTGATCTCTCTTCCGATTTCTTGAGAAATAAATCCCAGTTTTCTTCCCTGCGCTCCGCCGTTTAATTCTTCGTTGAACATTTCGCAGTTCGAAAGCAAACGCTGCAATTCTTCCGAAACATCGAGTTTTTCCAAATAATAAATCAACTCCTGCTCAAATCTGTTCTCGTCTATTTTTTCCTTCCCAACCAATTCATCCAATTGCGCTTTGATTCGCTCTCTGGTTTTTTCCTTGCGCTCTTCCATAGGCGCAATAAGGGCTTCACGCAAACGAAGAATATTCGCAATGCGCATTTCAAATTCTTTTTGAAGCTTCGCGCCTTCGGCTTGTCTGTAGTTTTCGAAAAGATCGAACGCTTGTTTTACCAATGCAGCAATGCTGTTCCATTCGTCTTCCGTAGGCTCTGCCTGATCGAACTTCATAACTTCAGGCATGCGCATGAGCGTGGCCAAGATGTCGGCTGAACCGAGGTCTTTTCCTTCCTTCCAAATCGAAAGTTCGTTGTAATACGAATTCATTAAGTCGGTGTCGAGGTGCATGCGTTTTTCGCCGCTGTTGTTTTCAATATAAATTGAAACCTCTGATTTTCCGCGAACGACAAGCTCTCCGTACGTTGAACGCAATTCCAGCTCTTTGTCGCGATACACACTTGGAACGCGAACGCTTAAGTCTAGTCCTTTGCTGTTGAGCGAGCGCACTTCAGCGGAGAACTTTTTGGTTTCTTTCTGAAGTTCGGCTTTACCGTAGCCGGTCATAGATCTTAACATGTGTGCAATTTTGCATGCAAAGATACAACATTGAACATTGGAGGTTAAAGAATGTTGTTTTCCTTTGCAGACGAAATGAAAATGAAAAAGACCGCTATTCTTCTTGTGAACTTGGGTTCACCCGATGCACCAACTCCCGGTGCTGTTTATAGATATTTAACAGAGTTCTTAAATGACCCTCGCGTCATTGATGTGGCTGCTATTGGAAGAGCCATCTTAGTGAATGGAATCATAGTTCCTTTCCGTCACAGAAAAAGTGCTGCAATCTATAAGAAGCTTTGGACCGAAAACGGTTCGCCGTTGATTCATTATGGAAAGAGAAACAAGGAGCAATTGCAAGCGCGTTTTGATGAAAACGAAACGAAAGTTTTCTTGGCCATGCGCTATCAGGTTCCGAGTATAGACAATGCTCTTCGCGAGATAGAAGAGTGGGGTGCAGAGAAGATTGTGGTGTTGCCTATGTTCCCGCAATACGCGTCTGCGACAACCGGAAGTGTGCATGAAAAAGTGATGAACATTGTTTCGAAGTGGTGGAGCATTCCGGAAGTAGTATTGATATCTCAGTTTTACGACGAGCCTTTGTACATTCAAGGCTACGTAGACAATGCGAAGAAATTCGATTTGAAGGAATACGATCGTGTGTTGTTCAGTTTTCACGGATTGCCTGAACGTCAGTTAGACAAATTATACGACGATAACAAGTGTCGCAATCACAGTTGCGAGCATGAGATTAACGAAGAGAATCACATGTGTTACAAGGCGACGTGTTATGCTACGGCTCGTGCAATTGCAGCAGGAGTAGGACTTTCAGAAAGTGAATACACGGTGTGTTTTCAGAGCCGCTTAGGCAAAGGATGGATTGAACCTTTTTCAGACGACATCATTAAGGAATTGGGAGATAAAGGAGCGAAAAAGCTCTTGGTATTTTCTCCGGCTTTCGTTGCAGATTGTTTGGAAACAACCATTGAAATTGGAGAAGAATACCAAGAGCTTTTTGAAGAACACGGCGGCGAAAAAGTCCAGCTTGTTCCAAGTTTAAATGACTCGGAGGTTTGGATTGATGCGCTTGTTAGTATTTCAAAACCTTACCTGTCTGCTTAGCCCCATTCACATAAACTGAAAGAAGATAAGTTCCGGTAGCAAGTGATTCGGTGTTGATCGCAGTCTGGTTTACACCCATTCCTTCCGATAGTTTTCTTCCGGTTAAATCGTGAATTTCGTAATTGAATTTTCCTTCCACTTTCAACGTCAATTCATTCTGCATTGGATTTGGAAAGGCTTCCACACGGAATGCATTTTCTTCACCCACGAATTCAATCCAGTCGTTCATGTTGTAAGTTGTGTTCGTGATAATAGCCGGATTCCAATCGAAGAAGATGTATGCGGTGTTCGTTATTTCGCTGTAGATCTCATTCCCTGGCGTTTCGCGAATACGGAAGATTAAATGACCTTGACTCAACTCTTGACTTACGCTGCTGTCTGGAAGCCAAATGTTGTTGAATTCAAATCGAAGAACGCCGTTGCCCAAGTTCACCACATTCATTTCATGGGTGGTGTTTTGTAGTTGGAAGGTAGACCAGTCTAATTCAGTATCGAGCGTATCGATGATATAAACGTTTTGCGCTGGAGCAGTTCCTGTGTTTTGGAAGCGAATGGTGTATTCCAACAAGTCGTCTTCACCATAGATGATGGTGCTTGCGTTGAAACCACTAATGCCGTAATCGTGGTAGCTTTTACGATAGACATTCTTGTCGTTCGGATCGTAGGCGTTTCCTAGTATTTGAAGCAATCCTCCCGTATTATTTCCCTCATAGCAATCTGTTCCTTCAGTCGAGAAAATGCTTGAAGTGAAGATGTGTTCCTCTCCGTTAATTAATCCAGATGGCAAGGTGAACGAGAGGTGGTCTGTTGTGCTAAAAGACGTTTGTGTAGAATTGATCGTCCATGTAATG
>JANQWV010000029.1 GCA_030729695.1 Flavobacteriales bacterium | reverse complement strand
TTTCGTTAGAATTGAGGGCAAATATATAGCTTTTTGGTTCGTTTTTGAGAAAAAACAGGCAAGCAGATTCTTCGAAAGATGTTTCACAAGGTTCTTCTAAAGGTGCTATGCAAGGACGCTTCGCGTAGCGACCTTCTGAAAGACCTTGCATTGCATCTTGAAACAAGTGTTTCACAAGGTTCTTCGCAAGGGGAGGTTTATTTATTCGCTTTATTTTTTACAAACCGCGATAAGGCATAGAGTTCATTTAGTATTTCTCTGGACTTGTTTGATAGTTCGTCGTGCACTTCTTGGGTTATATAATCTTTGAATTTCATAACACTTATCCAATAATTAGTCTCGTCGGCTTCCCGAATGGAAATTGATAATTTATGTAGATACATTTTATCAGTGTTTGAAAACTTTGCCTCTCTTAAGTTGGCTGCCACAGATGTTGAACTTCGGAATATTTGATCGGCCATGTAATAATCTTTTTTGACATTCCTTATGTCTTTTGTTATTGCCATTATTTCTAGCGCAAGCTCTTCTGACTTTTTATAAACTGATTTTTTCATTTTTTTTCTTTCAAAAATGTGACTTTATCCCTTTCTCCCCCACAAACACTTATTCCTAAATTTCTCTACACCCCTTGTCAGTGCTTACTTCTAAAAGCATAATTTCCTTTATTTGAGTGCACTTTTCTGTGCTACGCATCTTCGTCAGACCTTGATTGTCACCTTTCGAAGATCCTTCCGCAGGACCTGTTTCAAGATGCAATACAAGGTCTTTCAGAAGGTCGCTACGCGAAGCGTCCTTGATTGTCACCTTCCGAAGAATCTTCCACAGGACCTTGCCCCGCACCTTCCGCAGGACCTTGCAAAGCACCTTTCGAAGAATCTTGCTCCGCATGTTGTTTTTCCCAAAAACCGATGTATATTTGCCGTCCTTTTGAAAATCTATCTATGCAAGATTCACTTTATACCCTGAACTTTTCAGGCTGGAAATTGGGAGTGCATGAGCTAGAGTTCCAACTGGACAAAACGTTCTTTGCAGACTTTCCCGACAGTGAAATTCAAGAATCAAAACTGAATGTCACAGGTACTTTAGACAAGAAACAAAACATGCTTATCCTTGATTTGCAAGTTGAAGGAGAAGTCTTACTGCCTTGCGACAGATGTGCTGAAGATACTTGGATTCACGTTGAAAACGTTGATCACCTTTTAGTGAAATTTGGAGACCAAACAAACACCGACGAAGACGATGTTTGGATATTAGGACCAAGTGAACACCAATTGGATATTAAACGACGTGTTTATGAATTGGCGCTACTAGCTCTTCCGATAAGAAGGGTGCACAGCAAAGAAGCCGACTGTAACCCAGTTGTCCTTGGCGCCTTGAATACATACAGAGTTGAAGAAAACGCTGACAGCATCTGGAAAGACTTAAAAGATTTAGATACAGATGAATTTGATCCTTCCGACGAGGAAGAATAACTTTTTAAATAAGAACCCATGGCACATCCCAAACACAGGATTTCCCAAACGCGTCAAGCGAAGCGTAGAACACACTACAAATTAGAAGCAGCTAACGTTTCTACTTGTCCTACTACTGGTCAACCACACCTTTTCCACCACGCACACTGGTACGAAGGAAAGTTGTACTACAAAGGAAAAGTTCTCGCTGAGAAAGAAGCCTAACGTTCGCTTGCGAACGTAGAACTTCGTAGAACGTTCCGTAGAATTTCCTAGAACCTTCGGTAGAATCCCTTAATTAATAAGGTAATTCTGTACGGAGGTTTTTGTGTTTTACATTATTTCTTACCGCAGGTATCTTGCGTAGCATCTTTCGCAGAATCTTGCTTTAGCATTTGGCATCTTGTGAAACATCTTTCGCAGAATCTTGCTTTAGCATTTGCATCTTTCGCAGAATCTTGCCTTCGGCATCTTGTGAAACATCTTTCGAAGAATTGCCTATCTTCGCATCTTCAATCTAAAACCACATGAGAGCAGCCATTACCGCAATAGGCGGTTACCTTCCACCAGACGTCTTAACGAACGCCGATTTAGAGAAAATGGTAGATACCAACGACGAGTGGATTCGCTCTAGAACGGGAATATCTGAACGCAGAATACTTAAAGGTGCTGGATTAGGAACCAGTGATATGGCGGTAGAGGCCGTGAAAACACTCTGCGAAAAGCGAGGCATCTCTCCTATGGAGATAGATCTCGTGATCTGCGCAACTGTTACCCCAGACCACCTTTTTCCTGCAACTGCAAATATTATTTGTGATAAGCTGGGTGCAAAGAATGCATGGGGTTACGACCTTGGAGCAGCGTGTTCAGGATTTCTTTTCGCAGTAGCAACCGGTTCACAATTCATTGAAACAGGAAAATGTAAAAAGGTTGTTGTTGTAGGCGCAGACAAAATGTCGAGCATTGTAGATTACACAGACCGCGCAACGTGTGTGCTTTTCGGAGATGGCGCTGGAGCAGTGCTTCTGGAACCAACCGAAGAAGACAACGGTATTATGGATAGTATCCTGAAAACCGACGGAAACGGAAGACACTATTTATATCAGAAAGCCGGCGGTTCTGTAAATCCGTCTACTGCAGAAACAGTTGCTAACCGCGAACATTTTATCTACCAAGACGGACAGCCTGTATTTAAGGCAGCCGTTATGGGAATGGCAGACGTGTCTGCTGAAATCATGGAAAAAAACAACCTAACCGCTGATGATGTGGCTTGGTTGGTTCCTCACCAAGCTAACTTAAGAATTATCGATGCCACCGCACGCCGCATGGGTGTGGGTAACGACAAAGTAATGATTAACATTGGTAAATACGGAAACACAACAAGCGGAACCATTCCACTTTGCTTATGCGATTGGGAATCTCAATTGAAAAAAGGAGACAACCTCGTACTTGCCGCATTTGGCGGAGGATTCACATGGGGAGCGATCTATGTGAAGTGGGCTTACTAACGTTAACTTCGTTAGGTCCCATGGAAGGTCCTACGGAAGGTCGCTACGCGAAGCGTCCTTGCAAAGCACCTTTCAAAGAACCTTGTAACACACCTTGTAACACACCTTGTAACACACCTTTCAAAGAACCTTGTAACACACCTTGTAACAACAACTTTTATAAAAAATAATCATGGCAGCAACTACCGCAGACATTCACAATGGAATGTGTTTCAGAATGGATACGCATATCTGGAAAATCATTGAATTCTTACACGTTAAACCAGGAAAAGGTCCGGCTTTCGTGAGAACGAAAATCAAAAATCTGAACAACGGAAAAATCGTTGATCACACCTTCAACTCAGGAGTGAAGATGGATGTGGTTCGAATTGAAACGCGCGAGTATCAGTTCTTGTTCCAAGACGATCAGTACAACTTCATGAACTCGGAAGATTTCGAACAAATTACCATTCCGGGTACCATGATTAACGCACCGAAATTCCTGAAAGAAGGAATGGTGTGTATCGTTATGTTCAATGCGGAAGACGAAGCGCCCATGTCTTGCGACCTTCCAACATTGGTTGAATATGAAGTAACATACACAGAGCCAGGTTTGCGCGGAGACACTGCAACAAATGCAATGAAGCCAGCAACACTTGACGTAAATGTTGAAGTGCGTGTTCCATTGTTTATTGAAGTGGGCGATAAGATTCGCATTGACACTTCAACCGGACATTATCACGATCGCGTTAAGAAATAAGCATGTACCAATTAGACCAACACACCTTCGCGAACAAAGCGGTGCTCGTGCGCGTAGACTTCAATGTTCCTTTGAATGAAAAATTCGAGGTTACGGATAACACGCGTATTCGCGCAGCAGCGAAAACCATTTTGAAGTTGTCTTCAGACGGAGCGAAGGTGATTTTGATGTCGCACTTGGGCCGTCCGAAGGGAGGTCCGGAAGATAAATTTTCGTTGAAGCACATTCAACAAGAGGTGTCAAATGTGTTGGGAAAACCTGTTGCATTTTCAGGAAATTGTGTGGGTGAAGAAGCGAAGTATGCGGTAGAGAAAATGAAGGCAGGAGATATTCTGTTGTTGGAAAACTTACGTTTCTATAAGGAAGAAGAAGGCGGAGATGAATTCTTCGCGGGTCAGTTGGCCGAGTTGGGAGATGTGTATGTGAACGATGCATTCGGCACGGCGCATCGCGCGCACGCTTCAACAGCTGTGATTGCGAAATTCTTTCCAACCGATAAATGCTTCGGTTATTTAATGGAAGACGAAGTGAAGAGTATTGATCGTGTTTTGAACGGCAATGCTTCTCCGGTTACCGCCATTATTGGTGGAAGCAAAGTCAGCAGTAAGATTGCTATTTTGGAAAATTTAATGAACGCTGTAGACAACATCATCATTGGTGGTGGCATGGCGTTTACGTTTATTAAAGCGCAGCAAGGCAAGGTGGGAAGTTCATTGGTGGAAGACGACAAGTTAGACTTGGCGTTGGAGTTAATGGAGATGGCGCGCAACAAGAATGTGAATTTGTATTTGCCTACAGACGCGATTATTGCAGATGCCTTTGCGGCCGATGCGAATCACAAGGAGTGCAGCATAGCGAACATTCCAGCCGGTTGGATGGGATTGGATATTGGCGTGAAATCGCGCGAGCATTTCGCGACGATTATTGCGCAATCGAAAACAGTATTGTGGAACGGCCCTATGGGTGTGTTTGAAATGGAGGCCTTTGCGGCTGGCACTATTGCCGTTGCGAACGCCTTGGTTGAAGCCACCAAGAACGGATCGTTCACACTTATCGGCGGCGGCGATTCAGTAGCCGCTATTAATCAGTTTGGCTTAGCCAACGACGTCTCTTACGTCAGCACCGGCGGCGGTGCTATGCTGGAATCTCTTGAAGGCATTGAGTTGCCGGGGGTGAAGGC
>JANQWV010000028.1 GCA_030729695.1 Flavobacteriales bacterium | reverse complement strand
CATTTATCAATTCCGTTGCTCCAACCGATTGAAATTCCTTCCCAATGAAAATACCCTCTACACCCAATTCCTTTGTCAGGTTGAAAATCTTCAGGTGCTCTTCATGGGCATACTCCCCCATTTCAAACATATCTCCGATAATGAAAAATGTATTTTCCATTTTCGAAAGATTTAACAAGGCCGCCTCCATACTGCTTGGATTCGCATTGTATGCATCGAGAATAACCTTGTTCTTCCCGGAATCCCACCACTGACTGCGATTGTTTTCTGGAGTATAAGACGAAATGGCCTTACTCATTAATTCAGAAGAAACTCCAAATTCATATCCAACCGCAATTGCAGTTGCCATGTTGTACAAATTATAAGTACCCGCCATTTGTGCGTGACAAACTTGTTTAACATCTTCCGAAGGCGTGCTGAATTTGAATGAAAGTGTTGGATGTTCAGCAACTATTTCCAAATTAAATCCGCCAGAATTGAATCCGTATTTTTTATGTGGAATACGCGCGGCCATAGCATCTAAATGTGCCAATTCCGTATTGACCAAGCACATTCCGTTATGGGTCGAAACATAATCAAAGAGTTCACCCTTTCCTTTTATAATTCCTTCCACTCCACCGAATCCTTCGAGATGAGCCTTCCCGATGTTGGTAATGACTCCGTAATTCGGCATGGCATATTCGCAGTAAGATGCAATTTCTCTTTGATGATTCGCACCCATTTCGATGATTGCTATTTCACAATCGGAAGGAACAGCCAAAAGCGAGAGCGGCACACCTATGTGATTGTTCAGGTTGCCGTGGGTTGCGAATGTCTTATACTTCATGCTTAGCACTTCGCGCATAAGTTCCTTTGTAGTAGTCTTTCCATTGCTTCCGGTAATACCAATAACAGGAAAAGAAAAGGTTTCGCGGTATTGTTTGGCGAGAGCCTGAAGAGCCTTCAAACTATCATCAACGCGCACTACCTGTTCAGAATCGAATCCAACCTCTTCGTCAACCACTACGAGAGAAGCACCTGCATCCAATGCCTGCTTAGCAAAATGATTTCCATTGAAATTGTCTCCCTTCAGTGCGAAGAAAATATCATTGGACTGAACGTTGCGCGTGCTTGTTGTTACACGACGTACTTCGAGATATTTTTGAAATATTAATTCAATCATGGTGCTAAAATAAAACACCCCGCAGTTGCGGGGTGTTGTGTTTTTAAAATTTCAGAAAGATTATTCTCCTCCTTTCGCTCCAATACCCGATGGTGAACCTACGCGGTCCATAGCGCAACGGAATCCGAGAGAACGACTAGACTTTCTTTCATCCATAAATCTTCTTGTACTTGGAATGTTGTAATATACACGATCTTCCCAGCTACCGCCTTTGTACACACGTGATCTGTTGTTGATTAAAGTAGTTTTACCATAATCGTACATACGGTCTGCACGATTTTCAAAGTCAGGGTTCAAATATTTCGAACTGCTTTGGAAATCACCATCGTTGTAATCAATGTTATCTGCCTTGCGATAGTTTGTTCTGTTGATGTTTTCTTCCAACGAAACGTTTCTCATCTTCTGACGACCTGAGGTGCTTACAATAAAGTTCTCGATGTTATCTACCATTGTGTAGGCGATATCAGCTTCTGAACTGCGAATCAATTCCATGATTTCATCCATGATAGCCATAGATTCTTCTTCACGACGTTGGTCACGCTTCTCGATAGCTTGATCTATCTTCACTAAGCTTTGATCTAACACTTGAATATCTTTCTCTCCGTACTTACTACGCGTAATTAAAGAAGAGTCTTTCAAACTTTCCAAATACCTTTTCACTTCATCAACATCGTACACGTTGTAAGTCAACTTGTCTGCAACAGTTCCATCGCTGTTCAATGTTTTTGTTTTGTAGACGTTACCTCTGTATGGGCGGAATTCAGAACGATCTTCATCAGTAAGCGGACGATAAACGTCAGCTACCCATTCAGAAACGTTACCAGCCATATTGTACAAACCGAAATCGTTTGGCGGGTATTGGTAAACTGGTGCAGTGATATCTGCGTTATCGTTTAAGTATCCTGCAACACCCATCGCATCTCCGGTTCCACGCATGAAGTTTGCACGCATTGTACCGAAATACTCCGTTCCGTTGTCTCCATTACGAACATAGTGACCGTTCCAAGGATAGGTTCTACGATCTGTGATTAATTCTTGGTAAGAGTTTCCAATAAGCGCCATTGCAGCGTACTCCCATTCTGCCTCAGAAGGCAGGCGGTAACGTGGCAAAAGAATTCCGTCTTCCATTCTAACTTTACGGAAAGGATCTCCTTTAGGATTGTAATTAGGGAGTCCCTCTCCTAATTGCTCTCCTTCGTATTGACCATTGAAGTAAGTTTCTGTTGTAAAGTGCTCATCTGCACCTTGAGCAGCTAAGTTGTGAGCTAAGAAACCTTCACGAACAAGGATTTGCTCGTTAACGCGATCAGTTCTCCAAGAACAGTAGTCATTTGCTTGCAACCAACTAACACCTACTACAGGGTAGTCTTGGTATGCTGGATGACGCAAGTACAACTCTACGTATTTCTCCATGTCTTGGTTCTTCTGTCTCCAGCAGTTGGTATCTGGAAGGGCGCGACCAATTAATTCTGGGTATGAATCTGCGTAAACCATCTCTAACCAGTGCAAGTAATCTAACCAATGTTGATTAGTTACCTCTGTTTCATCCATGTAGAATGAACTCACGGTTACAGGAGTCTGCAAATGATCCCAAGTGTAGTTTACGTCATCTTCAACGCGACCCATTGAAAAGCGGCCGCCTTCAATGAATACTAAACCTGGACCGGTCTCTTGACCTAAATATTCCACTCTATCGAATCCTCCGTTATCAGGATCATTGTATTCCCAACCCGTTGCTGTGGAGCGATTCTCCTCGCAAGAGTTGAGAACAACCATACCTGAGAGGGCGAGTGTTGTTAAGGTTAATTTAAAGTTTTTCATGATTTCCTATTTTATGAAATAACTGTTGGGTTTCTTGTATAACTAAAAAGAAGGACACGCTATTGTGCGGAACTTCGGTTTTCTTGGACGGCAATCGAAATTAATTCCCAAAGAAACTTCATGCGATCCGCCGGTAGCCGGAGTCAATGCACTTACAGTAATGTCATAACTGTAACCTACACGAATGTTGTCATTTTGCAAACCTAAGGTAGCAATGAAACTATCGCTGTATCGTTGTCCGAACAACATTCCACGGAACCAAACTCCTGCAACGATTGGACCTTTGGTTACATACATACCAAGATTCAATTGTTGGAATTCACCTTGACGGCGATAAAGGATATTTGGAGAAAGTGTGCTTGAGTCCTTGTATTTCTGCTTAATTGGAATAACAGCTCCTGCGTGAACAGTGTACTTCATTGGAAGACGAGAAGTTCCTACAATTAAACTTTCGTTTGGCTCGTTCAAGTGATGAACAGCGAATCCACCGTAAAATGTCTGGCTGAAGCCTAACACACCTGCAGAAAAATCGATATTCTTGATATTTCCTCCTCTTGGTATGTCATTCGTTTCGTAGATAAATCCTTTTCTCGGATCAATCATATCTCCGAAAGTAAGTTTACTCCAATCCAAAGATTTTTGGAAGTATGATGCTTGGAAACCTGCCTTAATACTGAACTTACGATTAATCGCTTGCTGATAGGAATAAATCCCACTTACAACAGTCGTATTTAGAGTATTCTGCGCGGCGCGGTCATTCATGACCATTATGCCTAAACCACCCGAAACTGTTTCAACGTGCTGGTCATAACTGGCACACGTTGTTACGTATGCACCGGTTAATGACGGCCATTGGTTTCTGTAGTTCATTACAAAACGTGGACACTTAGAAGTCCCTGCAAATGCGGGATTCAAGTAAAGTGGGTTGGAGTAAAACTGTGTGAACTCGGGATCTTGGGCCATAACATTTGTTACACCAATTACACAGATCATGAACCCTAAGAATTTTAATTTCATCGCAATCTTCATTCGAAAGTTTGTAAAAAATATTCGATTCGAATAGCAATTATACAACATTTTTGCTTTCAAATAACATGG
This sequence comes from Flavobacteriales bacterium, assembly GCA_030729695.1. GTDB lineage: Bacteria > Bacteroidota > Bacteroidia > Flavobacteriales_D > Sanyastnellaceae > CAIZGX01. The sequence goes on along the minus strand of JANQWV010000028.1, from coordinate 80,459 downwards.
GGCCCAAACAATAAATCGGAATATCTTTGGTTATTGGCAGGCCTCAAAGCAAAACCTTAGAAGATTAAATGCGAACGATTAAGTTACTACTCACCTGTTTATCAGTTATTTGCACTGTAAATATTTCGGCGCAAGTAATACTTGTACCTGAACAAAAAATTAACTGGCTGGATCTTAAACAAAACAGGACCTCTTTTTCAGTTGTCGAAGAACTGTGTCCATCTCTCATTTTATCTACCCATTCGCCGCTACCTGTGCTTGCCTTTCGAGCTAACACTTCTTCTAATGAGCAGTTCATTCAGCCCATTCTAACGCAACTAACAATCTCTGAAATCAGCTCGAGCTATTTCGATAATCACCAACTTCAAAATATGGAAGAAGACTTCCGTGTGGAAGTTGAGTCAGTTCAAACGGATAAAAAAAACCAACAAGTGGTTACCGTATTTCCCTTCCGCAAGCGAAATGGAAAAATCGAACGCCTACTTTCATTTGAAGTGGAGGGCGCAACATCCTTCAACGAAACAAAAAAGAATAATTACACCTATGCCACTCACAGTGTTTTAGCAGATGGAGATATTTATAAGATTGCCATTGCAAAAGATGGCGTATACAAAATAGACCGCAGTTTTTTGCAATCTCTCGGCATTTCGGTATCCGGATTGGATCCGAATACCATAAACATTTATGGCAATGGTGGCGCACTTCTTCCTGAGAAGAATTTTGTATATAAGGCTGATGATTTAGTTAAAAACGCCATTCACATTCAAGGTGAATCGGATGGTGTTTTCAACGCGAATGATTACATTCTTTTTTATGGAAAAGGTTCTGACACGTGGACACTTGCGCAAGACAACGGTATTGGAAGAAAGCGTTGGTTTCATACTAAGCATTACTATAGCGACTCAGCATACTACTATATAAAAATCAACGACACTGCACCTCTTCGAATTTCAACGGAAAACAGTGGTTCAACCGCGAACCGCATCTCGGATTCATTCCAAGATTTTTTGTATGTTGAAACCGACCAATACAGTCCAGCAAAATCGGGAAGAGAATTTTACGGTGACTTGTATGACGCTGTTCTTTCCGGGACCTACAACTTTAGTTTTCCCAATGTGAAAACCACTGCTCCTGCAAGCATGGACTTCAGCGCGATAGCGCGGACAATTGGAGGGAGTTCCGTTTTCACGGCGACAGTTCAAGGAAACGTGAATACCGTTTCCATCGGAAATGTAACCGACTCACCAACTTCTCAGGTTGCGAGAACAGGGAGAATCAACACATCCTTTATCCCCGCAAATGGAAATTTCAACGTCACAGTAAATTTCAATAAAGGAAATGCCGATGCGAAGGGATGGCTCGACTATATCTGTGTGAATGCAACACAGCAATTGAAAATGCAAGGAACACAAATGCGTTTTCGAGACACTCTCTCGGTTGGAGTTGGGAATATTACGGAGTTTCAGATTTCAGAGCAAGCCTTCCCTGTAAATGAAATTTGGGACATTACAAATTTCACTGCTCCTAAGCGTATGACTTTATCTGGCAGTGGTACCCTAAGCACATGGACTACAAACACCGATGACTTGAAAGAATTTGTTGCTTTTGCTTCAAGTTTTTTCACTCCTGTAGCCATTGGTAAAGTTGAAAATCAGGACATACATGGGTGGCCAAGTGCCGAGTTAATTATCATAAGTTCACCAGTTCTAATGCCAGTGGCTGAAGAAATTGCAGCTATTCACAAAGCCCAAGGACAAACGGTTCAAATAGCAACACCGCTTCAAATCTTCAATGAATTTTCGAGTGGAAATCCAGATGTCATGGCTTTCCGTCAATTAGTTAAAATGCAATACGACCGAGCCAATGGTGGTCCACGAGGCCCAAAGAATTTGCTTATTTTAGGAGACGGAGATTATTCGAGAAACAAGGGCATTGCGAATCACGAAGGAACGAACGTTCTTGTTTTCGAATCGAACAACTCACTTTCTCCGACAAGCAGCTATGTAAGCGATGACTATTTCGTCATGGTCTCTCCCCTAGAAGATGGAAACGCAATTGGACTTTTAGATTGCGGCGTTGGAAGAATTCCAGCGAGTTCTTTGAATGAGGCATACGGTTACTTGGGAAAAATTAAAGCGTACTTAGCTGAAAACACTTCGAGCAACGGAGGGGCTTCATGTATTGGGGATGTCCAGGATTCTCCTTTTGGCAATTGGAGAAATGTTATAACGTTCGTAGCAGATGACCAAGACGGCAGTGGCGGGGCGTATGAACAAGTTCACTTGAACTCTGCAAACAGCCTGGCTAATATTGTTTCCACAAACCATCCTGAATATGATATTTCAAAGCTTTACATGGATGCTTTTACTCAAATTTCCACCCCTGGAGGAGAGCGCTATGTAGACGGTGAAAAAGCGATACAACAGCGCATTCAAAGTGGGTCATTGCTCATGACATACATTGGTCACGGAGGTGAAAAAGGATGGGCACATGAACGTATTTTGGATATCCCAACAATCGAAAGCTTCACCAACAAATACCGTTTACCTGTTTTCTTGACCGCGACATGCGAATTAGCGCGTTACGATGACCCTGAGTTTAAATCGGCCGGCGAACGATTAGTCATGAACGCGAATGGCGGAGCTATTGCCATGCTCACGACAACACGCATTGTGTTTAGTGGCGAAAACTACGAGATGGATTTGGCATTTTTCGAGCATGCTTTGTACAGTGAAAACGGAAACTTAAAAACTCTTGGTGAACTGAATATGCTCACGAAAAACGGGGTGTCTATTGGAAACGACAGCAAACCGAATTTCAGTCTACTTGGTGACCCCGCATTGGCAATGGCTTACCCCAAATTAAGCGTGCAGACAACACACATCAACAGCATTGAATTGGCTAATTTCACAGACACCTTAAAAGCTCTTGATGAAGCGGAGTTCAGAGGAAAGTTGACAGACAGCAATGGAAATTTTCTTAACAATTTCAATGGGTTTATATATCCAACTGTATTCGATAAAGAATCGAAGGTGATTACACAGAACAACGATCAGAACGGCGAAGAAGGGCAGTTTCAAGAATTCTCTTCTTACAATAAAATTATTTACCGAGGAAAAGCGAGTGTGACGAATGGTGAGTTTTCGTTCAAGTTCATTGTTCCTTTCGATATTAACTATTCCGTTGACAGCGCACGTGTGAGCTATTATACTGTCTCGGGAAATAATGATGGACATGGTTTTTGTGAAGCGTTTAAAATTGGAAGTTTGAATCCGAATGCCCAATTAAACACCGTTGGACCAGAGATATCATTGTTCCTGAACGATTCAACATTTGTAAGCGGAGGTTCCACGAATACAACACCGATTATTCTGGCTAAACTTAAGGATGAAAATGGAATCAATACGGTTGGAAATGGAGTTGGACACAACCTCACTGCTATTATTGACGGCAACTCTGCCAAACCCATTGTTTTGAATGATTTCTATGAATCTGATTTAGACACTTATACAAGTGGCGAAGTTCGTTATCCCTTAAGCACACTTTCTATTGGTGAACATACGTTAACAGTAAAGGCTTGGGATGTGTTCAACAACAGCAATGAAGAGACCATTCAATTCCGTGTGGAAGAAGATTCCAAAGTTGCGCTAAGTCACTTGCTGAATTTTCCGAATCCGTTTACCACGAATACCAGCTTCATCTACGAGCACAATCAAGCCTGCCAGCAGCTCGATGCGCGCGTTCAAATTTTCACTGTAAGTGGAAAATTGGTGAAGACGATAGAGTCTTCCTTTTACGCTACCGGCTTCCGCGGACAAGACATTCCTTGGGACGGGAAAGATGATTTTGGCAACGCCATTGGAAGAGGAACTTATATCTACAAGTTAGAGCTTCGCAACGAAAAAGGACAACGAGCGGAGTCGTTTCAAAAATTGGTAATTTTAAAATAATGTGTTGAAGGGTATATGTATGTTAAATTTGCACCACGCATGAAAAGTATTTTCAAAATAAATGTTCTAGTTGCTGCCTTGGTTTTGACAACCTCTGCTTCCTTCGCACAACTTACAAATCCGAATGAGTTGAATGGTCGTCAAGCTACCATTAACACCATTACTACAGCCGTACCATTTTTAACCATTGCTCCTGACTCTCGCAGCGGTGCGCTTGGAGACGCAGGTGTGGCGCTTGATCCAGACGCTAGCAGTATTCACTGGAATCCATCAAAAATGGCTTTCTCTGAAAATGATTTAGACGTTTCTGTTTCTTACTCGCCGTGGCTTCGTGCATTGGTAAACGACATGAGTTTAACCTATTTGAGTGCGATTAAAAAGTTGAGCAAAACCCAAGCATTGGGCGGCTCTCTTCGCTATTTCACTTTAGGAAATATTACCTTTACCGATGAAGTAGGAACGAACATTATGGACTTCCGTCCTGCTGAATTCGCACTTGATCTTGCCTACTCTCAAAAGCTTTCTAAAAAATTCTCAGGAGGTATTGCGCTTCGCTATATCAACTCAAATCTAACCGGCAGAACAAACTTGCAAGGTGCTGAAAGTCGCCCTGGACAATCCGTTGCGGTTGACATTTCCACCTTCTACACAAATGACAAGATTAAAATAGCGGGTCGTAAGGCAAAAATGAATTGGGGTTTAAATATCTCAAACATTGGCGCGAAGATGAGTTACACGAACTCAGACAATCGTGATTTCATTCCAACCAACTTGCGTTTGGGAACTGCAATATCTTCAAACCTTGACGACTACAATAAGTTAACCTTCTTATTTGATTTGAATAAGCTTCTAGTTCCATCTCCTCCTATCTATAACAACGGTGGTGACACGATTATTTCTGGATACAATCCGGAGGTTGGAACTGCTACGGGAATGATTCAATCTTTCTATGACGCTCCGGGTATTTACGATCCAGAGACTCAATCTATTGTTGCTGGAAGTAAGTTCGGTGAAGAGCTTCGCGAGTACAATATTGCTACTGGATTTGAATACGACTTCGCGCAGCAATTCGCCATTCGCCTTGGTTATTTCCATGAACATTATACAAAAGGAAATCGTCAGTTCATTACGTTCGGTGCAGGCTTGCACTACCAAGTATTGACCATTGACATGAGTTATTTGGTCAGTACTACTCAACAAAATCCACTTGCGAACACTTTGCGTTTTAGCCTTCGCTTCAGCGTTGGTGCGAATGCAAAAGTTTCTGATCCTGTAGAATAATGAAGATTCGCGTAGGGTTCGGATACGACGTCCATCAGTTAACTGAGAACCGTGAACTGTGGTTAGGAGGCGTTCAAATTCCTCATGACAAAGGAGCGTTAGGACACAGCGATGCCGATGTTCTTTTACACGCTATTTGCGATGCGTTGTTAGGCGCAGCAGGAAAACGTGATATCGGATTTTATTTTCCAGATACTTCTTCGGAATTCAAAAACATTGATTCAAAAATTCTTCTTCAACGTACCATTCAAGTATTGAAAGACGATGGATGGAAAGTTGGAAACATTGATTCTACGCTGTGTATGGAACGTCCGAAAATTATGTCGTTCGTTCCTGAAATGAAGAAAGTCATTTCTTCCATTTGCGAAATTGAAGAAGAAGATGTGAGCATTAAGGCTACCACTTCAGAGAAGATGGGATTTGTTGGAAGAGAAGAAGGTGTGAATGCTTATGCGGTTACACTGATTCAAAAAGACTAAGCCCAAACTTTTGTTCCTTCCGAACAATTCTTACAGATATCTATTTCCTTTCTTCCTTTTAAGAGTTGTTTGCGGAACATTGCATACGCTTTACCCTTCCAGATAGATTTAAAATCTTCCTTCGAAAGATTTCCCATTTCATGCGTAGCATCTTTATCGAAACAACACGGAACTACCTTTCCGTCCCAAGTGACCACCGCCCCACTCCACATGCGCCAGCAGTGATTGTCTAACGAAGATTTCACTATGAACTTTCCATTCGAAAGACGCTTATAACGACTGTATTTTTCTATGGTTGGAATAAGAGGATTGCCGTTCTCGTAATCGTATACCTGCGCTGTCTTAAAGCGAATTTCATCGACTTTGTATTCATTCGCCAACTGCTTCGCTTCTTCAATTTGATGCTCGTTTGGGCGAACGACTAGGAATTGAAAGATGATATGCGGCGTTTTTGAATTTAGATTTTTTCTTGCTTCAACCAAATGCTTGGTGCCGTCTAACACCTTCTGCAACGAGCCGTGCACGCGGTATTGCTCGTAGACCTCTTGCGTTGTTCCATCAATGGAAATAAGTATTCTGTCTAAACCTGACTGAACAATTTCCTGTGCTTTTTTCTCAGTGATGAAATGTGCGTTGGTGGAAGTGGAAGTATAAATACCTGCTTGCGAAGCCTTCGAAATGAATTGTAAAATATCGTTATGAATGAAGGGCTCTCCTTGAAAATAGAAATTCAGATAACTTAATGTTGGGGACAATTGATCGAGCCAACGATTGAAATTTTCAGCCTTTAAATTTCCTGTATCGCGCGAGAATTGTTTCAATCCGGAAGGACATTCAGGACAACCGAGGTTACACGCGGTGGTTGGTTCAATGCTCAACGAAATGGGCATTCCCCAAGGCTTTGCCGATTTGAAGAAACGCGAAAAATAAAAACCTATATAAACAAGCAAAGCGTTTGTTAAACGCTTTGCTGTTATTGTTTTTTGAATGAACCGAAGGAATTCCTTCATTCCATTTTAGAATTTACCTTGACTCTTTCTAATGTTCGACAATGAGTCGAACTTCTCTTGCCCCAGCACTTTGATTATCGAATCACGCACTTTCATTTGCGCTTCGTATGCTTCTTTCTTTCCGCGCTCTTCCTTCATCAATTCAAGAAGTCCAACGTTATCTAAAGCCGCCTCGTGCGCTGCGCGCATGTTCTTCGCAGCCTCTGACCCAGGAACAAATGCTTCCATGTCTTTCACCAACTCTTCGTTAACGAAGGCACTCATTTGCATTTTACGCTCAATGGTTTTCTGCTCAGCCTTGGTAAGCGATTCGTAATAATCGAGCATTTGATTGTTCAATGCGAATACGCGCTCGGCCAATTTCGTAGCGGTTTGAAGATCACCAGCTTTGAATAACAACTCTGCCGTTTGCCACATGATTTGTGGTTGATCGTATGGCGCGTTCTTTTCAGGAAGAGCCGTTAACGACTTGTTCAACACAGCTGCTGCTTTGTCCATTTTGTTTTCAATGATGAACTGCTCAGCAAGGTTGTTCATTTGCATGCGCAAGTTTGTCACCATGCGGCGGTTGTTCTCATCGAGGTAGATGTCTTTCGTATCAATATTTCCCCATTGGAATTTATTCATTACGTTGTCGTACATCAATTCAGAGGCTACTCCACCTGACATGTTATCGCGATCATAATCCGTGTGGAAGATTGGGGTTAATCTGTAAGCCAAACCTTCCAGCTGGAAGTATGGCTCTAGACCCATATAAGCCTCAGAACCGGTGGTTACAGCGAAGTAGATTGGGCGCTCCCAGTTGTTGTGAACGATTAAGTCCATAACCATCAACTGTGCTTTGGTAATGAACTGACGTGGGTTCTCACCATTGTCATCCATTAATGCAAAGCTCATAGTGCTTACCAATGAATCGTTGACTCCAACATACTGACTGAACTTCGCTTGGTTCTCTTTCGATACGGCATAAGAGAATTGGTAGTTCGGCATTACGCTGAATTTCTTGTAACCGAAATCTTGAATTTTCGCGTCGTCTAAACAGTAAGCCAATGCTTCTTCCAATGGCGTTAATGCCGTGTCTGAATTCAACACAATCAAATCGCGAGTTCCTTGACGGTATTTGAATTCTGGAATTGAGAACGGCACAGGTGCGCTTTCGTATTGACGTCGTTTCATTTGATCGATGTACCAATCGGTATTCAATAATGAAAGATTCACCACGCGAACATCGGTACGAACGCCTTCTACTTCTTGTGCATACCACAATGGGAAGGTGTCGTTATCACCGTTGGTGAAGATGATAGCGTTTGGTTGAAGTGAATTCAAATAGTTTCTCGCCATGTCTATTCCTGTTCTGCGGTCTGAACGATCGTGATCGTCCCAACCTTGCGCAGCCATTAAAACCGGAGCAACAAGAGAAACCAAGAATGCAATACCCGCTAATGCCGTTGAAGGAACATTCTTCAACATTAACTTCAACCAGAAGTAAATGGCAGTTACGCCCAATCCAATCCAGATGGCGAAGGCGTAAAACGAACCTGCATATGCGTAGTCGCGTTCACGCGGTTGAAGTGGAGTTTGGTTCAAGTAAACCACAATTGCGAATCCAGTTAAAACGAAAAGCAACCCAACAACAATGAAGTCGTTTCTGTGACGAAGCAATTGATAAACTAAACCAAGTAATCCGATCAAAAGCGGAATCATGTAATACGAGTTGTTCGCCTTGTTGTTCTTCGACAATTCTGGAACTGCTTCTTGATTACCTAAGCGCGCTTCATCATAGAAGCCGATACCTGTTTTCCAGTTTCCGTCTACGAAATCTCCGTGTCCTTGGGTATCGTTTTGTCTTCCGGCGAAATTCCACATAAAGTATCTCCAGTACATCCAATTCACTTGGTAACTGAAGAAATAGCCCATGTTCTCACCGAAGGTTGGTGTGCGCTTTAAGTCTTTCAGCTCAGCCCAAATTTTATATCGTTGAATGTGACTTCCTTGGCTGCTGTACATACGCGGGAACACGTGTGTTTGCGCATAGTTTGGTTCAGTCGCTTTCTTCTCACCTGTTTCCAAATACTCTTCCTTCACCATTAATTTCTGATCGGTGTTGTTGGAAACGTATTGCTCGGCTTCGAATCTGTTTTTGAATGAAATCACCAACTTGTTTTTGTTGTTGTCTTCACGCACGCTGTATGATTTTACGTACACTTCGTTTCCATCTAAGTACGGCTTTTTACGCACTTGAGGCGTGTTGAAGTATTGTCCGCGAAGAAGAGGACGATCACCGTACTGCTCACGATTCATGTATGAAACCAATGCGAAGAAGTTGTTCGGTTTGTTCTCGTTCATTGGCGTGTCGGCCTGTGAACGAATAACGATGGTCGCGAAAGTTGTATAACCAATCAATGCAACAGCAACGCTCCAAGTAAGCGTGTTCACTGCTACCCATCCGCGTTTCTTCGAATAGATAATTAATGCAACTAGTCCGCCAATAAGAATTAATGCATAGAAGAATACCCCTGTGTTGAAAGGCATTCCAAGTGTGTTCGTGAAGAAACGCTCAAACCATGCTGCAATTTGAATGGACCAAATAAGGATAACGGTTTGCATAAGGAACAACAATCCCAAAGCAACTCCGGAAGTAATGGCAACGCCTTTCCAAGAGAAGGTGTTCTTCTTGAAATAATACACAAAGCAGATTGCAGGAATAGCCAACAAGTTCAATAAGTGAACACCGATTGACAATCCCATGAGGTAAGCAATTAAAATGATCCAACGCAAGTTGCTTGGCTCATCTGCCTCACTTTCCCATTTCAAAATTGCCCAGAAAACAACGGCAGTGAACAACGAAGACATGGCGTAAACCTCTCCTTCAACAGCACTGAACCAAAACGTATCGCTGAATGTGTATGCAAATGCGCCGATTAATCCGGCTGCGAAAATGATTAGGTTCTTGTTGTCGTTTTTATCTCCGTCTTTGTCAACCATTTTCTTCGCGAGGTGCGTAATGGTCCAGAAGAGGAACATGATGGTTGCTCCGGAAGAAACGGCTGAAAGTGAGTTGATCGCGTATGGAACATTCTCTACTCCAACGAATGCAGAAAACAAACGTGCAATAAGCATGAACAAAGGCGCCCCTGGCGGGTGACCAACTTCTAGTTTATAAGCCGAAGCAATGAACTCACCACAATCCCAGAAAGGCATTGTTGGTTCGAGGGTCATCATGTACACAGCGGTTGCTGCCATAAACATGAACCAACCTAAAATAATGTTTGCACGTTGAAACGAAATCATATTCTTAATTTGAAGTGAGGCGAAGATACATTTTTTTTAGACGCGTTCTTGACACAATTCCACCAAAACTGAATTGCTACTTTTCGGATGAAGAAAGGCAATGAGCTTGTTGTCTGCGCCTTCTTTCGGAGCTTCGTGAATCATGGTGAAACCCTCGGATTTCAAGCGTTCTATTTCAGCATAAATGTCTTGAACTTCGAAGGCAATGTGATGCATTCCTTCCTTGTTCTTTTCGAGGAATTTTGCAATGGCGCTATCCGGAGAAGTGGCTTGAAGTAATTCTATTTTCGACTCTCCAACTTGGAAGAACGAAGTAATAACATTCTCCGATTCAACGCGCTCTTCTTTGTAGGGCTTAACGCCAAGTAAGGCGGAAAAAATTTCGTTCGAAGCAGCAATGTCTTTCACTGCGATGCCAATGTGTTCAATTTTCATAAAACAATTAATTATACAAATGAAGGTATCCGGTTACCGAGTTGTAATCAGCGTTGTACTGAAGCAAATTGTAGTTTGCCGGGCCGTTAATTAAACTGCCGTCGGATAGCAACCACTTACTTCCTGAACAAGTATCAGAGATTGTCACGTTATCTGAGTTCACTTGAACGTAGCATGGATTATCGGGATTGTGGGTGCTTCGCGCATCGAAGACAGAAAACACATCAAGGTCGTTTCTGTAAATAATGAGATCAACAGTATTCCCGTCGTAATAAACCCATCCGGTTGGAACGGTTAAATCGAAAAACGCAGGTTCGAAAATATTCACGTTGATTGAAAACGCAATTTCATTGAGCATTTGACTTCGGTCTGTGCAGGAATGCATAGGGACGAAGAACAGACTCAAGAATAAAAATCCGGCAAGGAACTTCTTCAACTTATCCATTCAAAATATTTTTTTTCGATTCGGTTGGAACAAATTCTTTCATGTAGAAAGGCTCTATTTGCGCCATGTGTTCTTCAAATTTAGATGAAGAATTGGGTAAAAGTCCTACAAAATGTTTCGCGCTTGGAGAGACTGCTTTCACTTGATCTTCCTTCCCCAACAAATCATTCATTTTAAACGCAGCATCTCCCACAAAAATTGCCTTTTCAATACCGAGATTGGCTCGCCATTCTTCATTCAGCGTAGCGAACGACCAACTTCCATTTGAATAAACATAGGCATCGTTTCTTCGTGCATCGATTAAAGCGACCGGGGTAAAACCGTTTTCACTTCCAACCGAATTAACCAAAAGTTCTCCTGTTGTAATGGGCACCATTCCGATGTTCAAGGCGTACGCTAATCCTTTAGCTGCTGTGACTCCTATGCGTAAACCGGTGTATGAACCTGGACCAATTCCAACTGCTATTCCAGTTAAATCACTTGGCTTTAGATTGTTTCGATCGAGTATGTCTTTCATCATTTGGTGCAGCGCTTCCGCATGAACGAATTCATTTTCTTCGCGCTCAAAAAGATCGACAAGGACATTGTCTTTGATGAGTGCGACACTGCAATTCCGCGTAGCGGTTTCCAAACACAAATACATTATTTCTTCTCCTCAAGCTTAATCTTATCTCCGTTCTCAAGTTCTTTCGATAAGAGTTCATAAGGCCCCGTCACGATTTCCTCTCCTTCATTCAATCCGTTGGTTATTTGAATAAATGTTCCGTCTTGAATTCCGGTTTGAACTTGTTTCATCTCAACCGTATTGTCGGCTTTCTTCACGAATACCACCGTTAAAGAAATATTATTTTGAAGTGAATCTGCGCGTGTGGTCACAGCAGCTGTAGGCACCGAAAGCGCTTGATTGGCTTCGTCTGTGTGAATTTTCACTGTTGCACTCATGCCTGGCTTGAACGGTGAATTATTCTCTGAATTTCCATTAACACTAGCATATGATTCTTTCACAATTTTCACCTTCACCGAAAAGTTGGTCACTTGCTCTGTGCTTGCTGCAAGACCTTGTCCTGAATTCAAAGCAGAAGAACCGACTTCAGTTACCACACCTTTGAAAACTTGATCGCTGAACGCGTCTATTTCAACATCCGCGGTATCGCCCACTTGCACGTGAACAATGTCGTTTTCATTCACCTCCAAATCAATTTCCATTTCATTCAAAACAGAAACCTTCATGATCACATCTCCGCTCATCATGTTGTTTCCAAGCACAGTTTCACCGAGCTCTTTAGCAAGAGCGGTGACCGTTCCTGAAATAGGCGCAACAATGGTAGTTCTTCTTAAGTTTTCTTGCGCTTCGCTCTTTCCAGCGTCTGCGCTTGCTATGGAAAAGTTTGCACTGTGTACGCTCTCTTCAGCGGCTTCAACTTCTGCCACTGCTGTTTCTAAAGCACTGCTTGCGTTGTCGTATTCGGCTTGTGATATTGCTTTTTGTTCAATTAATTTCCCAAGACGTCCGAGGGTAGTTTCTTGCAAACGCTTTTGTGCTTTCGCTTGCGTTAAGCGTGCTTTCGCGCTAGACAAATTACTTTTTGCTGTGTTCAATGCGGCTTCAGCGCGACTGAGCGCCGAGACATAAAGATCGGGATTGATGCGCACGAGTAACTGGCCTTTCTGAACGAAGTCTCCTTCTTTCACAGGCAGTTCAACAATTTGTCCTGAAACTTCCGACTGAATTTTCACTTCAACGGAAGGCTGAACCTTTCCGCTTGCAGCCACCACTTCACTTAAATTTCTCTTTTCCGACTTTCCAAGTGTAACCACTTTCGCATCACCAGAACCGAATACCATTGGCAATACAATGGCCGCAATAATCACAACGATTACTGAAATCCAGATCCATCTTTTTTTGTTTTTCATGGTTGTGACATTAGAGGGACTCCCATGTAGAAGTCGATTATTTTCCGTTTAAAAATCCAGTCGTATTTACTTCGAACAAAGTTCGATTCTGCTTGCTGCAGTCGGTTGCGCGCATCGAGGTATTCAGACATACCCACCACACCTTGATTGAATCGAAGTTCGTTCCAATCATACGCGAGTTGACTTGCTTCCACTGCCTTTTCAGTGGCTTCATACGTGGCTTTTGCGCGAGTCACGTCGAGATAAGCTTTGCGCACTTCTTGTTCCAGTTGAACTTTGGTTTGCTGAACAGAGAGTTCATTATCGGCACGCGACAATTCCGCGCGTTTGATATTCACGTCGTTTGAAAAGCCGTTGAACAATGGAAGGGTTAAACTGAAAAAAAGCGATTGATTGACGTTATCCTTCAACTGATTTCCGAATGCCTTCGTGGTGTAGTCGTCTACATTGTAAATGGCTTGAGGAAATGAGAATACGTATTGATTCGAGCCAAACACTTGTCCAATTGGAAAGGCCATTGAATCTGGGGATCCTGTTAGCACCTTTGATGCACCTGAATAACCTGAACCGTAAGAATAGCTCATGCTTAATCGGGGTGACATTCCCCCTTTGGCAATGTTGAGGTTCAATTGACTTGAAGCCAATGAAAGTTCTGCAGATTTAATTTCAGGGAATGTTCCCAATGCATTCTTTATGCATTGCGTTAAATCGGGAATTTGCTCAGCAATATTGAATGCCGCAGGGTCTGCTTGAATGGTAAAACTTCTTTGCTCTTGTTCTGTTAATTGCATCAATTGAGCTATATCTAAAATTGCAGACTGCACATTGTTCTCGGCCGAAATAACATTGGCTTCATCTGAAAGCAATTGCGCCTCAATGTCGCGAAGACTTCCTTCTGCAGCATTGCCTGCATTCACCAAATCAGTAATGCGTTTAACTTGTTCCTTGGTACGATTGAATGTCAGTTCCAAGGCGGCCTGAAGTTCTTTGGTTAACAACACATTCAAATAAGCAACAGAGACTTGAAGCGCCAATTGATTGCGTTGGTAGTCGAAAGTGAGCATTTGGGCACGCGTATCGACTTGCGCCTTCTTGTATTGATTCACATTTTGCAGACCTGAAAATAGGGTAACGCTTGTTGAGAGACCCAAACTATTGCTCTGAATACGTTGTGTTGCGAACTGATTGGTGAAAGGGTCAATACGTTGTCCCCAGTTGTATCCGTGTGAAACTTGTCCGTTTAAATTCGGAAGGAAATTACCCAACGCCTGTTCTTGATTCAACTTGGTTTGTTCTAATCCAAGACTGTTTCTCTTCAAGCCAATGTTGCGCTCGATGGCTGTGCCGACACATTGTTGCAACGACCACTGAGCGTAAGAAATATGACTTCCTAAAATGACTAAGAAAACAAGGAAACAACGCTTCATAAATCTTTAAAATTTCCGAATATCACTAGACTTTCGGTATTCAAAGGTAACTGAAGTTCTTTTAATTCGCCTTGAAGAAATTCGCAATACGCTTTCTGAAAAAGACAATGGCAATAACTGCCAAAAGCGTATATGGAATGAGCATCAGGTAAAGGATTCCTGAATTCAACCCTTCAGCTAAACTTCCCGAAGTATTCTGGTTTGCTGTTTCGGCTGTAGCCTTACACATGGCGCATTGCGCATAGGTTGCGAGATTCAACGCGAAGAAAAACAAGACAACAAAAAACTTTTTCATGTTCAATGGTAATAAGGTGAAATCATGAAGTAAACTACAACTCCGGTTACGGCAACATAGAACCAAATTGGCCACGTGTATTTCGCCAATTTCTTATGAGCAGGAAACTCGGCAATTAAAGCGCGGTAAGCAGTAAATAAAATGAATGGAAGAATAATAGCCGCCAATACAATGTGTGTTGAAAGGATGATCAAGTACAATGGTCTTAATGAATGGTCTTTCGGAAATTCTGTTTCTCCTGCGAACATGTGGTGTCCGATGTAGGTAACCAAAAACAAAACGCTTAAATAAATAGCGCCTTTCATTAATTTCTTATGCGCTTCAAAATTCTTCTTCTTCACTGCGACAAGCGCAGCTACCAAAAGGATCGACACTGTTCCATTGATAAGCGCGTTGGCCTTCGCTAATAAGTGTACATCGAATCCTAGATCAACGTTGGTGAATTTCAGATAACGCAATGAAACGACTACTAGGAATACAACTGCCGATACGATATAGATTAACGTCTTCGCTAGTTTATCGTTCTTTTTCAATTCTGCTTTCATGGTCTTATTTCTTAAGTAACAAATGTAAATCTGTAAACAGCTGATCCACTGCTTTTGTTGAAGTTCCGTCGTAATATCCTCGAATTTTTCCTTCTTGATCAATTAATGCTATTTGATCGGTATGAAAGAATCCGCCTTGCGCCGTATCGGATGGAAAAGCTGTGAGCTTATATCCTTCCTTCGCTTGCCAATAAATATCTTCTTCTTTTCCGGTCACGAAATTCCAATTTGAATAATCGGCTCCCATGCGATCGGCGTAGGCTTTCAGGGCCTCGGGCGTATCGTTTTTGGGATCAACGGTGTGTGAAAGGAAGACAACTTGCTCGTTGATGTTTTCTGATTTAACCGAATGTTGCAACCGTGCCATTTGAGAGGAAAGCATTGGACAGATGCTTGTGCACTTCGTAAAGAAAAAATCGACAATCGCTATCTTTCCAACCATGAAATCATTGGTGATGATTTTACCATCTTGATTGGTAAACGCAAACAATGGAATGGGATCATAGACTGTATCTGAGATACCCTCTCCCTTCTCGTTGTATTTGATTTCAATTCCGAAATCACCGAAATAAGGCAATGTCTTTTGCTTTTGTTCTGGTGTTTTCACAGGATTTGCGCACGCTGCAAGCCCAATGAAAGCGAAAAGGAAAATACGTTTAGTACCCACGTTTAATCTTTCTCTTTTTATTTAAGATAGCGACATCCTCCATGAGGTTCTCAAAGTGATATTCCGTGTTGCCGTATAGTCCGCGTATATGTCCAGACTCGTCTAACAAACGAAATACAGCCTCCTTTTTCAAATCTTGAATAAGGAATCCGTTTCGAACAAACGAATCCATTGAAGCAGAATCTCCTTGAAGAAATTGCCATTTACTCTTGTTGTTCGAATACCTTAGGTTCTGAGTTACATATGCCTGAACAGCCGCCGTGTCTGAATATCCATTTGGATCAAAACAAACAATATAAATATCAGGCTCCATTCGGAATTTAAAATTCGGAATCAGTAAGCGCTCTGTAATTTTTGAAAGATTTGAATCTTCAAAGTCTACAAATGCCGCCACCCAAATCTTTCCCATGAGGGAGTCTCGATTGATGAGTTCATTGTTCTGATTGACAAATGCGAAATCGGGAATTTGGTAATCTGAAGTCACGCAGCCGGTGTCGCAAGCAGGTCCAAAATAGAGGGGTTCGCTAAAGTTATGCTTTCCCATTGGTCCAAGGACAATGAGTAAGGTGAGGGGAATAAAAAAAAGCATACCCACCAAGAGGATATACTTTTTTAATTTTTTGTTTTTCATTGATCTTCAGCTTAGCCGAAGATGTTGTGTCCTGTTTGCACACTTACACCTTCATACAATCCAATAAAGATTAAATACATGATGAATAATGCGTAAGGAAGAAGTACAACATACTTCAGGTTCTTTCTCTCATCGCCAAGGTGCATAAAGATTAGAACGATGTATGCAGCCTTCACTAACGTTAGAACTAAGAACGTTAATTTGATTGCCTCCCAAGTAAATGTTCCGTTTCTTTTGAAAGCAACACCCATGAATACTTCAACGAGTGTTATAACCGTTAAAAGTATGGTTACTGCATATAATTTCTTACGAATTTGCTTTCCAGCTTCTTCGCTGTGTTTTGCATTAAGAGCGTAGCTCTCGTTTACAATAAGGTCGTCTCTTTCCATGATAATCAGCGATATTAGATAAGGTAGAAGAATGTGAATACGAATACCCAAACAAGGTCAACGAAGTGCCAGTACAATCCGATTTTCTCAATCATTTCATAGTGACCACGTTTTTCGAATACCCCTTTGATGGCCATAAGCCAAATGATGACATTGATTAACACGCCCGAGAAAACGTGGAAACCGTGGAAACCTGTCACGAAGAAGAAGAAGTTCGCGTATTGCTGTTGAATAGCGTATTCGTTCTTGTGCATGTTTGCTCCGAAAGCCATTGAACCTTCTTCCTTAGCAGCCCAAATCTTTTTCACATCATCGCCTTTTACAACCAACTTACGAAGGTCTTTTCCGTCTTTGTGCTCAAGTGTGTATTTGTTCAAAATGATTTCCTCTGGAACCATTGTCGAAATGTCTTCGTGTGTTTCAGCAGCGGCGTGTTCACCATGTCCGCCATGAGCGTCATGAGAAACAGGCTCTTCTGCAGCTTCCATTGCGTGCTCATACTTATGACCGAAGTCGCTTGTCATGTGAACCCAAGAACCGTTATCTAAAGTAATTTGGTATGTGTTTCCTGCATCGTCAGCTGCGGTAACGGTCATTGGTTGGTTAATTTGGAAACCTCCACCAGAACCGTGAATAAAGTGAGACCATTCCCAAGCTTGAGAACCCAAGAAGATGAATCCACCGATGATTGTAAGACCTAACCATTTCACAACCCCCTTCTTGTCCATACGGTGTCCAGCTTCTACAGCCAATACCATTGTTACAGAAGAGATGATAAGGATGAACGTCATTAAAGCAACGTACATCAAAGGATAAGAACCGTGAAGACCAGGCAGGGCCTCGAATACTTGTTCACCTACAGGCCACAAGTCTGAACTTCCGTGACGAATAACTCCATATGCCGTAAGAAGTCCGCCAAATGTGAGGGCGTCCGATACAAGGAAAAACCACATCATCATTTTACCGTAAGAAACGCTGAACGGAGAGCGATTACCGCCCCATAATTCGTCCGTAGTTACATGTTCTGCTTGACCTGCCATAATAGTGAATGAAATTTGGGTGCAATTTTACTTCAAAAGCTTCAATTTAGAAAAGAGAATCGGCATTTTTCACTATTTTGAATAATTCTGAATAAGCCGAGCTTCGAGATTTAGTAAATGTAAAAAATGAAGAAGAAGAGGTAAATCCACAAGATTCCCATGAAATGCCAATACATTCCATTGGAATGAAGGCTAATCCAATTGTCTTTGTTTAGCTTTCCGCTCTTTAATCTGAAAAGGTTAACCGCTAAATAAATTAGTCCGAAAAGCAAGTGAGCAATGTGCAGATAGATAAGAACGCTTAACATGGCACCCGATGCATTGAACGTTGTTTGAACTTCCAATGTCTTGTCTTCTCTTGACTGATCGGGACGGACATAATAATAGTTGTCACCCTCTTTAATCAAAATTTGATCGTTCAATTCGAAATAATAATTCGTTCCGTATTCACCGTTTAGTTTTCCAAGGGTGTTCCAACGCGATTGTTTCAATCCCTGTTCTGTTTGTGTAATGGTGTTTCCCATTCCCATTGCAGCCATTTCATCCCAACCCTTATTCTGAGCATAAACGAATCCAAGTCCAAGAATGAAGGTAGCCAAAGTGCTATACAAAGCCATTGACTGCTTTCCAGCTTTCAATGCGCGAAGGGCAACTATGAGCGTGATACTGCTTAAAACGATGAATGCGTTACCGACCCAAAAAATAGCAGGTGGTTGAATGTGCACCCACAAAAGTTTTCCGTAAAGGACCATGATTGCGCTGGTGATTCCACCAAACAACATGACAACGGCGAAGATTAAAAACCAAACTATCATCTTCTTTGAGCGAAGTTTCACATCTGGGTTGTGTCCTACAAAAGGATCAATTTCTTTAAAGTCTGTGTTTTCCATTAGATTTTATCTATTACGTAAGCAATTTGAACAATGGGTAAATAAAAGAATGAGGCAAACATAACCTTGCGTGCATTCAACAAAGTTGGTTCTTTAAAAAGTTTGTAAGCGAGAGAAGATATCCAGATGCCCGCTAACACAACAATGATTGCAGCAATGTTACCAACCATGGGTGTTTCGAGTGGAAGTGTCCAAGGGAGAAGGCTTACTGGAATAAGGAAAAAGCTGTACACCATAATTTGGAAAGCAGTCTTCTTATCGGGCGTTCCACTGAAGGGAAGCAATTTGTATCCGCCTCTGTTATAGTCCTCGTGGGACACCCAAGCGATAGCCCAAAAGTGAGGGAACTGCCACATAAACTGCACGGCAAATAAGACCCCAGCCTCCAATCCGAATTGATTCGTAGCAGCAACATAACCAATCATAGGCGCTATAGCACCTGGGAAAGCTCCAATAAAGACTGCCCACGGTGAAACGCGTTTGAGTGGCGTGTAGATGAAAGCGTAGGATAAAAAGGCAGAAAATCCGAGGATACCTGAAGCAGTGTTCAAGTAGTAGAACAAAATGAAAATTCCGAGACCTGCTGTTGTTAGAGAGACGAACCAAGCTTCAAGTGTGGAGATTCTTTTGGTTGGAAGCGGACGGGTTCTAGTGCGGTGCATTAGCGAATCCCACTGCTGTTCGAGTACCTGATTGGCACCGTTACTTCCACCTGCCAATAAAAATCCAGCGAGAATTAACCATCCTATTTTATCAAACTCCCACGTTTCTGCTCCCATTTCATAGGAGAGAACGCAAGAAACTACGACCAAAAATGAAAGACGCAACTTGAATAAATCCAAAGCCGCTTTGATTTTCCCCATAAAACCTGATTTCTCTTCAACCGAAACTTCCATTTCTGCTACCTCAATTTTTGCAAAAGTACTGCTTAATGCTGTTCAATAATTAATAATCCCAACGACGCACTTGACGGAGTCCTTTGCGTATTCCAACCATAAGCCAAGCCTCTTTGAACGGGTCTACGCGTCTGTCTTCCGAGCGATAGCGAGCAAATCCGAATACCTGAAGGGCGGGAGAAACTTGATAAGCAGCTTCAGCATTCACGACAAATAGGGTACTTCTGTTCCCTTGAAGAATGTTGTTTCCGTATACACTCCAAGGGTTAACGTATGATTGGAAGATGTTTCCGCCGACATTTTGCTGAGCGTCTCTTCCGAATGCACCCCAAACAATGCTAGCGGTATAGTTCCATTTTGCATGAGCGTAATTAACGGAGGTATACCATTCATAAAAGTTTGCTCCCAACGGATGAGCCAATGGCTGTCCCATGTGTTCCCACGCCTGAATCTCACTTCCATGCGTGTAAGTGAAAGGTCTAACAAAAGACCATTCCGTAAGAATTGATAAGCCTTCGATTTTCTTCGGCGCTAATCGCATACCCAATTGCATTCCGAATTTATTTCCCCACCAGCCGTTTCTGTTTCGAATTTCACTCACTAAAAATTCATCGAGAACAATTTGTCCGTAAAACTCCAACGCATTGCTGTGCTTATAAATTCCTGAAGCGCCTAGCAAAACGTTATCAGCAGATCCTTGAGAAAATTCAGCAGGACGATAAAATAAAAACGGATTCAAATAATGAAGATCTAACTCTCTGTTACTTGCAGAATCTCTTGCTTGCCAAACAACCATTTCATGGGCCGATACCGACCATTTCTTATTGATCTTCCACTCGAGGGTATGCACCGCAATGTACTTTGGATTCAGATCGAAATGATTCTGCATGCGTTGAAGGCTGTGCGTTCGCGACCAAAGATTCGTGAAGGTGATTTTCTTTCCAATCTTCGTTTCCAATTTCATGAATGGAAGAGCACTTGTGCTGCTCGAAAGAATGAGTGAGCGATATCCGTATCCCAAATTCTGTCTTGAATTTCCAACCGATAGCGTAAAATGATTGTTTAGTTTTCTGGAATACACGACTTCCGGAAGTGCTGCAAAAGCAGTGGCTCCAGAGTCGGGCGTTAGCACTCTTCCAAAGTTTGGAAGAACTCCTAAAGAATCTAAAAAACGTTTGTTGAATGCTGGAAGATGAAAAACAGCGCCGGTTAACGACAGCGACAACTTGTTTTTTACATTCTTGAAAATATTGCTGTAGTTTAACACTGCTGAATAGCCAAGATTGGAAATTTCGCGCGAACGATCTAACCCTGCGGCCAATTCAAAATTGAATTTTGAAATAACGGTGTCCGTTTCCACTTTCAATAAAGTAGCGTAACGCAACTCATTGAACAGAGAGTCCTGCGAAAACACGACGTTACACGCTACAAAAAGCGAGAGTATAGCAATGATTTTTTTCACGAGGGAAAGATAGAACAGTCTTTCAAAACATGCATTGTTAATAGGTAATAAGTTTCACAATTTTATGTTGAAAGAATAGCCTTTAATTTGTGATGTTATGGCGAAAATAGAAATTGATTTAGAAGAAGAAAATCGCGAGATACTTCGCAGATACCGCGCACTCTTACGCGTTTGTTATCGCTCGAAAACCCGTGCCGATCGTGCGCGGATAAGGAAAGCCTTCGAGCTTTCCGTAGATGCTCACAAAGACATGCGTCGCAAGAGCGGCGAGCCCTACATCTACCACCCGATAGCTGTGGCAAAAATCGCCGCAGAAGAATTGGGGCTCGCTACCATGAGCATCGTCTGCGCTCTTCTTCACGATACTGTCGAAGACACTGAAATAACGCTAGACGATATCCAACGTCAGTTCGGAAAAAAAGAACGCGTTATTATCGACGGCCTGACAAAAATTTCTGGCGTTGCAGACTTGAGCTCCAGCGATCAGGCCGAGAACTTTCGCAAGATGCTTCTGACGCTGTCAGATGACGTGCGCGTGATCCTGATCAAACTTGCCGATCGTCTGCACAACATGCGCACGCTCGATCACATGCGAAGAGACAAGCAATTGAAAATTGCAAGCGAAACACTTTTCATGTATGCGCCACTCGCCCATCGACTTGGATTGTACAACATCAAAACAGAACTCGAAGATTTAAGCCTGAAGTTTACAGATCCTGCCGCATACGATGACATCATAACAAAACTTCAAAAGACACAAGCCGTTCGTACCCGGTTCATTAATCAGTTCACACTGCCTATCCGCAGAGCGCTCGATGAACAAGGATTGATCTACGAAATCAAAAGCCGAACAAAAAGCATCTTCAGCATCTACAATAAGATTCATACGAAAGGGGTTCCATTCGAAGAAATCTACGACTTGTTCGCCATTCGAATCATTCTTAAAACTCCGCAAGAACAAGAAAAAACCGATTGCTGGAGAGTATACTCTGCAGTAACCGATTTTTATGTGCCAAGCACTGAGCGCCTGCGCGATTGGATTAGTACACCGAAAAGCAGCGGCTACGAATCGCTTCACACCACAGTTATGTCGCCAACGGGTAAATGGGTGGAAGTTCAAATTCGAAGCGAGCGCATGGATGACCTTGCCGAGAAAGGATATGCAGCGCATTGGAAATATAAAGACGCAGTTGAAAGTCCGGAAAGCAAACTCGATAAATGGCTCGGACAAATTCGTGACGTGCTAGAGGCACCAAGCGACAATGCCATTGAATTCATTGACAATTTCAAGCTTTCTCTTTTCAGCGAAGAGATTTATGTCTTCACGCCAAGTGGCGATTTGAAAACGCTTCCTGTTGGATCAACAACTTTGGACTTCGCTTTTCTCATTCACTCACAGATAGGCTACCAGTGCATTGGAGCCAAGGTTAACCACAAACTAGAACCTCTCAGCCACAAGTTAAGCAGCGGTGATCAAGTTGAAATTCTAACTTCTAAAAAGCAACGTCCGAAAGAAGATTGGTTGAACATTGTCATCACCGCTTCTGCACGTCAGAAAATAAAAACGGCATTAAAAGAAGAGAAAAAACAAATCTCTGAAGAAGGAAAGGAAATGTTGAAACGCCGTTTCAACTCGCTAAAAATTACCTGGGGCAGCAAGAATATTGACGAATTCGTGCGTGCCTATGGATGCGTTACCGCAGTTGACTTCTACTTCAAAATTGCTAAGGGTCGCATCGAATTGAAGAAGCTAAAACCACATACTGTGGAAGCCGACCGCATTCGATTCGATAAGAACACGCAGGAGAAGCACGAAGAAATTACACGCATTGTTACGACAGCGCCTTCAACCGGTGACACCGTACTTATTGGAGACGACAAGCAAAAAGTAGACTTCAGCTTATCTGTTTGTTGCAGCCCGATTCCAGGGGATGAAGTATTCGGATTTATTACTGTTTCTGAAGGAATAAAAATTCACCGAACGAATTGTCCCAATGCGCAGGAGCTGATGAGCAAATACGCCTATCGTGTCATCAAAGCAAAATGGAGCAGCAACGATTTGGTGCAATTCGAAGTAGGATTGAAGTTCTCAGGAACCGATGATGTTGGATTGGTTCAGAAAATAACAAACATCATTTCTACCGATATGAATGTGAACATGCGCGCCATTTCTTTCGAAGCAAGAGACGGTATATTCGAAGGAAAAATGGTAGTGCTGGTGCATGATACAGAACATTTGAATCATCTGATTAAAAACCTTCAAGACGTAGACGGCGTTCTAACGGTAGATCGTATTGAAAGTGAATTTGCTTAAAGCATCTTCATCTTTCGTATTTTTGAAACATGACCTCTGCCGGAAAAATAGAATTGCTGCTTCATTCCAAGAAGAAACAATTGGCGGTTCTTATTGATCCAGATAAATGGAACAGTGAAAACGCGCAACAGCAAGGAGCTTTATACAAGGCTGCTGGCGTAGATTTTATTCTGGTAGGTGGAAGTTTAAATGCAGCTTCAGATTTCAATGAACGAGTGGAACGCTTGCGAGCAACTTGTCCTTTGCCATTGGTGCTCTTTCCTGGTCATCCACTGCAACTTACCAAACATGTAGACGCAACACTTTTTCTTTCTTTGATATCTGGAAGAAATGCTGAATTCCTTATTGGACATCAAGTTGTTTCGGCACCTTATTTACATGAATGGAAACAGGAAGTCATTCCAACCGGATACATGTTGGTTAATGGCGGAAATACAACAACAGCGATATACATTAGTCAGACCGTTCCTCTTCCTAACGACAAACCTGAAGTAGCCGCTGCGACAGCGCTTGCAGGAAAATATTTAGGACTTCGTTGTTTCTATTTAGACACCGGAAGTGGGGCAGATTTTCCAGTTTCTCAAGAACTGATTTACGCTGTAAAAAAGACTACACAACTTCCTGTAATTGTTGGTGGAGGAATAGTGAATGAACAACAAGCGCATGCTGCTTGGCAAGCGGGTGCCGACGTTGTGGTTATGGGAACCGCAGTAGAACAGAATCCTGAAATACTTTTCGAAATACAAAAATTGAATGCCTTATGATTCGTAGACCTTTCAACCTAAAAAAATGGATCGAAGAAAACAGAAGTTTACTTCAACCCCCAGTAGGAAATAAAAATCTTTATGTTGAATCGGAGGACTATGTGATCATGATTGTTGGCGGACCAAACGCTCGTAAAGATTATCACTACAACGAGACCGAAGAATGGTTCTTCCAAGTTGAAGGCAGCGTTATGATTGGTGTGCAAGAAGATGGAAAGGCCGTTGATATTGAAGTGAAAGAAGGAGAAATGTTCTTACTTCCACCAAGAACACCACACCAACCGCGCAGAGGTGAAGGAACTGTTGGAATTGTTATCGAAGTGAAACGTGCAGAGCGCGAGTTAAAAGACGGACTATTGTGGTTTTGCGAAAAATGCAATCACCCACTTCATGAAACGTATTTCATTTTGGAAAACATTGAAAAAGATTTCTTACCTCGCTTCAGAGAATTTTACGGAAGTGAAGAAATGAGAACGTGCAAGTCTTGCGGACACGTGATGGAAACGGATCCTAAATTCGTTTAAGTCTTAACGTCTTTTCAGCCAAAGCTCTGGGTTCTGCGGCACCCATCCGGCTTCTGAAACTTTTCCCAATTCAAAGTGAAGGACGTAACCTTCACCGTTATCAGCTACGGTTCCTATCTTGTCTTTGGTGTTGACTTTCGTTCCCACTGAAACATAGACGTTTTGCAATCCGCTGTACACCGTTTTGTAAGCGCCGTGTGTGACAATCACGTTCATTCCAGCACCTTGAATATTGAAGACACTGGTTACTGTTCCGTTGAACACCGTGAATATTTCTGCATTTGCTGAAGTAATGAAATCCACGCCTTTGTTGTTCACCTCAATACCCGCAATGCTTTCATGCGCATGCCTACCGAACTTAGATCCGACAGCTCCTGACGCAATAGGCCAAGGCAAACTTCCTTTATTCTGTTCGAATACTGTATTTGCGAGAACAACCTCCGGTGCACTTTCCATTTTGGGAGTTGCATTTACGACTGGTTTCGGCGGTGTAACCACCGCGACAGGTGTATTGGTCTTAACAGGTGCTGTTGTTCCCGAGGCGTTGGCAGATGCATTATTCGAAGCCGTTGCATTCGCTGCAGCTCTTCGTTGATCTTCCTTCCTCTTCTCTTCCGCAAGCCTCGCTTTCTCTGCTTCTTGCTTGCGAATACGTTCGTTCTCTGCAGCGATTTCTTGACGAACAATTTCTTCAATCTTATTAGTTAACTGCCTTCTCTCAACTTCCTTTTGACGCTGAATTTCACGTAATTTCCCTTCTTCCGATTTAAGGAATTCCAACTTCTTCTGTTGTTCTAATTTGTTCAACGCAATCTCGTTTCGTTCACTTTGTTCATCGCTCGAAAGGGCCAACTTGGTCTGTTTGTTTCCTTCCAACATAGAAATATTTTCGGCTATCTCTAACTGAGCATCTTTCATTTGTTGAGCATGAAATTTCCTGTTCTCAGCGTATTGCTTCAAAAGCTGAACACGCTTTACCGCCTGGAAGAAATCTGATGAAGAAAGAATGAATGCTAGTTTCGAATAGGATGAACGCTGCTTGTAGCTGTTGTAAATCATCTTCGCGTATTCAGCTTTTAAATCTTGAATGCTCGCTTCAAGATCAACCACGCGACCTTCACCTTTTTTAATTTCACCATCAATGGTTCCTACTTCTGAATTGATGGATTGGATTAATTCTTCACGCAAACGAATTTGCTCATTCAACAACGAGAGTTCTGCTGAAGCGCTGCGCTGATCGGCCTGATATTCCTTGATGAGTTGCTTCGTTCTTGCTATTTCATTATTCAATTCGCTTCTACGAGAGGTAAGCTCTGCTTTCTTGGTTTGAGCAAATACCCATTGAAAGGTCATTCCTGAACAAACAAGAATAAGCACAAGAAGCGCGTAAGAAACATGTGATTTATTCAGCCCTTTCATTCCTATTTCCTTTTGATTGGATAGTCCTTATCGTAGTCGAACGAAAAATCGTAATGATTCTGTGTGTTCAATCGAACAATTTTAAAATCGAGTGCTGTCTTTCCTTTCACATCATCGATTTGAATGTTGCACTTATGCGGATAATGCGAAGGATCTTCTTCATCGAACTCAGAATAGTTAATCTGCACCATTCTTTTCGTGCGTATATCGGTCAACTCACATTTCACCACTTTGTACAAATCCGATTCAATCCAGAATTTGGAAGAAATCCAATCGTTATCTTCCAACCTTTTGGGAACTCTTCGTCCATCGCGATTTGTCAATGAATCTTGATCCTCCGACGCTCTCCTAACACGTCGAGACATACGAGATACAAGGGTGTAATATTCAACGTCAAGTTTCTCAATTCCACTTTTCATACGACCTTCCTCGCGGCTTAAACCAATTGGGTTTCCGATTAATAAATCTTGAAGCGTAGATAGATCCAAGTCAATCTTTGCTAGTTCTGTCAACTGATTCACAGAGCCCAAGAAAACATACTTATCTCCAGGAATGTCAGAAACCATTTTCAAACTATCCTTATCAACCAAAAGTCGCAACACCTCAATACCCAATGCCGGACTCACGCTTACAGATACTGCGCTGTCCTTACGCATGCGAACAGTGGCCTTGAATCCTTGCTGCTCTTCTCCGCTTGTAAATTCAGCGTCGAGCTTCATTCCCAACCAATCAAATTCGAATTTATTCTTCTCGATATTTCTAGTCAAAAAAGCTTGCGTTCTTTCCTTCAGCGGTTCTTGTGTAACAACAACCTCTTTGCTTTTGCAGGCGAAGAGAAATGGGATAAGGAGTATGATGAGATACTTATTCAATGAATTTCTTTTGGTTAATTTTTTCTTTCAATTTCGAATGAGCTGGATTCAAAGTCAACGCTTTGTTCCAGCATTCTAGCGCTTTCGCTTCGTTGCCTAACATGAAATAGGTATCGCCCAAATGTTCCCAAATCTCTTGATCTGTTTTCAGTATTCCTGCAGCAATTTCGAGTTGCACCAACGCATTCTGATATTGTTTCTTTTGAAACAATACAAATCCAAATGTGTCTAAGTAAATAGCGTTGTTGGGTTGCATAGAAACGGCATATTGAATAATACCCAAGGCCTTATCCAACTGCACTTTTTTCAAAGCGAGATAATACGCGTAATTGTTAAGCCCTGTAGCATTATCTGGATTTTGAATCAATGCCTGCTCAAACGACTTCTGGCATTCTGTCCAATTGTCTGTCTTGAAGTAAACACTTCCCAGCGAAGAATAAAACTGAGAAAGAAGTTCTGGATCTTCTATTACCAAATCTCTTCCCGTCAAGAGCAATTCCAAAGACTTCGTGTAATCTTGTAATTTGAGATAACCCAAACCGCCATAGTAATACACTTCAGCATCGGTCGGATAAAGCTCCAATGCTTCATTTGCATATTTCACTAATTCATTCCACTTGCGCAGTGCCTTTTGGTTCTCTAGTAAGAACTGCCACACCAACAAATCACTTTTGTTTAAGTCAATGGCCAGCTTTAACATTTCCTCTTGACGAACAAAATTATTTTGATGATTCGCAACAAAAGACAATTGAACCAAGCACTGATATTCCGATTTAAACTGATTGAACGTAAGGTCGAAAATTTCCCAAAGAGGCTTTAAGAATTTTTCGTCCTGCGCTGCACGTTCTTCATACTTTTTTAGAATATCCACTGCATCGTACCAGGCCAAATCTCCTGATTTGATTGATTTTTTCAGAACCTCATAGCTCTTTGCATCCTGACCCGAATTGGCCAACTCACCACTTTCTTCTAGAAGTAATTTTCCATTGTTAGGAATAACTTCCTTCATGTGCTTCAGCCATTTTGAAGCTTCTTCACTCATCTTATTCTCACGATAAAAATCTAACAAATAGAAATAATACGCATCTTCTACTTTGTTCTTACTCTCGAAATCTTCTAAGACCTTTCCCGCTTCTTTAAATTTGCCTTGCGCACTTAAAAGTTCAAAACGCTTGCGGGCCACATCCTCATCTTCCCCTTGAATGGCCGCGATTTGAGCGAGCACACTGGCAGCTTGATTCATATCGTAGTTGCCAATAACATTTAGATACTCATTCAAAACCGGCACCGGATTCGAGCTGTACTTCACGGCTAAATCGAAATGCTTGATTCCTTCTTTGATGTCACCTGAATAAATTTCATAGTATCCTAAATCCTTCAAATACCAAGAATTGGTAGGTTCCATCTCCACTGCGCGTTCGATGTGCTCTTTTCCCATTTTTTCAAACTTGGGAAGCTGTGAACACAATTTTGAAATTTCATAATGAGCAGCACTCACCTCTTCGTATTTCAATGCGGTGTTGAAGTAGTTGATTGCAATCTCAAAATTGCCTGCCATCTTCGCTTTTTCCCCCTGATAAAAATACTGCTGAAACTTCGCGTGATTTTCGTCTGTAACTGCAGTCGGTTTTGTTTTACCGCATGAAGCGAGAACAACCAAAGAGAAAAAAAGAAGAATTTTGTTAGTCATTGTTTTGAATGGAATTGTAAGAACCCAAATCAAGCACTCCCTTCACTCCTATGACTTGACAATACTCATCGACCAATGAATTTTTAAGCTGACAGTTCTCAACTTTTGAATTGGATTCAATGGACGTGTTTTCAAGTGTTGAATTTGTGATGGAAACGTTGCTGGCAATGCTAACGTTTGGACCAACTGTAGAATTGTGAAGGACGACATTATTCCCGAAATAACAAGGCTCAATAATTTTCGAATCCCCTTCCAACTTCACGTTGTGATTTTGCGGAAGTCTTGAAACAACGGAAGCCATCGTTTCCACTACTGCAGCCTTATTTCCGCAATCCATCCACTCGTTCACTTCACCCGGAACAAACTTGGCTCCTTGCTTCATCATGTTGCGCATGGCGTCTGGCAATTGGTATTCGCCTCCGTTCATGATGTTGTTGTCTAACAAATATCGAAGTTCACGTTTCAACCATTCGCCGTCTTTGAAATAATAAATTCCAATCATGGCTAAATCTGAAACGAACTCTTGTGGTTTTTCTTGGAAGGAAACAATGGTGCCTTCGGCATTCAATTCAACAACACCAAACTGACGTGGATCTTCAATTTTCTTCACCCACAAAACACCGTCTGCGTTTGGATCTAATTTGAAGTCGGCACGAAAAAGTGTATCTGCGAAAGCCACAGTAACGGGACCTTGCAGCGCAGACTCTGCGCAGAGAATCGCGTGTGCTGTTCCCAATGCTTCGTCTTGGTAATGTATGGTTCCTTTAGCGCCTAGCTGTTCTGCTAAGGCAACAAGATTATTCTCAACTTCCTTTCCGAATCGACCGATAATGAATGCAATCTCTTCAACTTTTTCGGTTTGAATAGAAACAATATCCTCTACCAATCGCTGAACAATAGGCTTCTCTGCAATGCGCACGAGGGGTTTCGGAGTTACGAGGGTATGCGGGCGCAAACGCTTTCCCATACCCGCCATTGGAATAACAATTCTCATTTCTTCTGAATATTCTTTCTAACAAAAGAAAGCAAAAAGGCCGAAATCTTTTCGGCCTTCCTACGAAGTAATGAACATTTGAAATTGAATGAATTATTTCACGCCTGTGCTGCCGAATCCGCCTGCACCTCTTTCACTTTCCGAAAGCGAATCTTGCTCTACCCATTCTACTTGTTCGTGCTTGGCTACAACCATTTGCGCAATGCGCTCGCCAGGCTCAATAGAGAAAGGTTCATTCGACAAATTGACCAATAAAACTTTGATCTCTCCGCGGTAATCGGCATCAATGGTTCCAGGAGTATTTAACACCGTAATTCCGTTCTTGAATGCAAGGCCACTTCGCGGACGAATTTGCGCTTCAACACCAACAGGCAATTCCATGAACAATCCGGTTGGAACCAACACTCTTTCGAGTGATTTCAATTCAATGGATTCTTCAATATTCGCGCGAAGATCTAATCCCGCTGCATGCGCCGTAGCGTAGGCTGGAGCTGGATACTTCGATTTATTTATTAAGGCTACTTTCATTATTTACCTGTGAAAGTTGGTTTGCGTTTTTCCATGAAAGCCGTTGTCCCTTCCTTGAAATCTTCAGTTCCAAAACATTTTCCGAACTCTTCAGCTTCCGATTTCAATCCGATAGCTTCACTATCAAATCCCGCCTGCACTGCGCGCAATGCGCTTGAAATCGCTGACGGAGAAAGTTTCTCAATTTTCCCAGCGAGATCAGTCGTGAACTGCATCAATGCTTCCAATTCCACAACGTGGTTTACCAATCCCCACTGTAATGCGTCTGCTGCTGATAGTCTTCCTGCGGTAACGATTAACTCGGTTGCCTTTCCTCTTCCAACCAATCGTGGCAAACGCTGTGTTCCGCCGTATCCGGGAATGACACCCAAAGAAACTTCAGGCAATCCCATGACTGCATTCGAAGAGGCCACACGCATGTGACAGCTCATGGCCAATTCTAAACCACCTCCGAATGCATATCCGTTTACGGCAGCAATTACGGGAGTGTTCAAACGCTCTACGAAATTGAATAATTGTTCATGTCCCAACAACGAAAGTTCCTTTCCTTGTTCAACAGAAAAACTTGCGAATTCCTTAATGTCTGCACCCGCTACGAAAGCTTTCTCTCCTGCGCCAGTTAACACAATTGCGCGAACGTTTTCATCTGCTTCAGCATCTGCAAAAGCGGTGTGAAGCTCTTCAATGGTTGCCTTGTTCAAGGCATTCATTTGATCGGGTCTGTTTATGGTAATGATGCGTGTTGCACCAATGTTTTCAAGAAGTAAAAATTGAAATGACATGGTAAATTGTTTCCGCGAATTTATTCCAAAAGCCACTAACGAATCACAGTTACGTGTCCAATTAATTGCTGTCTGCTTTCCAACGAGTCGAACGTTAGTTTCCAAGTATAGACATCATTCGGAACAAAATACCCCTTGTATCCCGCTAACCACGGCTCATTCGGATTCTTCGTTTCAAAAATCATGATTCCCCAACGATCGAAAATTTGAAGATGAAATCCAGTTAAATTTTCTCCAACAACTAAGAAAACATCATTCAAGCCATCACCGTTCGGCGTTACGGTATTGGGGACATAAACTGGGAAATACGGCCGAACATAAACCGAATCTATTCCCACACAACCCGTATTGTTCATTGTTGACAGATAATACCAGGTGGGCTCTGATGGCATTGCATCAGGATAAGCACAGTCTGTGCAAGACAAGCCTGTAGAAGGAGACCAGTTAAAATTCAATCCGAATGTATTTCCGAATAAGGTTGTGCTTCCTGGATAATCGAAGTACTGATCCGGACCGGCATCAACTTCTGGCAATTGAAGAATATTCATGTACAATGAATCGGTATCTGCACATCCGTTCACGTCTGTTCCAACTACAGTGATCCATTGCGAAAACGGTGCATTCGCTAACGTTGAACTAGAAGATGCATCAACAACACTGCTATATGGCAGCCACGAATAAAAGTCAGCTCCATTTGCTTCAATAGGATAAAAATCGCCCAAACAAACAGTTCCACCTTCGGATGCTACTACATTCAATTCAATGACATTGATTGACACTTCGGAATTCCCTGCTCCGCAAGAATTGGTAATAGCAACGTTATAGGTAATTGAATTACTTGGTGAAGCAGTCGGATTCTGAATTGTGGTTGAATTCAATCCAGCGGAAGGAGACCAGGAATAGGTGAGTCCCTCTTCCGATTGCAAAACAACACTTTCTCCCAAACACAAATCTATGGTTGGATAAGTCACACCTCCAGGAACAGTTTGTTCAACAAAAACATAACAGCTATCGGTGGCGATACATCCTTCGGGAGTTGTAACCATTACGAAGAATTGCTCATCTTCTGTTGGAGTTGCTACTGTGGCAGCGGTATTCAATGAACTTAATGAAGGACTTACCTGCCATACATAACTTGCACCGCCCGATGCAGTAAGCGGTTGTGAATCGCCAATGCAAATGGTGTGATCTGGGCCTGCTTCAGCAATTGGAATAATCACATTAACATAAACCCCAACCGTATCGCTTCCACACGCATTGAAATCAGAAACGTAATAGGTTGTCGAATTTAAAGGCGTCGCCACAGCTGTATTTCCATTCACGTTGGAAAGCGTGGCGTTATTCAACCAGAATAAATTTGCAGAACCATTTGCATTCAAGGTCACGGACTCTCCTACACACAATGGGTTTGCAGGAGCAATAGTTGGCGGAACAAATTCAATGATTTGAAGATTAACAGTTGCGGTATCGGATAGATAGCAGTCGTTAATGTCGGAAGCAATCATAGAAACCGTTA
The DNA here is from genome assembly GCA_030729695.1 of Flavobacteriales bacterium. Classification (GTDB taxonomy): domain Bacteria; phylum Bacteroidota; class Bacteroidia; order Flavobacteriales_D; family Sanyastnellaceae; genus CAIZGX01. Next base: position 48,009 of record JANQWV010000028.1, on the reverse strand, counting down.
CGTTTCCAACAGCATTGAAAACGTGACTTGGCTGAAAGGCTGTGCTGGTTTGTCCGTCTCCGAAATTCCAAATAAAATCAGAAGCATTCTGGGTTTCATTGGTGAATTGCGCAGGGGTTCCAACACAAATTTGTGAAGGCCCTTGCACATTGGCTATTGCTTCAAGTTGCCCTAAATTGAAACGGAAAACTGCCAGGTTACAGCCGAAGCTGTTGTTGGTGGAAGACCACGCTCCCGGTGTCGTTGGAAAATCGTCGTTGTTCTGACAGCCCGCGCAGACCGCTTGATACACAGAGCCGCTTTTATCGAAACGCGAAGTCCCACCATCCACGTGTTCCGCACTAGAACTTCCTCCGAGGTAAGAACCGTAAACCAGTTGCGTAGCATCTGCATTCAAAACAGCTAAATAGAAATCGCTGCCATCAGTGGTAGATTGAAAGGCATCTGCGGTAATGGGTAAGTTATTTGTTGTGCTGTTGTACGCAAGGCATGTCAATGCGGGACACGTTAATGAATTGGTATGTCCACCCCAACCGCTGAAATAAATCTGGTTGCAATCGCTTACTAAAAAAGCAGTAGGGGAAATATCAATCTCACCGCTGCCTGTTCCAATGGTTGTGCTCCAATTCAACGTGCTCAATGTTGGGTTGTACTTACGAATGAACTGCCCACTGTTGGGTTGTCCGTATAGCCCAGGAGTGATGCTCATGCTCCCTGTTGTTTGTCCCAAACAATAAATGTTATCATTCAAATCTGTTTGAAGGAAATACACCTGATCGTACTCTCCAGTTCCGACGAACGTTCCCGATGTTACATTGAAATTTACAGGGTCAATTTTTAGAATGAATCCGTCTGTTGCCCCGTTCCAATTGGAATCTTCTCCGCCTGAACAGAAAGGGAAATTTTGACTCTTGGTTCCTCCGGCAACGAGAATGGAACCGTCGTTCGCGAACTCTAACGAATAGATGGCATCGGCCGCAGATCCACCAATGTATGTAGACCACAACAACATGCTTAAGCTCGGATTAAACTTCGCAATGTAACCGTCGCTATCTCCTCCTCCGTAATTCGTTTGAATGGACCCTCCGGCTAAATCAGCATTACCCCGTACACAAGAACCAATGAAAATATTGTTGTTCGCGTCGACATTCACCACACCTCGAAATGCATCACCGTAATTGTAAAACAATTCATTGGCATAGTTCAATCCATCGTTCGACGCGTCACCTAAAAAAGTTGACCCCGCTAAAGTTCCGCTCGCATTGAATTTCGAAATGAAAAAATCACATCCATCTGGATGTCCACTTGTAAAAAACGTAGTCATCATTAATGGAGCTCCACCGCTGAATAAGGGTTGGAAAGTTCCCAAAGTTGTAGGGAAGTCGCTACTTCCGGTTACACCAAAAACGATAATGCGATCAAGGTTATCTACCACAACGGAGTGTGGAGTTTCTTGATGAAGTCCACCCAGGTAAGTGCTGTATAAAAGGGCTGATCCTGTTGCATCGAATTTCGAAATTGCCACATCAAAGTAGTTGCCCGCAGTCGGATTAAAAGTTGTGGAATAAGCGTTGGCGGTTGTTGGGTAATTGTTGGCGAATACGCTCGCTCCTGAAACCAAGTTTCCGCTCAAATCATCACATGCGGTAAATCCGAAATTATTAGCTGAAGAACCTATGAATGTTGAGAATGAAATTTCAGGATCAATGATGAGCGTGAAGTTTGAATCGTATTCTCCCAACACAAATTGAAGTCGATTTCCATTCAACACATAATCACATTTAACTTCAATTAAATGTCCGTTTATCGATTGAAAAGCGAAGGGTCTCGATTCATAAATTCTTCCATGCCCGTGATGCGTTATGAGGTTTCCAGAAGTATCCAATTCCAAGCGCAAGGAATCGTGGTAATGCCAAGAGATCTGATTGGGATTGACGTGTGGTTGAAGTTCAAATTGATATTTAACGGATTTCGATTTGCCCAATAAGCGCAGGTTAATTCCTTCGTAAACATTCTGAAAATTGATGTTTTGAAAACGCTTCACATGTGAACTCCACTTCGTTGAATCAGACCCCAAATAATAATTGAAATACCCTGGCAAATCGTCTTGTTCTTCGGCCAAATTCAAACTTGCATTTTCCAATTGTTGAAGGAAGAATAACGTAACCGTAGAATCTGGCAGGACATTGGGCTTATGATCCGGATTAAAAATAGTTGAATCGAAGAGCTGATAAGCGAACCCTTCAGACTGAATCCAAAACGAACCTCCAGGAATTTCTGCTTTGTATCTGACTTGCGAAGGCCATTGGCCTTTGTTCTGAATGAAAGAAATCTGTGAAGAGACAATCGCTGGCAATCCTGCCAGAAAAATCAGAAAAAATAAAAGTGCTCTTCGTTGGGGAAACATGGTCTTCGAAGATAAGACTACTTCCGAAGACAATGCGTTGCTTGGCAATAAAAACTAACTCAACTTATCTGCTAAGATGCGCATTTCCATAGCCGGAGAAATCTTCTCGTAGAGAATGCGGTAAACCGCATCGGCAATAGGAATATCAGCGTTGAATTTCTTATTGATTTCGTGAATTCCGCGTGTAGCATAGTAACCCTCGGCCACCATATTCATCTCAATTGTTGCCCACTTCACGCTGTAACCCTTACCCACCATGGTACCGAACGTACGGTTTCTAGAATAAGGTGAGTATGCTGTTACCAACAAATCACCCAAATAAGCAGAAGACTTCACATCTCTGTGCACCTCGTGTACCGAATCAATGAATCTTTCTATCTCACCAATTGCAGCCGTTACAAGTACAGCCTGAAAATTATCGCCGTATCCCAACCCGTGGCAAATTCCAGAAGCCACCGCATAGACATTTTTCAGAATGGCTGATAGTTCGGTTCCGAAAACATCTTCCGTTGTCGTGGTCTTGATGAACCTGCATTTCAACTGCTCGGCCATGTAATCGGCCTTCTCTAGATCGGAACAACCGATGGTCAAGTAGGACAACTTCTCAAGAGCTACTTCCTCTGCGTGACAAGGTCCGCAGATAATACCAATGCTATCGTATGGCACATTCCATGTTTTATGAAAGTAGCGCGCAGGAATCGCATCGAACTCGTTGATAACACCCTTGATTGCAGAGAACAAAATCTTATTCTCCAACCCCTTCACCTCCGCCTCTTGAAAGGCCGAGTGAACAAACGCTGAAGGAATGGCAACTACCAAAATATCACAGGCATCTACCACCTTTTGCAGGTTGGAAGAAACATGAACTTTTTCCATATCGAACTCAATACTCTGAATGTAATTCGGATTGTGTCCAAACTCCTGAATGTGCTTCACAGCTTCTTCATTGCGCATCCACCAATACACATGTTCTTGAGATTGACTCAATAGTTTGGTTAACGCCGTAGCCCAACTACCTCCGCCTAATACTCCAATTGTCTTCGTTCCTGAATCTGTCATGGCTGCAAAGATAATCATTCTGAAAAACTGCATTTTCCTTCGTAATTTGCAAGCATTGAAGCCAATGAACTATGGAAAAACTGAAAGCGATACTGGTCGACGATGAATTTTTCGCTCGCGAAAATTTGAAAATGTTGTTGGAAGATTATGCGAGTGAGCATGTGAATTTAATTGGCGAAGCAGCTTCAGTTAAAGAGGCGTTGGAATTGTGTGAAAAGAATAAAGTAGATCTGGTCTTCTTAGACATCATGATGCCCGAAGCCGATGGTTTCGCGTTTTTAGAACAAGTTAAGGACAGAAGTTTTCAAGTCGTATTTACAACAGCCTTCCGTGAATACGCAGTAAAGGCCATTAAAGAAAATGCGTTAGACTATCTCGAAAAGCCTATCGACATTGAAGAATTAAAAAATGTTGTTGCAAAAGCTGCCAAGAATCTTGAACAAAAAACAGGTTCAATAGACGAAGACAAAATCAATCGCGTACTTCAAGAAATTGCATTGCACAGCAACTTCGACAAGACCATTGTCCCAACACGCGACGGATTTGTGATACTTCGAAACAATGAATTGATTCGGTTGGAAGCCGATGAAAATTACACGACGTTGTATTGTGTAAATGGAAAGAAATACGTGAGTAGCAAGAACATTAAATCGTTTGAAGAGAAATTAGATTCGCACATGTTCATGCGCGTGCACAAATCGCACATTGTAAATATTGCCTTCCACTTGAAAGAATTTAATCGAACAGAAGGAAACGTTGTTGTATTATCGAACGGAGATCATGTACCTGTTTCAAGAAGGAAGTTGCAAGAGTTTTTAGACAAGATGCAAGAGTAATAGATGTCGTTCAAAAAGTACATATCACTCGTTCTGCTTTGGGTTCCTTTGCTTGCATTCGGACAGCAATTCTCTTTCATTCAATACAGTTTGAAAGAAGGGTTAGCTCAAACGCAAGTGCGTTGCATTCAGCAAGACAAGCAAGGGTATGTTTGGATAGGCACACTCGGTGGCGCTTCAAAATTCAACGGAAACGAATTCGTGAATTTTAGTCGAACCGACGGGCTCATTAACAATCAGATTAACTGCATTCAACAACTTCAAAACGAACAAATCGTTTTTGGTTCCATTGGTGGAATTTCTGTTTTAGATGGAAACACATTCACCAATCACAAATACTCCGGAGAGCTGAATGATGCTTCAACGACTTCATTGGTGGAATACAACACAAATGAATTACTTATTGGAACAGAACGTGGACTCATCTTCTTTTCAGAAAATAAATTCGTTGAGGATAACATCACACTTTTCTTTCAAGGAGAAAGCATCAAACGCATTCGAAAAAACAGCAACAACGAGTTGCTCGTTTCCACCAAAAAAGGAATCTGGAAACTGAAAGACAATCAATGGCAGCAGATTTATTTTTTGAACGACGAAGAAAATGTGCTCTTCGATTTTATTGAAAATTCTAACCAAGAAATTTGGGTAGTTACTTCATTGGGTGGCGCGCTCAATGTGAATACTGGCCTGCCACTCACAAACATCGGCGACTTCGCTTTAGCCAATGTGTTTACAGGAATCGATTCGAACAACGGAAACATCTACTTCACCAGTCGAACCGGAGTTGTGATGTTCAATGAAGCAAACAGAAGCCATCTGCTTTTTTCAAAATCGAACGGGTTAGCGGTCGACGATATTCGTCAGGTCTTCATTGACCGTGAAGGCATTCAGTGGTTCGCGAGTTATGGAGGTGGTATATTCAAACTCACCAATACGAAATTCAAAAGCTTCACAACAAACAATGGATTAACCGGTAATGCCGTCATGAGTATTACACAAGATTCTCGAGGAAATTACTTCTTCGGAACCTATGACAACGGAATAAGCATCTTGTCTAATCTGACTGATAATTTTAATGCAAATTTCAATGCAGCATTGCAAGAGCTCTCTCCGAATCTGCGTGTTTGGACAACCTTGAAAAGTTGGGGTTGGAAAGGATGTATTTGGATTGGAACTCCCGAAGGACTTTACGAATACGACTGTTGTTCATTCGCCATGCCGCATTGGCTTCATTTCGGGAAAGAAGAAGGTTTGGAGGAAGAAGTCGTTCTTAGCCTACTGGAAAGAAGTGATGGTTCTTTGCTCATTGGAACCAACAAAGGAATTCAAGCTTATTCGAAAGAAAAGTTTCAAAGCTTTTCGCAATTGCCCAACTTCCCCGCGACAAGAATTCGCCACATGTTGGAAACGCGTGATGGAAAAATATGGATGGCCACGCGCGATGGAATTTCGCTCTTCCATAACAACACATTCACAAATTTCGGCGAAGCGCAAGGCCTTCAAGACGCAAGTGCATACAGCATTGCGGAACTGCCAAATGGCGAGATCATCGCGGGTACACAGTCGGGACTTTACAAAGGAAACGAGAACGGTTTTGTTCGTGTAAACATTTCAAAAGAACCGGGAGGTAACACGGTGAACTTCTTGAAGGTGATTCAAAACAAACTTTGGATTGGAACGCTGAATGGCATTTTCATTTGGGAAATGAATCAAGCCGGAGGCCTTGGTGAGCGCATGATTCACCTCAATGAATCGGACGGATTAATTAGCCTCGAAACAAACTTAAACGCCATCTTCGTTGACCTTCAAAACACTGTATGGGTTGGTACGCCAAACGGCGTCATGCACATTGAACTGAGCGCCATTGATGCGAAATTCAACATCCCTACTCCACTTGTTCACCTTACAAATATTCAGTCGAACCTTGAGAACATCGATTGGAAAACACTCACGTCAGGAACCTGGAACGGCAAGTCTTTTCCGAATGGACTTGAATTCAATTACAGACAAAATTCATTTACGTTTTTCTTCGACGCTTCAAGCACCACCTACCCTGAAAGATTAGAATTCAGTTATTGGTTGGAAGGATTAGACAGCACGTGGAGCAGCCCCACTTCCTTCTCTCAAGTGAACTTTAACAATCTTCCTTCGGGAAGTTATACGTTTCACATTCGTGCGCGCAATGGGGAATGGGGACAGTGGAGCGAAGAAGTGACTTGGCAGTTCCGTGTTTTACCGCCGTGGTACATGACCTGGTGGGCGATTCTCTTAGAGTTCATTTCCCTTTCAACAATTGTCATTCTTGTTTCGCGATCTAGAAGACGTAACATTCGCAACAAGCACTTAGCCGAGCAATCGGAAATGAAAGCGAAGCTACTCATGCTCGAGCAACAAAGCATGAATTCAAGCATGAACAGGCACTTTATTTTCAACGCCTTGAATTCCATTCAATATTACATCAACCGTCAAGATCGCCTAGCCGCGAATCAATACCTCACCGACTTCGCGAAATTGATTCGCAAAAATCTAGACAGTTCACAAGAAAACTTCGCGCCGCTCTCGGAAGAAATTGAAAGATTGGAATTGTACTTGAAATTGGAAAGCATGCGCTTCCCAGATAAGTTCAAGTATCACATTCAACTCGACTCGCCAGAGGTTCTTCGGTCGGTTAAAATTCCGGCCATGCTTATTCAACCGTTTTTGGAAAATTCCATCTGGCACGGTCTATTGCCTAAAGATTCCGGAGGATTGTTGAATGTATTTTTCGGGTTGAAAAATGACTGCCTTGAAATTCGAATTGAAGACAATGGAATTGGACTTGCGGAAAGTCAAGCCCGGAAAACAACCAGCGACGGACATATTTCGAAAGGAATGGAAATTACCAAGAGCCGAATTGCGCTGATTGAGCAGATGACAGGCAAACACATTGAATTGAAGGGTCCGGAGGACTGGAAATCAGAAAACGGAGAATCGGGAACGTGCGTCACCATTCACTTCCCGAAAGATTTTCAGGAAATTTTCAATCAAGGCAACACTTTTTAAAAGATTTCGTTACATTTGTATAGACTTCGGTCCACTATGAAAAAACTCAATTACATAACGCTCCTATTTTTTGTTGCATTGGCATTCGCTTCGTGCAGCAAATCTGTTTGGATGGAAGAAGTTACTTCCGTTGGAACCGAGCGTTCTGAAATCGTTGATAACACTGAGTTAAACACAGATAGTGATATTCTAGAAGAATCTTCAACTCCGAACAGTAATCGTAATTCTGAAGGCGGTTCAGACATTACAGATGATGAGGACGACGGTATTACCGACGACGAAGACGAAGACGATACCGACCAAACAGGCAAGAAGAAAAAATAATTCTTCGCTCCTCTCAAAAAACTTTTTTAACAATTTCAAATCTTGTGACATCACGAGATAAGTTTGCTTTATGTCACCTGAACGCTCAATTCTACATATGGATCTCGACACCTTTTTCGTGTCGGTAGAGCGTTTATTGGACAGTCGCCTCAACAACAGACCTGTACTTATTGGCGGAACCAGTGATCGCGGTGTAGTGGCCTCGTGCAGCTATGAAGCGCGCAAATTCGGGGTGCATTCTGCCATGCCTATGCATATGGCGCGCAAGCTTTGTCCGGAAGCAGTGGTCATTAAAGGAAACTCCTACAACTACCTCAAGTATTCCGATCTAGTGAGCGAAATGGTTCGCGAAGCTGTTCCGTTATTCGAAAAAACGTCGATCGACGAATTCTACTGTGACCTTACGGGGCTCGATCGTTTTTTCGGATGCTATCAGTTCGCTGGAGAATTGCGTCAGAATATTTTGAAGGAAATTGGCTTGCCCATTTCTTTCGGTTTGTCTTCGAGCAAAACCGTTTCGAAAGTGGCTACGGGCGAGGCCAAACCGAACAATCAGATTCGAATTGAAACCGGGACAGAGAAACCGTTCCTTGCGCCTCTTTCCATTCGGAAGATTCCGATGGTCGGAGAAAAAACGCACCAACTCTTAGTGAATCTTGGCATTCGTAAAATTCAGACCTTACAAGAAATGCCTTTAGACGTTATGTCGAAGGCCCTTGGTGAAAACGGGACCAGCATCTGGAAAAAAGCCAACGCCATAGACCCCTCGCCTGTTGTGCCTTTTCAAGAGCGGAAATCTATTTCTACAGAGAGAACATTCGATCAGGACACCATAGACGTACATAAGCTTCGTGGGCTTTTAATTGCTATGACCGAGAACTTGGCGTTCCAATTAAGGAAGGGAGAAAAGCTCACATCATGCGTTACCGTGAAACTGCGCTATTCCGATTTTCAAACGGAAACCATGCAATGCCGCATTCCTTACACTTCGGCAGACCACATTCTTATTCCGAAAATACTCGAGCTCTTCGAAAAGCTTTACTCGCGAAGGGTACTCATACGCCTCATTGGCGTGCGCTTCAGCCATTTGGTTTCAGGCGGATACCAGATTAATTTGTTCGACGACAACGAAGAGCAGATTAGCTTGTACACTGCCATGGACGAACTGCGAAAAAAATTCGGAGACCGTGCCGTTATGAAAGCCGCAGGTATTGAAGCCCGCAGCATTGGCCGAGGCGAAAATCCATTCGACGGAGGTCCGCCTGTTCTTCTCGCAAATAGGCGTCAGTAAGCATTACCTTTGCACCCATGCAGCTTTGGGAAAACGAACACTTTACTTTTCTTCCTCCAAATTCGTCTGAACGTCAGGCCTACCTTGCTTGGGGAAGAAAAAGCGCGTTTATCCTAAACGAAAGTAATCCTTCCGAAATAGCGCAATTGAATGATTGGTTGAAGGAAAAAACGCTTCCTGTTTTCGGATATCTTTCGTTCGAAGCGAAAAAACTTTTTGAAAAAAACGCTTACGAGAATTGTTGTTCAGACGGAAGTGAGCTCGTCTATTTCTTCGAGCCTGCGCACATTTGGAAAGAAGAGAACGGGACATGGATTTGCCTTACCGAAGAACAACCGAACGAACGTTCGGTAATCGAAGATTTTATTTCCAACTACAAAAACATTGAACAGTCAAGCAATGAAGAAAAACTTGTGTTCGAAATGCTCGAAACCAAGGACAGCTATATTGAAAAGATAAAGCGAATTTCAGGCGACATTCAGCGCGGTGATTATTACGAAACAAACTTCTGCATGCCTCTTCAGGCAAAGGGTTTACTTAACGATGCCTTCGCTCATTTTTCAAAAATGAACAACGCCACGGAAGCACCGCACGCGGTATATTTCAATGGAAATAATCTTCAACTGTTGTGCACTTCACCGGAGCGTTTCATTCAGAAAAAAGGAAACGTTATTATTTCTCAACCTATTAAAGGAACCATTAAAAGAGGAGCAAATTCTGTTGAGGATGAGGAAAACAAAACTGTTCTTCGCACAAGTAAAAAAGAGCGGTCTGAAAACATCATGATTGTAGACTTGGTTCGCAACGACCTTTCCCGCATAGCAGAAAAAGCAAGCGTTCAAGTCACTTCCTTGTGCGAACTGCATACGTTCAAAACGCTTCATCATTTGATAAGCACGGTAGAAGCGAAGCTTCCTTCCAACATAACCTTTACTGAAATCTTAGCGGCTACGTTTCCTATGGGATCCATGACTGGCGCTCCGAAAATTAGCGCGGTTCAACACATGGAAAAGCTTGAAGTCTTGGACAGAGGCATCTACAGCGGCACCTTCGGTGTGATAGAACCCAACGGAAATTTCGACTTCAATGTCATTATTCGTTCTGCCGTTTACAACAAAGAAAAAAAACAAACAACAATAAAAGTGGGAAGCGCCATTACGCATGCATCCAATGCGGAATCGGAATACGACGAATGTCTATTGAAAGCCGCTTCTACCCTTTCCATATTTAACTGAACATGAAAAAACTACTTAAAGATTTAAAAGCCGAATATCAAACATTCGAAGACGCGCAATTGCTTGTGGCAGTAAGCGGAGGAATGGATTCAATGTTAATGGCAGAGCTGCTATTAAAAGCAAAAATTCCATTTGCGGTGGCGCACGTGAACTATCAGCTTCGCGGAAAAGACTCGGAGAAAGATGAGCAGTTTGTGAAAGCCTATTGCAAAAAACACAAACTGACTTTTCATTGCGTACACGCGGGCGATTTGTGGAAGGAATCGAAAAACAATTTACAAGAGCGCGCGAGAGATTTTCGCTACACCTACTTCCAACAATTGCAAGATGAATTCGGGTATACGACCGTTGTTCTTGCGCACCATGCGAACGATCAATTGGAAACCGTTTTGCAGCACTTGGTTCGCGGAAGCGGCTTGAAAGGATTACTTGGAATGAAGCGTCACACTTCAACCAAATGGCGCCCACTTCTTTCCATTTCGAAAAAAGATTTGGAAGCATTTGCGAAAGAACTGAAATTGAAATGGCGCGAAGACGCTTCGAACAAATCCACTGTTTACGGAAGAAACAAAATCAGAAACAAGGTTGTCCCAATTTTGGAAGAGCTGAATCCGAATATTCTTCAAACCCTTAACAACAGTATTGAAATTTGGGAAGAGCAGCATTCGATTGTGCAAGAGAGTTTGCAAAACTGGCTTGAAGAAAACGTTGAACTGAAAGGTGAAAGCGAATTGCTTTCCATTGATGCTGTTCACAACCATTATGCTCCAAGACAAATCATGTGGGAATGGTTGAGTTTGTTCGAATTCACAACCGGAGAGATCGATGAAATCTTGAAACTTCAAAAGACTGGGGCGAAGGTTTCGAATGCAACGTATGCCGTGGCGCGTGATCGCGACAACTATGTGTTGCATGCGCTGCAGAGTGAAATGCCTTTGGACGAATCGAAGTACGACGTGGATATTGTTCCTGCGAAAGGTTACGAAATTGAAAAAGATCCGAAGGTCGTGCAACTCAACGCAGACAAATTGCGTTTCCCATTGGAGATTCGTGCATACGAACCGGGCGATAAAATTCGTTCGTTAGGAATGAAGGGATTGAAAAAGGTGAGCGATGTGTTAGTTCAGGCCAAGATTGCCATGAACGAAAAAAAGAACTACCCTGTATTGGTTAGTAAAGACGAGATTGTTGCGGTAATAGGCTTGTGCATCTCAGAAGATTACAAATTAGACGCGAAGGCGAAGAATGTTTTTGTGATGCGCCTCACGTAACTAGAATTGAATTGAACTATTTTTGAACCTATGAAGAATTTATCAGTAAAGATTTTTGCGGTACTTGCTATTTTATTTTTGTCTTGGAATGCTCAAGCACAAATTGTTGATCCAGTAAAATGGAAAACAAGCCTTGTTAGTTTACCCAACAACGAAGCTGAAATTGAATTTCAAGCGACTATTTCACCGGGATTCCATTTGTACTCGACGAGTCCGTCTGCAGATCCTAATGTATATGCCCTTCCAACTGAATTGATCTTAAATGTAGATAAAGCAAATTTCGAACTCATTGGAAAATTAACGGAAGGAAAGTACATCACCCATTACGATGAGATGCAAGGCGGTGAGGTAAACTATTTTGAAAATTCTGCTGTTTTCAAACAAAAAATTAAAATTATCGGAACGGCTCCTTTCACTTTAAAAGGAACCATTCAGGGTCAGACGTGTAACGACAAAGCATGCTATCCGATTGAGTCGAAATTCAAACTACAAATCACTCCAAATGCAGCAGATGGTTCTGCCGTATCGACAGCACCTGTAGATACTTCGGCACTTGTTGAAGATCAAATGCAATTGGAACCAACCACAACAAAATTCAGATACTGGATTCAAACCATTCGTAACGACAAAGAGAAGTTAACGACGCGTTTAGAAAGTGGAAGTGTTTCTGCGAGCACCACGCAAGATGGAAACATGTGGCAATTGTTCTTCCTGGGATTCTTGGGCGGATTGGTTGCATTGCTTACTCCATGTGTATTCCCAATGATACCGTTAACTGTTGCGTTCTTCACCAAAGGAAACAAAGACCGTAAGAAAGGCATTTTCCAAGCGTTGATTTACGGCGGATTCATCTTCTTGATTTACATTTTACTTTCAATGCCGTTCCATTTCTTGGATCAGATTAACGAGAACATTCTGAACGACATTTCTACCAATGTCCCTCTGAACATTGTGTTCTTCGTGATTTTCATTGTATTCGCTCTTTCATTCTTCGGATTGTTTGAAATAACACTTCCTGCAGGATTGGCGAACAAGATGGATAAAAATGCTGAAGCAGGCGGAATGTTAGGAGCTTTCTTCATGGCGCTTACATTGGCTATTGTTTCATTCTCTTGTACCGGCCCTATTTTAGGATCTCTGCTCGCAGGTTCGCTTGCTAAAGACGGCGGAGCCATTCAATTGACTGTTGGAATGGGTGGATTCGGATTGGCACTCGGAATTCCGTTTGCGTTGTTTGCGATGTTCCCAGGAATGATGAAGAGCTTGCCTAAATCAGGTGGCTGGTTGAACTCTGTAAAAGTTGTTTTAGGATTTTTAGAAGTAGCGCTCGCACTGAAATTCTTATCTCAAGCAGATTTAGTGGTACACTGGAACTTGTTAAAGTACGAGGTATTCATGGGCTTGTGGGTAGTGATATTCTTTGGAATGTACCTCTACTTGATTGGAGCAATTAAATTTTCACACGACAGTCCGATTCAGAAGTTTTCGAAATTCAGAATTGTGTTCACCACGTTCGTGGGAATGTGGGTAGTATATCTCGCGAGTGGATTAATGCTGAACGAAAAGGGAACCTCATACAATGCGCTTTCCTTAATGAGTGGACTTGCGCCTCCTACCGGTTATTCATACGCTTACCCAAGTGACTGTCCGCACGGATTACTTTGCGAACACGACTACAACGTTGCATTGGAACGCGCAAGAAAAGAAGGAAAACCATTGTTCGTCGATTTCACAGGTTATGCATGTGTAAACTGTAGAAAAATGGAAGAGCACGTTTGGCCGCAAGTTTTAGATTTATTGCAAAATGAATTTATTGTAGTAAGTCTTTACGTTGATGACAAGCAAGAACTTCCAGCGGAATTAAAAGAAACCGTTGTTACTAAATGGGCTGGAATTGAAAAGGAAATTGAGACCTACGGTGACTTGTGGTCTGCCTTTGAAATTGAGACGTTCAACAACAACTCTCAACCGATGTACGCCATTATTGATCCAATGACGGAAGGAAGAGAAGAATTAATGAATCCGATTAAGAGCGGAATTGTTGAAACCTCTGAATTCCGTGCATGGTTGGAAGAAGGCTTGCAAGCTTTCAACAATAAGTAAAGGGTAACGTTTATCATACTGCTTGATGCATTCAAAACTTTTTCGTTTCTTCGTAAGGAATGAAAAAAGGACTTTTACTTTTCTTCGCAATTTGTATTTCTTTTGTGCTTCACGCGCAGAAAACGGTTGTGTATGGAACTGTAATTGACGCAGTCTCGAAACAAACCATACCTTTTGCTCCTGTCTATTTCGTTGGAACGAAGTCTGGAACTACCTCTGACGAAAACGGAAAATACCGAATTGAAACTTATTATTCGAGCGACACCCTCCGTTGCAAAGGGATGGGATATGCCCAGCAGTCTTTCTATGTCAAGCAAGGAACTACGAAAGAAGTGAACTTCGCACTAGTCGATGAAAACACAACGGGGGTAGTTGTTATTCGTCCGAAAGACGAACCCAATCCGGCCATTGCCTTAATGAAAAAGGTAATCGCCAATAAAAAGATTAATAACCGCGAAAAGCTAGACGCCTACGAATACGAAGCCTACAACAAAGTAGAATTCGACTTGAATAATATAAGCGCTGCCATTGGCGATAAGAAACTCATGAAGCCCTTCGAATTCATTTTCGAAGGAATAGATACAACGCAGGAAAAGCCCTACTTACCGGTCTTCATGACCGAATCTCTTTCAGATTTTTATTACCGACGCAATCCAAAAATCGCCAAAGAAATTGTAAAAGGAACACGCGTAACCGGAGTCGAAAATCAGAGTGTGAATCAGTTCTTGGGAGACATGTACCAGAACGTAAATATCTACGATAACGAAATCATAATTTTCAGAAAGAGTTTCACATCGCCTATCTCTGCATACGCCCTTGGCTTCTATGACTACGGGTTAGTAGACAGCGCATTCATTGAAGGAAAATGGTGTTACAAATTAGAATTTTTTCCACGCAGAAAACAAGAGTTGTTGTTCCATGGTGAAATGTGGATTCACGACACCACCTATGCTGTGAAGCAAGTAGATGCTGCCATTTCAGAAGACGCTAACATTAACTGGATAAAACAATTCAGCGTTCACCAAGAATACAACGAGGTGGAGAATGAAGTTTGGATGTTGGTGAAAGATCAACTCCTCGTTGAATTCAACATGAATGAAAAGAAACTTGGTGTTTATGGAAGGAAAAACAGCAGCTATAAAAAGTTCGTCATAAACAAGCCACGTGAAGACGATTTCTATCAAGGCTACACCGACATTATAGTCGACCCCAATTCTTCGAATCACGACGATGCCTATTGGCAGAGCATGCGGCACACTGCCCTCACCGTCAAAGAAGAACGCATTTACAACATGGCAGACACACTGAAATCGTTGCCGCAATTCAAAACGGTAACCGACATCATTACCCTGTTTGTGTCTGGATATAAAATCAAGGGCAACTTCGAATACGGTCCCTATTACACGTTTTATAGTTTCAACCCCATTGAAGGTAACCGTCTTCGCTTTGGCGGAAGAACCAGCAATGCCTTCAGCACGAAACTTATGCTCGACGGATATCTTGCCTACGGCTTCCGCGACGACCGTTTCAAATACGGGGCAGGCGGATTGTACATCATTCAAAAAAGTCCACGCTTCGCTATTTCAGCGCACGGAAAAAGAGACATGGAACAACTCGGACTTGGCGCAGGTGCCTTCCGTCAAGACAACATTCTCTCTTCCCTCTTCAGAAGAAATCCGGCAAACAAACTCACCGATGTCACAGACATTAACTCCTACATCGAAAAAGAATGGTTGTACGGCCTGTCCAATAAACTCATCTTCACCCATCGGATTTTAAAGCCTGCCGGAACTAAATACTCATACACGCGCTTCCTTCCACTTTCCAACAGCTTTGAGCCCGAAAACGCACTTATTACTTCAGAGGTTTCACTCTACACCCGCTTCGCTTTTAAAGAAAAATTCGTTTACGGCGAGTTTGAACGAATTAGCTTAGGAACAAGCTACCCTGAACTAGAAGTAATCTACAGCGTTGCTATGCCAGGTGTAATGAATGCGGAATACAAGTACCAGCGCTTGCAAATGCAGGTATACGATAAGATTCGCTTCGGTCCTTTCGGATATTTAAACCTGACTGTTCAGGCAGGAAAAATATTCGGTAACCTTCCCTATCCCATGCTTCAAATGCATCAGGGTAACGAAACGTTCTTCTACGACGAAGCCAGTTACAACACTATGAATTTCTTTGAGTTTGTGAGTGATCAATGGGCCAGCGTTTGGGGATCTTATCATGCTGAAGGCTTGTTCTTCAACAAAGTTCCTTTGTTGCGCAAATTGAAGTGGCGCGAAGTAGCGAGCGCGAAAATCTTGGTGGGGAGCTACGATTTAAAGAACGACGAATTGTTGAGTCGCGATTTCAACGCAGACGGAATTGCAGATATCTACGGATTGAGACAGCCCTACGCAGAAGCCGCAATTGGTGTAGAAAACATCTTCAAGATTTTGCGCGTAGATGCGCTGTGGCGCCTGTCATACCTAGACAATCCGAACATTGTTCGCTTCGGACTGCGCGCAAAACTTCAATTCGAATTCTAAAACCTATCTTTGCCGCATGTTCGGAAAAGCAATCATCCCCAACACACTTACCATGCTGAATCTAGTTATGGGATGTGCAGCATTATTGGCTCATAATGTGCAAGACGCTTTCTTATTCGTTCTCATTGCGGCTTTTGCAGATTTACTGGACGGACTCGTTGCTCGCGCCATTGGTGCAGCTTCTGAAATGGGAAAACAATTAGATTCGCTTGCCGACGTCGTTAGCTTCGGAGTTGTCCCTTCTTTTTGGTTGTACAAACTACTTCAACCCGAAATAAAAATGTGGGCAGCGTTGGCTTTTCTTTTAGCCGTAGCAGCAGCCTTTCGATTGGCTCGTTTCAATTTAGACACTTCGAAGTCGACAGGATTCAAAGGCCTTCCTGTGCCAGCGAACGGATTGTTTTGGTTAAGCGTTTTGTCACTGACGGAAACAGAACCTTTGAGCAACTCGATTCTCGTGGGACTCATCTTACTTTTCGCATTCCTCATGGCATCTAAGCTACCGCTCCTTTCTTTCAAATTTTCAAATTTCAGTTGGAAGGAAAACGCGATGAAGTTTATTCTCATTGGGAGCATCATCGTATCTGCAGTTGGTTCACATTTCATTCTGAAAAAAGTCCTGTGGACGGTTCCAATTGCCTTACTTTTGTACCTCATTTTATCTGCCGTTCAACACCTATTAGGGAAACAACATGAAAAAGTTTAAAGCTGAAATTAACGTAATGCCATTGGAAGCATTATTAGATCCACAAGGAAAAGCAGTGACCTCGTCATTGAACAGTTTATCTATTGGAACCATTGCTAACGTTCGCGTTGGAAAACATATGAGTTTATTCGTTGAGTCTGCCGACCATGCTGGTGCAGAACAAATCGTTGATCAAGCATGCAAGAAATTGTTGTGCAACGAAATCATGGAGTACTACACTTTCACCGTTGTAGAAGCCTAATGCGTTTTTACGCACTTCTTGTTTTTTCATTTTTAACACTTGCCGTTAATGCACAATTAACGCAGTTTCTTATTCTTCGAAAGCACGTAGGATTCGGATACAAGACAAGTGAATCTCCGCGTGAAGTGAAGGCTTTAATTATTCACTCGACCTTCAACGCTTCTTTTCCAAACACCCAACAGCCCGATACATTTTCTGTGGAAGGTGTGTTGAAGCAATTTGAGCAATACGGCGTAGCAGCCCATTACCTCATTGGAAGAGACGGCCAAGTTTATGAATTAGTAGAACCGAACAACGTAGCGTATCACGCTGGAAAGAGTCAACTTCCCGACGGGACAACGGCTGTAAATTCCTGTTCCATAGGTATTGAAATCATGTGCACGTACACTGTTGGTCCGAACGAAGCGCAATATGCTTCGCTTCGAAAGCTCATTGATCAACTCGACACGCACTATAAGTTCAAGTATATCCTCGGACACTTTGATATTGCTCCGGGAAGAAAAACAGATCCTTGGCATTTCAAGGATACCGGATTTTTCAGGAAATAACGATTCTCGTTCCGCATTTTTTCGTAACTTCCTTGTCTAAACCTAAGCCTTTTTTCTATGAAAAAGATTTTACTTGCGTTCGCGCTTTTCGCATCTTTCCAAGTATTCGCACAAGCACCTGCGAACGACATTTGCGCGAATGCTATTGAACTTATTCCAAATGCACCTGCCGTTGCGACAAGTAATTTAAATACCGTAGTAGAAGGCACAAGCCCATCATGCGGAGTGGGCGCTGGTCTTGGAATCAAAGACATCTGGTATAAATTCATTTTCACCGGAGGAACATTTACCTTAACCACAACGTTAGGAACGCTTTCCGACACGCGTATGGCCTTGTACAACAGTTGCAACGGCGCTCAACTTTTGTGTAACGACGATGCTGCGGGAATGGGCTACGCCTCTCAATTGGTTATGTCGTGTCCAGCCTTAACAGTTGGAACAACCTATTACGTTCAGGTTGGCGGATATAACAACCTTCAAGGTAACTTCAGCATTCAACTAACTAAAGCGGATATACTCGGATGCACAGATCCTTCAGCAGGAAATTACAACGCATGCGCCACAGTCGATAATGGCCTATGTAATATTTTCATGCCCAACGAAACATGCGCAACAGCAGCAGTCTTCGTTCCAAACAGTGGAGCCATAATTACGAATAACATTAACGTGGCTGTTGGTCCGACTCCAGGATGTGGCGGAACCATCCGCGATATCTGGTACTCATTCGTTTATCAAGGTGGAAATGTAACCATTCAAACCAGCGCAACCACTGGAACAGGAACAGGTGTAACCGATACGCAACTTGCTGTTTACAACGCGTGCAACGGTTCAATTATCGCTTGTGACGACGATGATGCTGCAGGTAATTATTCAATGGTGAAATTCGGTTGTCCTACTGGAAATGGAACAGCCGGCGCCAATGAAGATGACTATCTCGTTATTGGACAGACCTACTATGTGCAAGTTGGCGGATACAACAGCACCATGGGTGAATTCAATTTCAACATAACAACGACAACTGTTTCTGGATGTACCAACGCTAACGCAACAAACTACAACTCTTGTGCAACCATTGATGACGGCACTTGCGAATTCCCTGCCTTGGCTTCCGATTTCAATTATTATCCTTCAGGAACGAATTGCATGAATTTTCAATTCAACAATACTTCAACAGGAAATGCCACCTCATTTGAATGGACTTTCCCTAGTGATTGTGTTCCTTCAACATCAACATTGGAAGATCCAACCACAACTTTCGCTGCTGTTGGTATGTTTCCTGTAACGCTTACAACCTACGATCCGCAAGGCAATAGCAACAGTGTTACTTTGAATGTTATTGTTACATCTGGACACAATTTAACTCTCGACCTTACAACAGATAACCTTCCTCAACAAACTTCTTGGAAGGTTTTCAATCAAGAAAATCTTGTTATTCAACAAGGAACAACGAACGATGCAAACTTCTGCATTAGCAACAACTGTCACCGCGTAGAGATTTACGATACAGGTGGAAATGGATTGTGCTGCGCGAACGGTGCTGGTAACTACAACATTTATTTAGATGGAAATTCAGTTGCGACCGGTGCAGCATTTGGCTCACTTGCAACCATACAAGTGAACTGTCCGCAAGGAACAAGCTGCGACAATTCCATTGTCGCGAATCTCGGATTGAACGCTGTGCCTTCGCCGAATTCTTGGTATTCCTTCACCCCTTCGGTGAACGGACAGTATCAAATTTCAACGTGTGGATTAGCTGGATGCGATACAAAGATTTGGTTGTACGACTATTGCAACATGGCTTTATTCGACAACACAAATGAGGCAACTTACACATTCAATGATGATTTGTGTGGAATAGAAGCGGAGATTACACCTTATCTCGAAGGAGGAATGACATACTACATTCGTGTTGGTGACGACGGCGGAGCCTGCGGACTAGATGCTTTTCAAGTCTTATTCGAATACATGGGGCCTATTGTTGGATGTATGGATTTGAACGCTTGTAACTACAGCCCTTTGGCCGAAGAACCTGCTTTATGTTACTACAATGGCGATCCGAATTGTTCCAACATTGGTCCAGACTTATTGGTTGAAGGAAACTTATTGTACTCTTCACTCTACCAAACTACACTAACAGCTACAGACGGATGCTTAGTTAATGAAGGATGTTTGCAAGGTCTGGGCACGAGACAAGTTGTACGTTTCTCTACACGTATTGACAACATTGGTAACCTTGACTATTTCATTGGAGTTCCGAATGTTGCTAATCCACAATTCGTTTTCGATCCTTGCCACAATCACTACCACTATTCAGGTTACGCAGAATATTTATTGTACGACTCGAACGGCAATCTCATGCCCGAAATCGGATTCAAAAATGGATTTTGTGTTTTAGACATTGGTTGTGTATCAGGAGTGGCTAAATACGGATGTGGAAACATGGGTATTACAGCCGGATGCTACGATATCTATAGCTCAGGTCTAAGCTGTCAGTGGATAGACATTACCAACGTGCCCGCGGGGACTTATCACTTAGTTGTTCGCACCAACTGGGACCAAGATCCAGATGCGTTAGGCAACTACGAATTGCGTTACGATAACAACTGGGCGCAAGTATGTATTTCATTCGAACGTGATGCAATGAATAACATCATCAACTTCGTTAAACTTCCAATCGGATCTTGTCCGCAAATTGTAGACTGTGTTGGACAATTGTTTGGAAACGCGCAACCAGATTGTCTTGGCAACTGTCCAGCTGAACAGAAAAAAGGAGATCTGAACACTGATTTAAGTTACACGCAAGTCGATGTAGATCTTTACGGAAACAGTGCTGTTTATTCTGATTTAAGCGCTTCTATTTGTAACGATTTGAATAGCGACGGCGACATAAGCATTGCAGATGCCGCATATCTTGAGGCTTGCATTCATGCGCAGATAGATGAAGGTATTGCTCCAGGTTTAATGCAACCTTGCGCTTGGGATCCAGAAATTGTAGACGGATCTGAAACCGCAATTCTTGGTGTAACCAACGTGAATGCTGAACTTGGGTACTTCGACATTACACTGACCAATCCAAATGGCGAAATAAATGCGCTTCAATTCGATATTGGAGGTGCTACTATTACCAACGTTACTTCTCTCGTGCCGGTGAACACATGGTCTTCGGTTATTTACAAAGAAGTTGGTGGAGTAAAAATTGGTGCACTTGGACACTTGGGAAGTATGATTCCTGTTCACTTCACACCAACTCCTATTCTGCGTGTTTATGTTGAAGCATTCACCGGTGACGAAGTTTGTATTGCAGCATTCGATGAAGCTTTGAATGTATACATTCACAACGTACTTACTCAAATAGGTCCTTGTATGCCTGTTCAGTACATTGGAGCAAGTGCAACGTTTAACGAAGTTTCTTGTGTGAACTATCCTGTTCATTTCGTAGACAACACCAACAACAATCCAACCTCATGGAGTTGGTTATTCCCAGGTGGTGTCCCTAGTTCATCTACACTTCAGAATCCATACGTTATGTACACAACCCCTGGGGTTTACAACGTGACTCTTATGGTGTCTAATGGAGCAGCAAACGACAGTATTACTTGGACTGGGGCCGTTACGGTTTCCAATCAAATTGAATATTATGCAGATGCCGATGGCGATGGATTTGGTGATGCACAAACATTAGCAACAGGATGTGAAATTCCTTCAGGGTACGTTACGAACGGAAACGATTGCAACGACAACAGTTCCTTCATTACAACCAATGCCGATTTAGATGGTGATGGTTACTTCTCTTGTGTAGATGATTGTAACGACGGTAATGCATTGTCGTATCCAGGTGCAATGGAATTGTGCAACAACCTCGACGACAACTGCGATGGAATCGTAGACGAAGGTTTCGATGCAGACGGCGATGGTTACTCTGCATGTGCGGGCGACTGCGACGATAACAACAGTGCCATGAATCCAAACGCAACCGAGTTTTGTAACGACATCGACGACAACTGCAACGGTGCTATTGACGAAGGATTGGGTCAAGCGTATTACATGGACATAGACGGTGACGGTTATGGCGCAGGAGTAGTTCTTTATTCATGCACAGTGCCAACAGGAACCGCTACAAATAACGACGATTGCAACGATTCGAATCCTGCTATAAGCCCTTCTGCAATTGAAACTGTAGATGGCATAGACAACGACTGCGACGGTTACATAGACGAGACTTCAGTTTATACCTACACGTTGAATGAAATTGGATTAACACTTTATCCGAATCCAACCTCATCTAATTTGAATATTGAATTGAGTGCACATGCTGGAAATGTTTCTGTGCAAGTGAAAGATGTTTCTGGAAAGAATATTTCGAACTTCCAATTTAACAGCATGCGCTATTCTGTTGATGTTTCTGATTTCGCACCTGGACTTTACGAGTTCATTTTCCGAACAGAAAATTCATTCACGGTGAAGCGTGTAGTGGTGGAATAAACTTTTGGTCCAATGTTTGAAATTTCGAAACGAAAGTTCCGTTAACTAAAAACAAAACGACTTTATGAAACACCTATTCTTGTTTACAGCATTGTCAGTGGGAGCGCTGAACATGCTTGGCCAAAGTTCTAAACCTACGCCTGTTAAAGTTGAAAATTTACCTGTGCATGCCTTGCGCAGCATTAACAATAGCGCCTTCACGTCTGGAGAAAAATCGACATACCGCATTCACTACGGAGTGGTAGATGCAGGAGTTGCTTCGATCTCTGTTGAAGAAGGAAATAAAAAATTCGCGGGAAGAGACACCTACCACATTGTAGGAGAAGGACACAGCACAGGATCATTCGATTGGTTTTTTAAGGTTCGCGACAAGTACGAATCGTATGTAGACAAACAAGGGATTTTCCCTTATCAATTCAAACGCAATTGCGATGAAGGTGGCTACATGATTATGCAAGACTATTTCTTCTTTCAGCACAAGCGTGCGTTCAAAAACAGAAAGAACGAAGGATACCTAGCACCTGCTTTTGTTCAAGACATGATGAGTGCGGCGTTCTATGCTCGCACCATGGATTTCACGAATACAAAGGCTGGTGATATTATAACTATTGAAACGTTGGTCGATGACGAAATCTACCGCTTGAAAATGCGCTATGTTGGAAAAGAAACGGTAAGCGTAGACGCTGGAACATTCAAATGTTTGCGCTTCGCACCCGTGGTTCAAAAGGGACGTATTTTCAAAAATCCCAATGACCTTGCGGTTTGGGTAACAGACGACGCACATCACCTACCGATTATGGCGCAAGCCAAAATCAAAGTCGGATCTATTAAAATGGAATTGCAGCAATTCCAAGGCGTAGATATCTGGGGTGTGAAAATTAAATAGTAGCAATACACTTCAACTCAATCGCAATAGGCGATGGAAGGGCGTTAATCTCTACAGTTGTTCTGCAGGGATTAGCGTCCTTGAAGTATTCAGCATACAAGCGGTTGTAGGTTTGGAAGTCACGCTTCATGTTCACCAAGAACACTGTAACGTCTACCAAGTTCTCCCACTTCGAACCGCTCGCATCTAGGATTGCACGCACGTTATCAAAGACGTTTCTGCACTGCGCTTCAAAATCAAACTCAATAAAATTCCCGAATTTATCTAACTTCAATCCAGGTACTCCTGTGTCGTTCGCATCGCTACCCGCAATGCGCGGACCAACACCTGAAAGGAATAAAAGGTTGCCTACTCTTCTTGCATGTGGATAAGCACCAACAGGTTTCGGAGCGTTATCGGTTGAAATGATTTCAGACATAATTCGAATTATTTTGTGACTACAAATTTACCGGTTCTCGTGGTGCTTCCCGATTTCAATTGATAAATAAATGTTCCTGCATGCGAAGCTTCCCACGAAAGTTGCTCTCTTCCAATTGCCTTCCATCTCTTCGTGTTCAGCAATTTTCCATCTAACGAATAAATATTCATCTCGGTTATTTCTCCGGGCATCAATTGCATGTTGAAATGAATTTCATTTACTGTTGGATTCGGGAAAGCGGAAACCGTTACCATGCGGTCTGCAAGTGCTTCAACAGAGACTTCCGGAACAACAGGTAGGTTCGCAGTGAATATTCCATTCGCATGTGTGGCAACTGCAACCGTGCCATCGAACGGACGTGAAGTAATCATATTCACCACAGCATTTCCTATTGTGCTTGCTCCTTCCATTTGCCAAACGGTGCTTTCGCCATTCAACTCGGTAGTACTGAATAAACCAGCGCTGGTTCCAGCTAAATAAATAGTGGGTGAGCTCGGGTAAATTTCAACCCAATACACCGCAGGACCGTTTCCTGTTCCATCTACGTTCTCTTCCAAATTTCCACTTACATTCACCCACGATGCGCCCGCATCTGTTGAGTGGAAAATACTTTTCTTGTTGAAATTGGAAAAGCTAACCATGACTTCATTCGCGTTTAAATCATTTGTGCTTACCGCAGATGTGTAGGAGTTCGGCGGGAACAACGTAGAGGATATATTGGTCTTTACTGGTGTTCCGTATAAGTCTGTAAGTTTAAATAATTTACCGGCTGAACTTCCATAATACAACACGCTGTTGTCTGTATAGGCCATGTCGAGACATGATATACTTCCTTGTGTTAACGTGATTGTGCTTGATGCTACATTCGACCAATCGTCTGTGTTGCGCGCGGTAGGATAATTCCCAGTAACCGAAATCGTATCAACACGATCGAGGTACCAAATCATTTTATTTCCAGCAATAAAAAGTCTGTTGGTCCATGGATCTAACAACAACGGATTAATGAATAAAGCAGCAGGGCCGTTCTCTGCATCTATTCGCTCGGTGCCGGTAAGGTTACCGTTTTCATCAATAGACTTCTTAAAAATTCTTCCACTCTGCGAACTTGTAATCACGTAGTCTGCACCGAAAGGAATGGCGCAATGCGCTCCATCGTCTGCATGCATTTCTCTCCAAGGTGAAGTTGCATCTGATGTATGTGTTAACCAAGTACCATTGTCTTGCATTCCACCCATGAGGAACTGACTGGTTGTGTTGCCCGGTTCAAGTGCTACTGTATAAAATTGGGAAGTCAAATAGCCGTTATTCAACGATTGCCATTGCACGCTATCGGCAGTAATGTCTGAGGTATAACGCACTCCTCCATCGTTCAAACTATACATACCCAAATCGTTCGCTGGGTCGAAAGCAATGAGATGCTGATCAGGGTGATGCTCTGCATAGACATAATGCCAAGGCTCAGGGACATTGCATCGGTATCCGCCTATCCAATCCACAGAAGTAGAAGTTGCGAATGCATCGGTACTGCGATGAAGGTTTGTTCCACCAATAAACACTAAGTCCGCAATTGACGGGTGATGTGCAATACACATGTCGTAGCTGTATTGCGTTCTAAATGTTGCAAAATCGAAACTTATTCCAGTAAAAAGTTGACAAGGAACCGAAGGAAGATTGGCTGAACGATTCTCCCAGTTTCCATCTGTTCCGCTTCCATCGCCACCCAAATATGTGTATTTATAGAAGAAGTGATCAATCGGGTAGAATGTGTTATTAATGGTTTCACCCAAGAAATAAATTTCGTTTTCGTTTTGCGGATTCGCGCACATCACAGTTCTTCTCAGATTTGCGATTTGCGGTAACACAGGAGAAATTTCCGTCCAGTTGAATCCATCGGTGCTTCTGAAGAATCCGCCCCCGTTCGTGCTGTTATCGCTGAACGTTGCATACAAGACTCCACTTGGAGTCATCATGATGTCTACAAACTCACTAGCACCTGATGTAAATCCGAGCACTTGCGTCCAGGTATTTCCTCCGTCGTTGCTTCGAATTACGCCGTTGAATACTGCCGCATAAACTACATCTTCGTTCAGGTTGGTGTGATCTGTAATTACGTTCCAAACGAAATCATAACTTCCATTTTGAAGAACGTTTTGTGGAGTACCGCTCATGGTTGAAGAAAGCTGAAACCACGATTGTCCGTTGTCTGTGCTCTTCCACATACCGTCTCCACTGAGCAAAGCGGTAAACGAAGTTCCTGAAACCACACCGTAAAATTCTTCACCAGAACCGTAGTACCACGTGTTCTCATGTCCCGGGCGCTTGTCTTGTGTAATACAACTTACGCTCTGCAATTGCTCAGGTGAAGTGGTCTTCAACCATGACTGTCCGCCGTTCAAGGAATTCCACATACCTCCGGTTACAGAACCTGCAATAAGGTGATTGCTATTCAATACATCCACTGCGAATGCGCGCGTTCTTCCTCCGATGTTATAAGGGCCTCTGTTGGTCCAACCGTAATCTCTGTCTGCAACGCGAGGTAAGTGATTTGCGAAGCTCACGCAACGCTCGAAAATTCCTTCTGGAACTATTCCTGTTTCCGGATCGCGGTTACGCATGTATTCAAAATATTTTCTGCTGGAAGGATTAACGCCATGTCCCTCTTCCATTGCACCGCCTGACAATTTTAATTTTGAAGCGGAAGGAATGAAAAAGTAAGCGCCAAGAACTGCCAACAAAGCAATTGAAAAAGAAAGTAGAGTCGAACGCATCTCGATAGGTTTAGTGTTCAAATATAAGCCTTGCGATGTTCAATAAAACAGGTTGAATGGTGTTTTACGTTCGACAGTACCCATTATTTTCGAATCATGAAGAAGACTCTCTTTCGCCTAGCGCCCATCTTTATCGTAGTATTCGTATGTCTGTTTTCGTTGAACGGAAATGCACAGAAGATGTACAAAGACCTTTATCCGAATGGAAAAATTCGCAGCATTGGAAAATTCAATGCAGTTGGAAAGGAAGACAGTATTTGGAAATTTTATTACGAAGACGGAACGCTTCAAGAAGAGAGCACCTACCGCAACGGTTACTTCAACGGGAAGGTATTTCGCTATCATACGAATGGAAAATTACAAGTGGAAGGGTATTTCAAATTCGGTGTGGAAGACAGCGTGCAGCGCACCTTCAACGAGAAAGGAATTAAAATTCAAGAAGGAAATTTCTTTAAAGGAAAGAAAACTGGCGAATGGAGTGCGTATTATGACAATGGAAAATTGAACAGTGTTTTGAAGTACGATACCTCAGGTGTCTTTCTCGTTTCGTATTTCGACAACAAAGGAATTCAAACCATAACGAACGGAACAGGTGTCCTTCCGGAAGTAAATGAAGCTGACAAATTATTGAGTCGAACAACCTATGCCAACGGAGTTCCCGATGGAATTTTCGAAGCGTTTTTCTCGAAAGGAAACATTCAAACTTCTGGACAATATGTAAATGGAATTAAAGATGGAAAGTGGAGTGAATTCTTTAGCAACGGAAAGCTTCGGAAAACAACCACTTATTCGGAAGGCTTGGTAACAGGGCCTTACGAAGAGTATTTCGATAATGGAAAGTTGTATGTAAAAGGAACTTTCGACAACGGAAAGAAGACCGGAAATTGGGAATGGTATCGTGAAAACGGTGTGAAAGACATGGAAGGAAATTTCGTGGAAGACCTTCAAGATGGCGATTGGATTTTCTATCATGACAACGGTGTTTGGCAGTCGAAAGGAAAATACTCGAGTGGGAAAATGGAAGGAAAGTGGGTGTATCAATATCCAAGTGAAAAGAAATGGAAGGAAGGAAATTTTGTGGCTGACAACAAGGAAGGTGAATGGAGCACGTGGTATGAAGACGGCGGATTGTTGCAGAAAGGAAATTACAAAATGGGTGAAGAGGAAGGCAAATGGATGAGCTGGTATGAGAACGGAAAAGTGAAAGATGAAGGAAGTTTTAAAGCGGGCAAGATGTATGGCAAGTGGACGGGCTATGAGCCGAAGAACGGAAGGTATTTGTATATCGGCAGTTGGAAAGACAATCAGAAGGTGGGTAAGTGGATGAACTATTCCGAGCGCGGGCAGTTGGAGAGTGTGATTACTTATGGAAAGAATGGCGAATTGAATGGCACTTCCATTTTGTACAACGAGAGCGGCAGACCCATTAGTTCAGGAAAATTCAAAGAAGGCAAGCGCACTGGGCGCTGGAAGTATTACTACGACTTCGGCGGTTTGTGGCGCGATTGCACCTACGCGAACGGAGAACTAAACGGACCGAGTAAAATCTACACAGAGAACGGCACCTTGGAAGAAGACGCCAATTACAAGAACAACCGTTATCACGGCGAATGCACGATGTACGACAAGAAGTCGGGCAAGCTTGTTCAACGTGGCATTTACGAGAATGGGAAGATGGTTAAGTTCTTGGAAGGAACGCCGGTGAGGAAGTAGGAACTTAGTAATTGGAAAATCGAAGATTCTATTCCTCCCGATAGCTATCGGGATTCGTAATTCCTATTGCATAATTGGAACTTTGTAATTAAAAACGTCGAAGACATTCGCCGCAGGCATTCGTCAAAGACATTCGTCGAAGACATTCGCTCGAAGAGCATCAGTCAAAGACTGACGAGAATACTTCATCACCCTCGGATTCAAAGGCTGATTAATCGCACAAGGAAATGCGCTCTTGATGAAGTTGTAAAGTTGTTCTTCGTTGTTGAAGGCAATCATTTCGCCGCTTTCACTTTCATGAATGACACGCGCGCAATCGCTGGTTACACTGCCTATGCCCAAAACGCGATTGCCCGTGGCGACGTACTCAAATATTTTTCCGGTAACGCGTCCTTCTTCGTTTGCATTCTGATTCAAAATAACCAGCAATAACTGTGGCGTTAACATGAGATCTAAAACCTCGTTGTGTTTTACATATGGAATGTACTCCAAATGTTCAGATAATCCATTTCTCTTGACGTCTTCTAAAACAGAGCCGTCTGTTGGACCCACCAACCGAATAATCATTCGGTTTTTGAATTCTTCACTTTCATTCACCAAACGCGATAACGCCCGCCACAAGGCAGGAGCGTTGCGATCGTCGCCAAAGGTACCGTAATGCCCAAGAATGAACTTATCTGTTGGCTTCACTTCCCTTCCTTCAAAATCTACGTGATCAAATCCGTTCGTTAAAACCTTCACTTCACCTCCACGAATCTTCTCATACTCACTGCTCAAATACCAACTTACCGTATCGACAACAGTGGCTTCCTTCAATACACTGCGCTCTAACTTCATGTGCCTGCGTTTCGCCCAAGCACTCATCTGAAACTTATCGGCATTGTCCATGTTCACCCACGGATCTCTGAAATCTGCTAACCAAGAAAACCCTGTCTTTCGGTGAACACGACGCGCAATCAAATGCATGCTATGCGGAGGCCCAGTACTCACAATCATATCAACCGGATTCTCCTTCAAATACTTCAACAAGAAATTAGAGGCCGGACGAATCCAAAACATACGCGCATCTGGAATCAAAATATTCCCCCGAACCCACGCCATTAATCGCTCCATTAACGAAGGTCCTTTTTCGCTTCGAATAAATCCTGCACTTATTCCCGCATCGCCCTTTCCTGTTGCTTTACGCAATGCGCGATAAGGTTCGAAAATAGGACAGCGAATGACTTCCACTCCTTCCGGAATTTCCGACAATAACGTTTCATCATACACTGGATAGTCGGCATTCTCTGGAACAAGCACCACGGGCTGCCAATCGCTGTTGTGCAAATACTTCACAAACTTCAACCAACGTTGAACCCCTCCTCCACCTGCGGGAGGCCAATAATAGGCTATGATTAATACGCGCTTCTTCACTACTTGCAAAATTCGCAATATTCCGATTCCGGATTGTGTCTAAATACTTCTGTTTCCAACAAACTCTTCAACACTCCCAACAACTCCTCTTCAAATTTCTCTATATCTGCCTCGCGTAAAACAGCGGGGTCTTGTCCACGCAAAAGCGGAACAGGGCCTTGCTTCGCCTGTTTCAATCCGAACAACATCGCCTGCGTATGCTCGGGCGCATGGCCTTCTTTCACCCACATATAAGAATAAGTTAAAATCTGAAGCAACTTCGGTTTGGTATCTTTCAACCAAGGTCCTTCCTTGTCACTCAACTTCAATTCATCAGTCTTAACACTTCCGGTCTTGTAATCCAACACCATGAAGTTTCCATTCTGCTCATCTACACGATCGGCCTTTCCGCGAACACTGGCCGGAATATTCACACCAATCTTGTCCATGGGTAAATCTGCCTTCAATTCTACCTCCACCCCATTCACTATGCGTTCTTCGCCATTCGCACGAGCTTCACTAAACTTTAGCTGGTCGTGTTCAAGAACCACTTCAATCATGCGATGCACAATGCGACGCATGATGATATCGAATCCGGCTAATTCAAAATTCGAGTTGTACAGTCGATGAATGGCCTCATCTATTAACGTATCCAATTCCAACTTAAATCCATTGAAATCTTCATCGCGCATGGTCTTTCCAACATAACGCTTGTACAAGGTCTCCAGCACATCGTGAACAATAGACCCAAAGGTCGAAGCTTCCATATTCTCTTCTAGGCTTTCGACTTCTCCGAGACCAACAACATATCGATAATAGAAATCGAGCGGACAGCGCATGAACTTATTTATTGCGGAAGGCGAAATTCCGTATTCCAATAAATCGTGAATACGCTTCGTAGAGAATTCATTCGCTACGATTTCTTCTTCACCCGTTTGCAAAAACTTATTGCTGTGTTCAAAGTCTTCATACCGAACGAATGTTCGGTTTCCGTAACCTGTTAACTCTTGTTCAATTTGCAAAAGATATCTAGAAGGCTCTGTCATCTTGTAATCTGAACTCAACGTGTGATAAAGCATGCGCACATCTTCTGCGCGCTGCAACAAGCGATAAAATGAATACGCGATTGTTCCCTCGCGCTCTTCAGGCGAAGGCAACTCGAAAGCCTTTCGCAAATCGAAAGGAATGAGCGACTGCGCTCTTCCATTTCCGGGAAACTGCTCATCATTGGCACCCACAATAATGACGTGTTTAAAATCAACCGCACGCGTCTCAACCATACTCAACACCTGCAAGCCTTCCAATGGCTCTCCTTGAAAGGCAATGGTCTCCTGCGAAGCGTAATGTTGAAACAACAAATCAAGCAACGGCACTTCATTCAAAAATGCATTTGCTTCCATATGCATTTCAATACGTCCTAAAATTTGCTGAAGACGCAACGCTGTTTCCTTCGTCAACTCATCGGTATGATCAGATTCCACAAACACCAAAAGGAAATTCTTCAATCGAGAAATACAACTTGGTAAATTGAAATTCTCCGTGGTAAGTAAATCCTGCAGAACCTTCATTGCTGGTAATTCTTGTACCAACTCTTTCAATTCCTTTTCACGGATGTAAATGAATTTTCGGCGCATGACGTATCGCTGAATTTCTCTTCGTTGCGAAGAAGAAAGAAGCACGTCTAAATCGGTTTGAAGAATCCATTGCGAAAAGTCTTTGTAATACATGCCCTTCTTCACTTCCTTCGATAAGCGACTCCACATACGTAAGAGCATGCGAACTACGCGGAATAACGACACCTGATCAATGGGATATCCCAAAGCGACATTCACCGGAGAATCTATAGACAATCCGTTTAAAAACGGACGAAGTAAAAACGGTTGAACCAAGACCACAGCCGTATTCGCGCGATCTTCTTCTTTCATTTCGTTCACCAATTTGGAAGCCGCGAATGCGGAAGCCAACGGAGTAACCACTTTCGAGAAAGTGATGGTTCGTGAGCGTGTGTTGAAGTCGTCTGATTTCGCAATAGGCATTCTTCTTTCTTCCCACGAGCGGAAGAAAATTCCAGCTTCGTGAATGGGGTTGTTCACGTAATAAGCGTCTGCATCGAAATGGAAAAAAACCTTTCCTGTTTTATGCAATCGCATAATCCATTTTTCTTCGGCTTTCGAAAACGCGGTGATCCCAACAAAATAAACGGCATCTGCATTCGAAGGAAAATTCACTTCCACCTTCTCCTCTGCCATGGCTCTGTTCAGGCGAGCGTAACTGTAAGCGTGCTGCTCGTTCTGCAATTCAACAAAGCGATGATATACTTTTCCGAGATCGAGCCAAAAGTCTGCGTAGTCTTCTTGCGCATCGGTGAGTGGTTGAATGCCGAAACTCCAATTCTCAATGTCCTTTACATCTTTCAAATTCTTGAACACCTCGCCTGGATTGGCCAGCGCGACATCTATGTCGTTGAAGTCATCGAGCGCCATGCTTCCCCACTTCATGAAAACTTCGAAAGAATCGGCAGATTCAACGACTTCGGTGTAGGCGCGATAAAGGAGAAGTAGTAAACTCAATTTCTCCTCTGTTCTTTCCTTCACAACAGATTTAACAAATTGTGGAAGCAAGACCAACTGAGGCGTTAAAAAGGCCGAACTTAAAATTTCGAAGAGAAACTTTTTCAAAAAAACTTTCGAGCGATTACTCGGTAAGACCACCAAAACGCGATGTAAATCTTTCCCGTGTTTGTCAATTAATTCTTGAGCTATTCGCTTTAAAAAAAGTTCTTCTGAATTTGTTTGCATATTCGCAGTATGGATTTCCCAAAGTTTCTAAAATTTCCAGAAGGAAAACGCATTGTTCAAATCTTTTCCTCAACAACTTTTGAAGAAGTGGTCGTTATGGGCACTTCGTACTTCATTCACACCAACAATGCCGTTACGCATGCGGACCGCATCTATGTCTTGGACCTCTTGGAAGGCGGGAATGGAGCGGAATTCATAACAGGTGAAGAATACAACGAAATAAAAGACCGTATTTCTTCCAATTATAAATTGAAATCCATTTGAACAGAAGCGTGTTCGAATAACGGCGAGAACCAAGGGTAGCTATTCCCATTCCTTTCTTTTCTTTACTTCATGAAACTTCAACTTGAAAAAAATGTTGACCTGCTGTCGCACAACACATTTGGCATTTCAACGATTGCGAAAGAATTTGCGCGTATCGAAGAGCCTACTCATGTGGAAGAGGCGTTGGAATATGTTCGTCAGACCAAGAGCAACCTGCTTGTATTAGGTGGCGGAAGCAATATTCTGTTCACGCAAAACGTCGACGCTGTTGTACTTCAAAATAAATTATTCGGAATTGAATTGGAGAAGGAAAACGACATGCATGTGTATGTGCGTGTTGCTGCGGGAGAGAATTGGCACAACTTCGTTTTGCATTGCATTCGAAACAAGTGGGCCGGAGTAGAAAATCTTTCGCTTATCCCTGGTTGTGTTGGCGCAAGCCCCATGCAGAACATAGGCGCATACGGTGTTGAGATGAGCAACGTGTTGAATTATGTGGAAGCGGTGAATGTTCACACTTCCGAAAAACACATTTTTTCTTTGAGCGAATGCGCGCTTGGGTACCGTGAAAGTATTTTCAAACGGAAAGAAAAAGGAAATTGGTTCATCACACATGTGGGCTTCAAATTAAACAAGCGTCCTGTATTTCATATCGAATACGGAGCCATTGCAGAAGAGCTCGACAAGATGGAAATAGACACCTTGAGCATCAAACACATTAGTCAGGCCGTTATAGCCATTCGTTCTTCGAAGCTTCCCGACCCGAAGGTCTTGGGCAATGCAGGGAGCTTTTTCAAAAATCCAACGGTAGATCTGCCTGTTCTTCGGGCCATTCAGGTTCACGACGAGAAAATACCCTTCTATCCGGTCGACGAAAACACGGTGAAAATTCCTGCTGGGTACCTTATTGAGCATACCGGCTGGAAAGGAAAACGCGTTGGAAACTGCGGTGTGCATGAAAAACAAGCCCTTGTATTGGTGAATTACGGCGGAGCAACGGGAAATGAAATCTATGCTTTGAGCACGGCCGTTATGACCGATGTCAAGAATAAATATGGCATCGAATTAGAGCGTGAGGTAAATGTGTGGTAACTTTGTAACTCATTGTAAAACCCAACACATTGAGCACAATACGATTTAAAACAGCAGGCACCCCATTTTTCGATCATTTAAAGAATGGAGTAGATTCATACTTCAACGCTACAAAGCGCAACAGATGGGGCAACTGGCTCATCATTGTTAAAGCAATAGTCTTATTAACAAGCTTTTTCGCTTTATACATCGCCCTTGTTTTCGGCGACCTTTCGGTTGGAATGAGCATTGGCGCATGTGTCCTTCTTGGGTTAACCCTAGCCGGTATCGGATTCAACCTTATGCACGACGGTGCTCACGGTAGTTTTTCAGACAAAAAATGGCTGAATGAAATCATGGCCCACACACTGAACATGGTGGGTGGAGATGTAAGTCTTTGGAAAACGAAACACAACGTCATTCACCATTCATTCACGAATATTGAAGGTCACGACGATGACATTAACATTCAGCCCATGATGCGCACGAATGAGAATCAACCGAGATACAAGATTCATCGCTTTCAGCATATTTACGGATACATTTTGTATTGCCTAACTTATATCTCATGGATCTGGATTGACGATGTGAAGAAATACAGAACGCAACAAGTCGGTATTACCAAATTGCGCAAATTTACCTTCATTAATCACTTCACTTTCTGGGCAACGAAACTTAGTTATGTTGCAACATTCGTTGTACTACCAATGATTTTTCAAGGTATAGTTCCTGCGATACTTGGCTACCTGTTGGTATCGACTGTAACAGGAATCGTTATCGCTGTGGTTTTCCAATTGGCACACGTAGTTGAAACAACTTCCTTCAACAATCCTGAAGATACCAACGGTGTGATTGAAGAAGAATGGGCTATTCACCAAATTAATACCACGAGTAATTTCGCAACAAGAAACCCACTCGTGACCTTGTTTACCGGGGGATTGAACTACCAAGTAGAGCACCATCTGTTTCCACGTATTTCACACGTTCACTATCCTGCATTGAACAAAATTGTTCGCGAGACTTGTGAGAAATTCGGAGTGCAATACAACGAATACGGAACTGTTTTCGCTGCCGTGCGTTCACACACACGTCACCTGAAGACAATGGGAATTGCCGACTAAAACGTTGCGCAAGGAATAATTCTTCTCTTCACTTTTCGCATGTTTCTGTTGTTCGCCCAGAGGTAGGTAAAACTTATCTCGTGTGAGCCTCCGGTATTTCCAACCGCTAACTGCGAAGTGGTAATGTCATAGCTGTATCCAACTTTGTACTTTCCTGTTTGAAATCCAATTAAGGCTGAGAACGAATCTCTGTTTGGATGCTGGTATTGATTTGATTTAACCGGAAGTCCGCGGTACCAAATTCCCAATACAACAGGATTTAATTCCGTATAAACTCCAATGTCGAGTTGATCGAATTTACCTTGCGCTTGGTAATTGAAAGCAAGCACCATGTCTTTTCCAACTTTTGAATAGTAGTTCGACTTAATCTTTTTTCTTAATCCACCGTGAACCGATAAGCGCGCAGGTATAATCTCAGTTGTTGCATTGTAAATGGCCTCGTTCGGCTTATTCATGTGAAAAACCGAAACACCCATCCACGCCTTAGCCGAATACAGCAGGGCACCAGCAGAAGCATCGAAATACTTTGCGGGACCGTATGAGATGGCTTCGTAACTCGGATCCCCGTCGCGAATCATTTGGTCGTAGAAAACCAAATTTCCGAAGTCCAACGTTTTACTTACAATTCCCAATTGCAACGCCGGACGGAAGAACAAACCGCGTTTTACTTTTACTTCATATGCATATTGAAGTTGAAATGATGAAGTCTTTAAACTTCCAGTTCCCAAATTATCACTTCCAGCTACAATTCCAAATCCACTGTTAATGGCAGAAGCATAATGATCGTATGCAAATCGATAGGATTTGAATCCACCAGGAACCAACGACCACTGATTGCGGTATAGTGTACTAAATCTACTTTGCGCAGAAGCCCCAGCGAACGCAGGATTGAGCAATGTTGGTGCTGAATAAAACTGCGTGTACTGTTGATCTTGAGCAATGGTGTTCAATGACATGAAGACACTCATGGCCATGAAAATTATTCGAAATGTATTCTTTGTTTTCATCGTGCTAAAAGTGTTAAGTCGCCAGTCATGATTTTACTCGTTCCATTTGAAAACGATACGGATGCCTTCCATACGTAGACATCTTCCTTACTCAATTCCCCTCGGTAGTAGCCGTCCCATCCTCGATGAATATCGTTGGTCTCAAAAATTTGCTCTCCCCACTTATTGAAGATTTGAAGTTCATATAGAACCACTCCTTTATGCAACGGACAGAAAATATCGTTGGTGTATCCATACGGATCGTAAATGCCGTCGCTTGGTCCGCTCGAATTTGGCGTGAAGGCATTTGGATATTCCAAATAGCCATCGCCATAGGCAAACACCACATCGGTAAGCACGAGTGTATCTGGACAATTGAATTCATTGTTCGCGATTAACTGAATGCTGAACACGCCTTCAATATCATAAAAATGTTTCGGGCTTACTTCGTTACTCACGAAACCGTCGCCGAACGACCATTCGAAAATAGAGGCATTATCACTTGCATTCTGGCATAAAACAGGTTGATCAGGAATAACCACTTGATTCGGGGTAACGGTGAATGAAGCTACTGCATTAGCGTGAGCAATAAAGAGATTCGAAAGTTCTAAAGTGTCATTCGTCCCATCGAATCCGTGCACAACCAATGTTGCACCGAAGACACCTGCATTGTAGAACGTATAAACCGGACTGTCTGAAGTGGTGTATCCGCCGTCGCTGAAAAACCACTCGTAGCTATCGGCGTATTGCGAAAGATTGTTTAAGGTTACAGTCAAAGGAACACAGCCCTCACCATTTCCTTCAAACAAAGCAACAGGCGCCGGAGGAATAATGGTAATGCTTTGCGCGGTGGTATCGGTACACAATCCTTCATTCACGATGAGTTCAATGTTGTACGTTCCCCAGGTTGAAAATACGTGATCACCAGGATTGGGAACATAGTATTCACTTCCGTCTTCCAATGTCCATTGATAACCTAGACTAAAACCTATTGCGTTCTCTTGCAAATTCACCACGTTGTTTGGCCATGTTTGAACCAAAGGCGTGGCGGTGAATGCTGCAGTTGGAAACGGATGTACAACTACCCACAATTCAGTTGTCACTTCACATCCGTAAATATTCGTCGCAGTTAAACTCACGACAAAGGTTGTATCAACTGGATATGGATTGTAGAAGGTTCCCTGCTCATTAAAACTCGTACTTGTATCTCCGTTACCTAAATTCCAGAAATAAGAAGTAGCACCCGAACTTTGATTGTTGAAGACCACTTCAACAGGATTACATCCTGAAACAATAACATCGGCATCTGCAACCAATTCCGGAAGAACTGTTACTTGATCTGTCCAAACATCTGTGCAGCCATTTGGTGCTTCTACAGTAAGCGTAATCTGATACGTTTGAGATTGATTCGATAGATTGAAATACGTATGTGTATGTGTTGCAGCGGAAGTCGTTGAGTTCAATGCATCGCCATACTGCCATGAATAGGCATTCGCTCCTTGCGATGAATTAATGAAATCGACATTCAATGGGTAACATCCATAAACTGTATCAATCACAGCGTTAGCGATTGGTGAGTATAGAACAGTTAACGGATGAACAACAGTATCTGTGCAACCAAATATGCTGGTCGATACCAACGAGACGTTGTAATTCAAATCTTGCAATCCGTTGTTTGAATACAAATGGAAAGGGTTGAAAGCATTCGAATAAAACCCGTCACCGAATGACCATTCGGCTGAAGTACCAATCGTTGAGGTATTGTTGAATTGAGCTTGAACACTTGCACATGCCGCGCCTGTCCATGTGAAGCTCGCCTCAATTGACGGATAAACTGTAACTAAAATTGTATCCGAGTCAGAACATGTGCTTATCTGATTGGCTTGAAGCACAGCGGCGTACGTTACGGGTTGTGCAGTTGTATTTACGAATAGGAAATCATGCGACTGCGCAGCGGTTGTGCTTGTTTGTCCGTTTCCATAATTCCAATTGTAGCTCAACGCCAACTCCGAGTTGTTTTCGAACGTAACATTCAAAGGCGAACATCCGGAAAACTGCTGCGTAGAAACATTCGCTATTGCCTGAGGATTCACCGTTACTTGGAATGAAATACTATCTGCACATCCAAAGGCATTTTCAGAATAACACGTTACCGTGAACTGCTGCGGTGAAAGCGTGTTGTTCACGTAAGTATGCGTTGGCGATGTATTGGTTGAAGAAGTTCCGTCGCCGAAGTTCCAAACGTAGGTTGAACCTCCAGGCATGTATGGTGTTTGAAGGGTGAAAGGTGAACATCCGACAACCACAGGCATTGACCATTGCAAATCGAGCGAAGGACTTACTTGAACTGCAACGCTTGCGCTGTCTGAACAACCTTGTGCTGAAGTAACTATTAACTCTGTTTCGAACGTGTTTAATACGCCGTTGATGTTGGAGAAAATATGCGTTGCATTAGCTGTGCTAGCCGTTCCTAAATCTCCAAAATTCCATTCAAATTGATTTCCATTCAATGAAGTGTTTTGAAAATTAACTTCTAATGGTCCGCATCCTGCAATATCTGAATAAGTAAACGACGCATTCACTTCCGGATAAACATGAACGAAATACGTCTCGGCATCGGTACAACCGTAAATAGAAGTACCAACTAAATGCACGGTGTAATTCGCAGTTGTGCTCGAAAGATTCTCATAGGTGTATGAAGGCGTTGCTGCGTTTGAAACATCGCCGTTCCCAAAGCTCCACGCGTAATTTGCAACACCCGGAAAAAACGGCGCTTCAAACGTGAATGGCGAACAGCCAGAAACTGTTGGATTGAACAACGGGAAAATCAATGGCGGATAAATAAGCACATCGTTGCTCACCGTATCAGCGCATCCGCCAATGGAAGATGCAATCAAAGTCACATTCCATGTATTCGGAACGCCTGTTGCGTTAGTATACAAATGCGATCCGTTCACTCCTGTTGAGGTAGCGCCATCGCCGTAATTCCACACATAAGATGTGGCATTGGTTGAAGTATTCGTAAATCCAATCGTAATCGGCGCACAGCCATCATCGTCGGTTTGAGTAAATGACGCGTTTGGTTGCGGATAAACAGTCACTCCAAAAGTTGTGCTGTCCAAACAACCAAAAGCGGATTCACCAACCAACGAAACGGTGAACTGCTGAACCGTATTTGTTAAGTTGTTGTAGGTATGTACCGGAGTAATCAAAGATGAAGTAAATCCATCTCCGAAATCCCAATCGAATCCCTGAACACCGCCTATGGCAGGCATTTGAGCACTAAACGGAGAACATCCTTCCAGCGAAGTAAATGGCAATTGAATATCTAAAATCGGATAAATCGGAAGCGCCAATGTCGCCGTGTCTAAACATCCACCGCTTGAAAATGCAACCAACGTTACATCGTACCACCACAAGAATCCGCTGTTGTTGTTGTAGGCATGATTCGGATCTTCAACTGTAGATGTGCTGCCATCGCCGAAATTCCAGACGTAGGAAGATGCACCTAACGATAAATTATTAAACTCAACCGGTGCAGTAGAACAACCCAATTCATTGTTTGCTATTTCAAAATTCGCAACTGCTCCGCCCAATACCGTAACAACACTACTTTGCGTATTCGTGCATCCAAATTCGTTGATCGCAGTGAGCACAACGTTGTAAGGCAAATTGTAAATGGTGTTGTTTCCAAACACATGCGTTTCATTTGTGTTGGTGGAAAGTGGACCGTCGTTGAAATTCCAAGAGAAAGACGTAGCACCTTGGGAAGCGTTGGTAAACGCGACTTCCAGCGGTTGACATCCGGAAACAATGTCTTGCGTAAACGAAGCTGTTGGATTCGGATGCACCGTAATATTTCCTTGAGTACTTGCTGAACAATAAGGCGTACTAATGTTTAATGTAATTGGAAAAGTTCCTTCCGTCGCATACACATGAGTTGGCGTTAATTGACTGGAAGTTCCTCCGTCGCCAAAAGTCCATTGAGCACTAGTAATCGGATTACCAGGAGCAGTAACAGATGTGTTGGTGAAGATTGCATTTGCTCCAACACATGGGCTGGTTACAGTAAATGAAGGCACGGGGGTAGCATAGACATGCAATACTTCCGTATCTGTTTTCGTGCAACCGTTTGCACTTGTCACCAACACAGAGATGTTATAGTTCCCTGGTGTTGTAATGGTTAAGGTGTCGGGGGTTTGACCAGTGTATGTTCCAAACGCACCCAAATTCCAATTGAATAAAACACCTGAATTCGACACAACGTTCAACGCTGTCGTTAACGAATCACAAGCCTGCGCAGGACTCGCAGTAATACTAGCCGTTGGGCTTGGCAATACCGTCACAACGACTGTCGCCGTATCCGCGCATGCACTGCCCCAACCATTGTTGAAGACGCGGTTACTCACAACAAAAGTACCTGCAG
This sequence comes from Flavobacteriales bacterium, assembly GCA_030729695.1. Classification (GTDB taxonomy): domain Bacteria; phylum Bacteroidota; class Bacteroidia; order Flavobacteriales_D; family Sanyastnellaceae; genus CAIZGX01. The sequence goes on along the minus strand of JANQWV010000028.1, from coordinate 8,087 downwards.
TATTGAACGTGAAATTCACATTTCCACTTCCTAGATTCTGCCAGTTGCTGTTGTTCCCGAAGTTCCATTGATAGGATTGATTCGGTCCTGAAGAACCTTGAAAGAACGTCACTTGTCCACCCGAACAAATGGTATCTGTAGATGCTGAAATACTCGCAACAGGAGGCGCTACAACATGAACGGTGATCGATTGTTCTACCACTCCACAAAAACTACTATCAGATATCGTCACGGTGTAATCTCCTATTCCTGGAAATGCAATCGTTTGCGGAAGGCTCGGTGGCCATGGCATCCAAGCAGTTACTGAATCGACTCCTTCACCCCAATAATCTCCAAAATTCCAGCGCTCTTGACGTTGAAATGTATTTCCTTGATTCAAACAATTTCGAATGGTCGTGTTTGTGAAAGTAAAAGTCGTATCGGGAAAACATTGGGTAATTGCAGAGGCACCAATTTGCGCTTGATCAAGTGTCCAAACATTCACCGGATTAAACGTGGCGACAGATGGATTTCCCTGAAGCACGTTGCAATAATTGGAAGCCGTTAACGAAACAGTTGTCTCGCAGTTTATCGCACTAGAACTGGTGTACAAGTGGCTTACGACTTCATTCCAATTGGAAGCACCGAAATAAATAAGGGGAGAACCATCGCCGAAGTTCCAGGTAAACTGAGTTGTTTCAGAAACGTTAGTAGATGAGTTTATGAATTCAACAGATGCGGGAGCACATACTTGTGTGGTGGCATTTCCAGGAACTTGAATAGATGCATTCGTCGGTTGTTCCATAACCACTACTCCGGTAACGGTGCAGCCAGTTCCTCCTTCAATAATGCTAACAACGAATGTGTCTACCGCAGCGGCGTAAGTATGTTGCAAAACGGTCGGACTTGTCCATGTCGTGCCCGTTGATGCAGCTGAACCATCGCCCCAATCAATGGTGTAATCGTCCCATGTTCCCAGAGCTTGCAGATTGAGAGAGAAATCACCACTTGAACAACCAAACCAATAAGGCGTTGAAACGATATTACCATCGTAATCATAAACACCCGGACACTGGGCATGAATGGTGAGTATTGATGAAAGAAAAAATATGACGAGTAGCGATCTTCTCATGTTAGGTTCATACGAATTAGATTAAAAAAGGTTTACACAAAGAGAAAAGTTTTTTCAACAAAAAATCGACTTCCCTTTCGAAGTTTTCGACAACTAACCTTCGGTAAGTTTAAATCGCTCGGCCATCTCGGCAACGGCAGGACAAATAAGCGTATTACGAAAAGTCAAATTCATGATTTGGCTCATGTTTTTCCGATCTGTGTGCGGATACTCGCGGCAAGCCTTCGGACGGAAATCATAAATGCTGCACTTGTTGTCTTCCAGGTTTAAAAAAGTACACGGACTAGAATTCAGCACCCAATCTCGGTCTTCGTCTAAATGCAAATACTTATCGGTGAATTCAGCAACACGCATACCCACTTGCTTGGCTATTCGCTCAATATCTACATCTCGAAAAATGGGACTCGTCGTTCGGCAGCAATTGCCGCAAGTCAGACAATCCGTCTTCGTAAAAATCTCTTCATGCATGGAATGAAAAACATCATCGAGCTTTTTCTTTTTTACTAAACGATTGAACAGTTTTTTATTCGCCTTCACATTCTTTCTCGCTTCCTCTAAAAAACGTTTTTGTTTATCATTCATGTGGATCAGAAAATGCAGGGTTTTGTAAAAACGAAGTGTCGGTTAAACACTTTAAAAAGGCAATTAAATCAGACTTCGATTCAGCACTCAGCTGTAAGCCTCCAACCGTAAATTTCATAAACGGATCTATGGTAGCACTTGGAATTCCACCGCTGTTGTAATGTTCGATCACTTGCTCCAATGTCGTAAATCTTCCATCATGCATGTAAGGTCCAGTCAATTCAACATTGCGCAGCGTAGGGGTTTTAAACTTCCCATTGTCGTATATACTTCCTGTAACTCCTCCCCTGCCTAAATCGCTGAATGTCGCGTCTAATCCGTTGTTGTGGAACAAATAATCGGTCATTTGCATACTTCCAAATCCATGACAATGAAAACAATCAGCTCCGAAACTTCCGCCGGGAACTTCATCCGGACTCCCTCCTTCAGTTAGAAACAAATCAAACCCATGCTGTTCTTCAGGAGTAAACTGGTATTGCCCTATTCGTTGCTTATCGAATTTCGAATTTGCTGAAATCATTGTTCTTAAAAACGAAGCAATCGCTTTTGAAATTTTTTCCTGAGTCACTTCCGTTGAGCCGTATGCCTTGTAAAACAACGCATCGTATTTTGGGTCGGAATCGATTTGTTCAATTGCCCTGTCCCAATTTTCATCCATTTCAATTGGATTTACAATAGGATCTGCAATTTGAGCTTCTAGTGTTGGTTCTCTTCCGTCCCAAAAAAATGAAGTAGACCAACCCATATTTACCAAAGGCATTGCCTGGCGAGTACCTACGTCGCCGTTTATCCCTGTTGAAAATTGATTGGGATCTGAGAAACCGTGTTCAGGTAAATGACAAGTTCCACAAGACATCGCGTCATTGCCACTCAATTTCTTTTCCCAAAACAAATACCTTCCCAATTGAATGCCTTCAACAGTTAATGGATTATCTGCAGGAATGTCCATGGGTGGAAAAAACGGCGGAATCACAAGATTGTATGGAGTAGCCGTTGGACCTTCAGGCGCTTCATGCTTGCATGTCCACAAAAGACTTGCAATAGCAATCAGAAAAAGATAGGTGAAACGCCGTGTGGTCATACTCCAAAAATACGCGAGAAAGAATAAACAATTTTATTTGATTCGCTAATCTTCCTCAGCGACCAAGAATTTTTCATTCTGAACGAAATTCCAATCGGTTAGCGTCTTCAAAAAAGCAACCAGTGCTCGTTCTTCCTCCTGCGATAAATTCAATGGCTTTACTCTTGAATCCTTCGTGGTGCGTGTGCCTCCTCCGGTATTGTAAAACGAAACCACCTCTTCCAACGAACTCATGGAACCGTTGTGCATGTAAGGCGCTGTTAATTCAATGTTGCGCAAGGTTGGCGTCTTGAATTTTCCTCTATCATTTTCCGAATAAGTTCTACGCTCTAATCCAATATCGGCATCTTCAAAGCCCAAACTGTAGAATTTATAATCTGTGAAAAAAGGTAACGCGTGACAGCTGCTACACTGCGTTCGCTCCGAAAAAAACAAATCCATTCCTTGCTTCTCCAATTCGGAATAATCATTCGCCTTCAAAAAATAATGACGATCAAATTTCGAATCACCGCTGATTAAAGCACGTTGAAAACAAGCGAGCGCCCGTGTAATTACAAACGCGTCCAATTCCCTTCCGTAAGCGGCTTTGCTCAATTCAGCATAATTCGATTTACTATTCAATCGGCCAACTACCGCTTCCATACTCAAAGACAATTCATGTTTTTCATGAATGGGTCCTAACGCTTGTAACTCCAAGGTTGGCACTCCGCCTTCCGACATGAAGTATGGCGACCAGGCTAAATTCGCCAATGTTGGCGCGTTACGAGCGAATTCATTTTCATGGAAGGAAGAGACCGTTCTTCCATCTGTAAATGCTGAAGGCAAGCGATGACAAGATGCGCAGGATTGATCTTCGTTCTTTGACAATTGTTTTTCGTAAAACAATTTTTTTCCCAATTCGAATCGAAGAAGCGTGGGCTCATTTCCTTCAGGGAAAATTATTGCAGGAAAATAATGCGGTTGTTTGAATGAAATGGAACGATCCTGCAAGCCTTCACTGGCGCAGCCAGCAAGAATTCCAACTATAAAAAAAAAAGAAATTACTCTTCTCATTGAAGATGAAACGCTGTAACAAAATTATTCGTCATGCGCTCGGCCAAAGGAAAATTCGAAGTGGTGTGCGTAAGATTGTCAATGGACAAATCAATCGGATCTGCGGGTCTGTTGAACACGCTGTCAACGGCCACTTCAATGTTGAATGTGCGCGCATCACCTTCCGCTAAACTCACACTTCCTGTATTGAAATGCAGAACTCGGTACAACGGATCGTCGCCCATGTGGAACGAATACGAATCCATCAAAGGTGCATTGGGGGTTCCTGTTAGCTCATACCTTCCTTCCACCTTCACGAAAATATAGCCGGTGTTCCAGTACCAAAACATTCCGTTAGAACCTTGCACACTCAATGGATTCGAATTAGCGTATTGCGAAGGATCCACGTTCTTGTTCAAATTACCTGGCACGCCCACACCGAACGAGAGCGAAGAAAAAGACTGAGGAGACACATTCAGCGAAAGCGTTTGCGGTTCTAGCAAGGTGAGTAAAAACGCTTGTTTCAATAAGGTAGAATCTGCACCGTTGTGCGCATAGATATTCGACAAATAAAACTGAATATTCTCAACACGGAGCTGCTGTCCAAATGAATTGGTATAAACAGAATCAATCGAAAGCGCCTGTCCGTTGTAGGTCGGAACAAACTTCAAATGAACCTTGGTTTCAACAGGAGTTGAAGGATTTTCTTCGCCGCAAGATGCGAGCAATAAGCCAAGCATAACGACGAAGAAATAATTATTCACAATTTTCATTTTCATTGCTACATGGATTTACTTTCACTTCACGAATTAAAGATAGCACTCTATTCGATTAACTGACTTGCTCTTGATGGAAAAACAACCCTTTCTTGTATTAAAAAGTTCTGCGGGTAGCGGAAAGACCTACGCCTTGGTTAGACACTTCCTTTTTTTAAGTTTAAAAAGCGAAGAGCCCTACGCTTATAGCCACATCTTGGCCATTACGTTTACCAATGCGGCCGCCTCTGAGATGAAAGAGCGGGTTATGGAGCGCTTGCATGAATTCACATTCATTCAGGCTTTGGAAGGAAAGAACGAATTGTTCAACGACATTCGAAAGGAGCTCGATGTTTCTCCTATGATCTTGCAAGCGCGAGCCCGCAAAACGCTTTCGCACATGCTTCACAATTACTCGCGCTTGAGCATCAGTACAATCGATAGTTTCACGCACCGCATCGTTCGTGCGTTCGCGAAAGACTTGCAGATACATCCGGACTTTTCCATTCAAATGGATACCGAGAAGTTTCTTGAGCAATGCGTTGACGCGTGTCTCGATGAAGTCGGTGAAGACGCTGAATTGACGACCTATCTCGAAAACTATGTGCTAAGCAATTTCGAAGAAGAAGAAGATTGGAATGTCCGCAAAGGTATGATCGGAATTTCAAAGCAATTGGTGAAGGAAGACGCGAAGAACATTCTTTCGCTATTTGAAAATCTACGCATCACTGAATACGATTTAATCAAGAAGGCTTTTCAGAATAAGCTCCAGGAATTGACGAAAGAACTTTTTGAACGCATTGATGAGGTTCTGGATTTGATTGTAGAAAAAAATCTCAATCAAGACCAATTCTTCAACAATGGCAACGGGACTCTTAGTTATCTCAGAAAAATAAGATCAGCAGAATTTGTAAACCCAGGAGCATACTTCCATCGCGTAATTGAAAAGGGCTGGGGAAAACCAAAGCAAGCAGAGGTAGAAGCGTTGAACGGAAAATTAAATGAAGTAGCTGAATTCGTTCTGGATTGGATTTCCGGAAATAACAAACACCAATTCAACCGCATCAATAAAATTCTACCGAGGATTTACACGACCGGATTATTAAGCAAACTAAATGAAGTAAGTATCCGAATAAAATCGGAAGAAAACCTGCTTCTTATCTCAGACTTTCACGCCATAGTATCTGCTGTTGTTCAGGAAAGCACTGCGCCATTTATTTACGAGCGAGCTGGCGAGCGTTACCATCACATTCTTATCGACGAGTTTCAAGACACTTCTGAAATGCAATGGAAGAACTTTCTTCCGTTGTTTGAAAACGCCATTGCACAAGGGAATTTCAATTTGGTTGTTGGAGATGGCAAGCAGAGCATTTACAGATGGAGAAATGGAAATGTTGAACAATTCGTTCGACTTCCAAAATTATTCGAAGGGGCACCTGATACCATGCAGTTGTTGTTAAACGATGCCTACAAAGAGCAAGTCTTAAACACCAACAGAAGAAGTGGAAAAGCCATTATTGAATTCAACAATACGTTATTCGGAGCGTTGAAAGAAAAGCTCGGTCCGCTTCAAGATGTCTATGACAAACACGAGCAAGAATGCAGCAAAAACCATCCGGGATATGTGGAAGTTCAAACCCTTGTGGTCGAAAAAAAGGACTCAAAGGATTCGAAGGATTTGCATATGCTGAATGGCATTGTTGATGCCATTCGCGAATGTCGCGCAGATGGATACGAATGGGGAGATATTGCAATACTCACACGAAAAGGAAAGTCGGAGTCGACAAAAATTTCTGAATTCATTCTTCAACAAACAGAAAAAATACCACTCACTACTGAGGATAGTTTCTTGGTTCAAAATTCCAACGAAGTGCAGCTGCTTATGGCCTGTATCAACTACTTCGGAAAAGAAACCGAGAATTTTTATCGCTTCAATTTGATTCGCAGAATCTGCGATGTCTTTCCAAATAAATTCAACTACAGTGAAATTATTGCCACTTATGTTGAGCAACTGGAAAAAGGAAAACTTCGTTTTAAGGTAAATGAATTCTTGGACGAGCATTACCCTGGACTTCGAGATATCGTGAAGAGTAACGTCCATCCGTTCGAATGCATTCAAGAACTCATTCGCTATTTCCAATTGCAATTCGATGTGTATTTGGAATTTTTCGAAAACCAATTGCTGCAGCTCTCTCACCGCAATGGAATGGGATTTTCAGAAATGACAGATTGGTGGAACGACAACAAAAACAAATTGTACATTCAAAGTGGTGAGCAGCAAAATGCCGTTCGCATCTTAACTATTCATAAAAGTAAAGGGCTTCAATTTCCAGTTGTCATCTTCCCGAAATTCGATACGAAGCATCCGAATCAAACACTCTGGGTAAACGCACCAAATGTTCATCCGGGATTCACGAAAGGACTCATCAACTTCACTCCGAGCAAGTCTCCTAAGGAAGATGAACCGGAAGAAATTCAAACAGAGAATAATAAGATCTTACTCGACGACATGAACCTGCTTTATGTAGCGCTCACGCGTCCAGAAGAGCGATTATATTTCCTTACTGAAAGCAAACCTTCATCTTCTAATAGCGCTTTAAACGCTTATCTCTACGAGTACTTCAATACGCACCATGCGGGATTGAATAAATTTCATTTCGGAGAAAAAGTGAAGCATGTTAAGGAAGAAAAAGAGGAAACGAAAACTGTGGCGCTCCTTGATGGGACACGCTTAAATGCGGTGCAACCCGATTTCCGCATGCGCGAAACAAAACGCAAAGATTTGGAAGGAAAAGAAGCACTTGTCATGGGAAATCACTTGCATGCTTGTCTTTCAACTTTGAATCATTTCAATTCGTGGGAAGAATCGCTTTCGAATTACATCTTCGAACACACCGAACTTCAAACCAACGAAAAAGAGCTTCTTTCGAATCAGGTAAAAGCAACAGTCATGAACGATTCGTTTCAACAGATATTCAAAACGCAAGATGAAGTTCTGACAGAACACGATGTTCAAATCAATGTTCGTGAAGTGGCTCGTCCTGATCGTATTCACTTAAATGCTGAATACGTTGAAGTCTACGATTTCAAAACGGGCGCAGAAATGGACAAGCACCTTCAGCAAGTGAAAAACTACATGAGTGCGCTACAAAGCGCAACAGACAAGCCTGTTAGAGGATATCTTGCTTACACTAAAACGGGGACATTGAAAGAAGTTACGCTCTAATTATTTAGCGCACAACGCTTCAATCTCTTCCACTTCCAACGGGAAATTCGCGAATAAATCGCGGTTTCCGTTTTCGGTAATGACAATGTTGTTTTCTAAACGAATACCTAAATCTTCTTCCGGAATATAGATTCCCGGCTCAACCGTGAATACGTTTCCAACTTCAATTGGCTTGTTCCAATTTCCAACGTCGTGAACATCTAATCCCAAGAAGTGAGAAGTGCCATGCATGAAATACTTCTTGTAAGCTGGCCAAGATGGATTCTGGTTTTTCACATCTTCTTCCGAAATCAAATTCAA
>JANQWV010000027.1:9147-25237 GCA_030729695.1 Flavobacteriales bacterium | reverse complement strand
TCTCCTGCGCGCAGAGGTCGCGACAATACGACCAAGCACACGTATGAAAATGTGAAGCTCATTCCTGAATGCGTGATCAACATTGTGAACTACAGCTTGGTTCAACAATGCTCATTAAGTAGCGTTGAGTATCCAGCAGGAGTGAATGAGTTCATTAAATCCGGAGTGACTGAATTGGCTTCAGAAGTCGTTCGCGTTCCGCGCGTTGCTGAATCGCCCATTCAATTGGAATGTAAGGTGAAGGAAGTCATTGAACTCGGAACCGAAGGAGGAGCCGGAAATTTGGTGGTCTGCGAAATCGTTCGCGTTCACATCAACGATTCCATTCTGGATGAAAACGGAAGAATAGATATGTACAAGGCCGATCTTGTTGCGCGCGCTGGTGGAGACCTCTATGTGCGGGCAATTGACGGATTGTTTGAAGTCCCGAAACCCAATGAAAAAATTGGAATTGGAATCGATGCATTACCAGAAGACATTCGTCATTCGAATATCTTAACGGGAAACGATTTAGGTATGTTGGGCAATCTACAAGCCCTTCCAAATGAAACAGATGTAAATGAATACAAGCTTTTAGAGCTTTCTGACTTATTTTTAGAACATGAAGGAAAAGCAGAAGCGTTAGAACAAGCGCTTCATGCCCGTGCAGCTGAATTATTAAAAAACAAAAATGTTATTGAAGCGGCATGTACGCTTCTTGCATTCAACAACTAAACTCTTTCCGCATGATTAAGCAACGTCTAACCGCATTAAGTTTTCTTCAATTCTTTATTTGGGGATGTTGGCTAATTACAATAGGTGCCTTTTGGTTTGAAACCAAGCAATGGGGTCCCGATCAGTTCGGCGTTATTTTCTCAACCATGGGAATCTCGGCTTTGTTCATGCCTGCGATAGCGGGAATTCTTTCAGACCGATTCATCAATGCTGAAAAGCTTTATGGTCTTCTTCACATACTTGGTGGCGTTTGCTTGTTCTTCGTTCCAGCCTCGGCAACACCTGATGAAATGTTCTGGAGAATCTTGTTGACCATGATTTTCTACATGCCAACTATTTCATTGTCGAACACGGTGGCTTATGCTATTTTATCTAGAGAAGAAGGCATTGATGTCGTTAAGGCCTTCCCTCCTATTCGTGTTTGGGGAACCGTTGGATTCATTGTCGCGCTATGGACTGTAAGTTTAACGGGAAATGAAACACATGCCTTTCAATTTTACCTTGGAGGAGTGGCTTCATTGGTTCTTGGTATTTATTCCTTCACCTTACCTGCTTGTCCACCATTAGGAAAAAATTTAGAGCGCAAAGGATTTATTCAGGCTTTTGGATTGCACGCGTTCTCTATGTTCAAGAACTATCGTTATGCGATCTTCTTCTTGTTTGCTATGCTTCTAGGAGCGGCATTGCAATTGACAAACGCATACGGAGATGTATTCTTGCACAGTTTCGATAATTTGTACTCAGACCCGAAACCACTCGCCGTTCAATATCCGGCCATTATCTCGAGCATTGCTCAAATCTCTGAAACCCTTTTCATTCTTGCCATTCCGTTTTTCATGAAGCGCTTTGGTATTAAGCAAATCATGATCATAAGCATGGTAGCGTGGGTTCTTCGTTTCGGATTGTTCGCATTCGGTGATCCGGCAGGCGGATTGTGGATGATTGTGTTGTCTTGCATCATTTACGGAATGGCGTTCGATTTCTTCAACATTTCAGGATCGTTATTCATTGAGAAAAGTGTTGAACCGGGCATACGCTCTAGTGCTCAAGGACTATTCACCATGATGGTGAACGGCGTTGGCGCTGTTCTCGGCAGCCGCGCAAGCGGATGGGTAATGGAGAAATATTTCACGACCTACATCCCAGGTGAAAACGGAAAACAAATCGCACAAATCGATTGGCATAGCACATGGCTTTGCTTCGCAGGCTATTCGTTGGTTGTGCTTGTCTTGTTTGTCCTTCTCTTCCGCGAAAAGAAAAATGTTGCATAGCAACTAATGTCCGAAGGACTAATGTTGGCAGAGCCAACGAATGTCTTCGACGAATGCCCAAGGGCGAATGTTGGCTGCGCCAACGAATGTCTTCGACGAATGCCCAAGGGCGAAAGTTGGCTGCGCCAACGAATGCCAAAAGGCGAATGTCTGACGACTTAAATTAATCTTGCGAAGCATCGTCGAAGACATTCGTTGGTGAAACCAACATTCGACTGAAAGTCATTCGTTGCCATGCAACATTAAGGCGAATTGTTCATAACAATTGCTTTCGAATCCTAACAAGACTTCCGATATTCGTAGTTCCTAAACAATTGTATTATGTCATTAGAATTAACCGGAACTTTAGTTAAGTTCTACGAAACAAAATCATTCCCTAGCGGATTCAGTATTCAAGAATTTGTGGTACGCACAGACGAGCGTTACCCACAAGAAATCCTTGTTCAAGCAGCAAAAGAAAAAATTGATGTATTGAAGAATTTCAAGGAAAACGATGTGGTGAAAGTGAAATTCAATCTTCGCGGAAGAGAGTACAACGGAAGACACTTCGTTTCATTGGATATGTGGACAATGGATATTGCTGCTGCCGGAAATACTTCTGCTAGCAATCCTTCAACAATGGGTAATTCAGCGGCTCCTGCTGCGGCACCTGTAATGAATAGCAATCCTGTAGATAACGACGCAGAAGGAGACGACTTGCCATTCTAATTAAAAAATGCCGGCCAATAAATACGCACTTCTTCGCTACCGAATCATTGATCGTTGTTTAACGAACAAAGGGAAACCCTTCCCCAGTAGAGAAGATTTGCGTGAGGCCTGTGCAGATGCATTATACGGCTCTGGAGCCGATCAGATTTCATTGAGCACCATAGACAAAGACATATGGGCCATGAAAAACGAAAGTGAGTTGGGCTATTACGCCCCTATCGAATACCACAGAACTCACAAGGGGTATCATTATACCGAAGAAGATTATTCCATTAACGAATTAAATTTGGTTGAAGAAGACGTGGAAGCCATTCGCTTCGCTGCGGCTATCTTAAATCAGTTTAGGCATGTGCCTCTTCTTTCTCAATACGAAAGCGCCGTTGACAAGATTATTCAGCGCGTTAATTTAAACTCATCTATTGAAGAAGAAAAACACAAAGCGTTAATTCAATTTGAAACAAGTACGGTTAGTCAAGGAAACGAATTCCTTGGACCTCTGCTTGAAGCCGCGAAATCGAAGATTGCTTGCACCTTGTTTTATCAGAGCTTCAAAGAGAATGAAGTCAAGCAATATTCCATTCATCCTTTGTTGTTGAAGGAATATTTAAACCGTTGGTATCTCGTAGCATTCGTTCCTGAGCGCGATAAAATTCTAACATTCGGATTGGAGCGAATGATTTCCATTGAAACAAGTAAAACGAAGTTTACAATTCCAAAAGGATTTTCTCCGGAAACGTTTTTTCAATACAGCATGGGAATCTCTGAAAGCACCGGCAAACCAGAGAAGATAGAACTTCGGTTTTCTGCTGTAGCAGCAAAGTTGGTAGAGACCCAACCTCTTCATTCTTCACAAAAGAAAATAAAAGAATCGAAAGAAGGAACTGTTTTTCAATTTGAATTGCATCCGTGTCAAGAGTTGTACAATTTCATTCTCAGTTACGGAAATGAAGTTGAAGTCTTGAAACCCGCTTCCCTTCGAAAAGAAATTTTACGTCGCTTAGATCTCGCGATGAAGAATTACACTTGAATTATCCCAGTCGTTTCAAATCAAAATACATTGCAATAGTATCTGTGTTTGATTGAATTGCATTCAGAAGAACAAAGTCATTCCGTTTATAGAAATTCAACTGCTTTGTTTTATTGTAGGCGTCAATCAATAAAAGTCTCGATGCAGACTTCTGATTCAAACGAGTGAAACCTTTAATAAAGTCCATCATTGAATAGGCTAATCCAGTTCCTTGATAATTTTTGGTAATCCCTAAACGACCAATCTTAATTGCTGGATAATGTCTAATTCTCTTTTCATTTGGAATTTTATTGTGTCTGTGAAATCGATTCCAAATCGTGTTCTCATAGCCTTTATCATTCAAACTGTCGTTTAATAGACTAAAGAATGCAACGACTTGATTGTCTTTCGTAAAAACATAAGTTACCGCGAATTGCTCCCTTTGAAAATTGAGCGCATCATTGATTAGAAAATCATTTATTTCATGTTCGTCACAATCGAAGTCTAACAAACAATGATTTTCATTCAAAACCTCGAATGTAAAATCTTCAACAAGCATAGTTATTACTTAGACTTTGACAACACACGTTCAACCAAAGAGAAAATTCTCTGCTTTTCGGCATCTGAAATTTTATGCTTTTCAACATTTGAAATAGCTTGATTGAAAAGCCAAGAAGCTTTTCCTTCAATCGGCTCTGTTATTTTAATTGGCTTTGCCATGTTGTTACAAATTTAATATTTTCTCGAAAGTAAAATCAAATTTTCATTTAGTATTTTTTCTCTTATGCCAGAAAACAGCATAAATCCGCTGTACCGTTTATCATTAAGCAAATACAGCTCGCATAAAGATTCCTAAAAGAATTTTTCACCTCGTAAATCCATTACAATGTGAAGGGTGTGCTTTGAAGAAAATTCAAAGACATGCAAAACCTAACACAAATTCAAGACGTTAAAATGTACATCGAATCCTTTCTTCAACCACAAGGATTAAACACTTACGCTTGGGAGAACACCAAGCAAACAGCGATGGAAGTATGGGAATGTCATTTAAAGAACAGACCTGTTCGTAGAAACTTAAACTTCTTATGCAAAGAATTCTACCAGATGATTCGCAAACCCAATGGCGAATACATTGTACCGCGCAGTTCTTTTCGAACCATGTAATCTGCTTTTAACGCGTTGCTCTTATCTTCGCGAAGTGAAAGCCGTTTATATCCTATTCAAAAAAGAGTTTCAACTTGACATGCGTAAAAAGCAATTGCTTTTTGGCATCTTACTCTTCGTGCTTTCTACCGTTTTCACTTGTTACCTTTCGCTTGAAAAAATTGAAGACTCGAAAGTCCTTGCGGCGTTGTTCTGGATTGTTGGACTATTCGCAGCATTCAACGCCATGCAAAAGTCATTTCAGCAAGAACAAAGTGGAACAGATAAGTTGCTCTACACCTTAGCTTCTCCGCGACAAGTCTGGATAGCCAAGGCCACGTACTACTCGCTTCTCATCTTAGTATTAAATCTTCTTTCAATTCTACTCTTCTCTCTTTTCTTTGGTGCCGACATCTGGTCTCGAACTTCAATGGACTTGCTTCTTCTAGCCGTGTTCTTAGGAAGCATTGGATTGGGAACCGCCCTGACCTTTCTTTCTGCACTTTCGTTTAAAGCCAATGGCTCTGCCTCGCTTACTGTTGTGCTCGGATTTCCCGTATTGATGCCATTTCTCTTCTCATTGACTTCTGTGACTTTGAATATTCTGGACGGAGCCTCGTGGGAAGTTGCATCCTTTGGAATCATGCTCTTAGCAGGGTTGTTTCTTACCACCACAATCATGTCGTTATTCTTGGTTCCATTCTTTTGGAAGTCTTGATAATTCGCACCTTTTTTTTCATTTGTTTCAAAGCTTTCGTGCGTAATTTCGCCCGTGAACAATTCCATTCTTGAATGAAGCATTGGTATAAAATTTTAGGAAGTCTTTTTCTGATGTATGCATGTACCTTTTCGTTGTACCATGCCCTTGACCCAGCTTTGGTTGTAGCCGATACCACACAGCTGAGAGCTGGGTACAATCGAATTGAACTTGCGGGACATTACACCCATTTCCAAGACGCACAGACTGTTGCGGGAATTCGCATCGGAGAATATTTTTTTCAAGGAGATGTTCAACCCATAGACAATGGTAAGATTGCAATTACGCTCAACCTTCCGGATACCCTTCCCTCTAACTCTATACTTTTCAAAGCATACAACAGCACAGACGGTGAGCTTATTCTGAATCAGGCATGTTCCCTCGGAAACATCGTTCTTGATACTGCTGCAACAGATTCGTCTTGGGTGAAGAATGTTAAGCAAGAGAAATACGCGGGCTTTGGTTTTCCGAATCTTCCTATATTGAATGAAACCATTCGCAACCTCATGTGGCACGTGCCTATGTGGTTCACGATGTTCTTCATTATGATTCTCTCTTTCGCGAACAGCTTGCGCTTATTAAACTTGAAAGAATCTCCAAACCGATTGGAGAAGATGTTGAATTTCGATATGCGTTCAACATTGTTAAATGAAGTTGGAATTCTATTCTGCGTCCTTGGACTTCTGACAGGTTCGCTTTGGGCACGCTATACCTGGGGAGATTGGTGGACCAATGATCCACAACTGAACGGAGCATTGGTGGTCTTCTTGGTTTACGCTGGTTATTTCATTTTGCGCGCCTCCATTGACGATGAAGACAAGCGTGCAAGAATATCTGCCGTCTTCAACATCTTCGCATTTGTTTTGATGTTCATTTTATTGATGATTATGCCTCGCTTTGCAGCTGGCTTGCATCCTGGAAAAAGCGGTAATCCTGCTTTTTCGCAATATGATCTAGACAGTACGTTGCGAACTGTTTTCTATCCTGCTGTTTTCGGATGGATTTGTTTAGGTTATTGGTTATACAATGTTCGCATTCGAGCGAAACGAATTAAAGAAGAACTAAAAATTACAGAAGATTAATATGGACTATTTTCAACATTTCGGAAAGATGCCTGTTGTGATTGGTGTTGTTACATTAATCCTTGCGGGAATTATTGTCTACTTAGCTCGACTAGATATTAAAGTATCACGACTTGAGAAGAAAATGAAAGAACAAAATCAAAAGTAAGATGAGCAAACTTCAGATTGTTTTATTGATTTTAGTGGCGGTGGTGTTTGGAATTATCATAGCCACTTATGCGCAAAGCACGAACTCGGCAACCTTTGGTGAGGCCGCTGAAAATGTGGGAGAGAAATACAAGATTGTTGGAACGTTGGACAAGAACTTTGCAATTCAAAACGACCCCATGGTCGACGCGAACTTAACCATTTTCAATGTCATTGACTCTGAAGGAAAATCACAAGTCGTTCACCTACATCAAGATTCAGGTCTTCCTCTCGGATTGGAACGGTCTGAAAATGTAACTCTGGAAGGAAAGATGTCGGCCGATGGAATTTTCCACAGCGATCACCTTCAAATGAAATGTCCAAGTAAATACAACGAAGAGAAGCACGAAATGTAATTGGTGAATGAAGAATATTGAATACCTGAACGAACATCTATTGCCCGGTCAAATCGGGCATTTTGCTGTAATCTTAGCCTTTGTTGCTGCTGCCTTTTCAGCATTGACTTATTTCCTCTCAGTTCGAAAGAACGAAGATCCTGAATGGAAGAAATTCGGACGAATTGGTTTCTTCATCCATTCGGCTGCAGTAATGACCGTTGTTTCAACGCTATTCTACATTCTCTTCAGTCATTATTTCGAATACAAATATGCTTTTGATCACCTGAACACGGAAATGCCAATGAAGTACATCTTCTCGTGCATGTGGGAAGGTCAAGAAGGAAGTTTCTTACTTTGGATATTTTGGCAAATGGTCTTGGGACTTATCGTTCTCTTCACCGCAAAAAGATGGGAAGCAAGCGTTATGGCCATCATTGCCTTGGTTCAAGTATTCTTAGCTTCCATGTTGCTAGGTGTTTATTTCGGCGACTTCCAATTTGGTTCTTCTCCGTTCGGACTGTTGCGCGAAGCAACGGTTAACATTGGACTTCCTTGGACACAAAAAGCAGATTACTTAAGCCTGCCGTTGTTCCAAAACGGAAAAGGATTAAATCCATTGCTTCAAAATTACTGGATGACTATTCATCCGCCTACCCTATTCTTAGGCTTCGCTTCAACCCTTATTCCGTTTGCCTATGCGCTTGCTGGATTGTGGAAGGGCGAGCGTTCTGCATGGATGAAACCGGCTGTGCCTTGGGCGTTTTTCGGTGTCATGATCTTGGGAACTGGAATTCTAATGGGTGGCGCTTGGGCTTATGAAGCATTGGGCTTTGGCGGTTTCTGGGCATGGGATCCTGTTGAAAACGCATCGCTTGTTCCATGGTTAACGTTGGTTGCAGCAGCTCACTTGTTAGTGATCAACACCCGCAGAGAGACCTCGCTATTCAGCACATTAATTTTAACTTTAAGCAGCTTTGTTCTTGTAGTTTATTCTACCTTCTTAACACGAAGCGGAGTTTTGGGAGATAGCAGTGTTCACAGTTTCGTAGACAGCGGAATTCTTGCTCAGCTTTTGGTTTACTTGCTCGTATTCGTTGGACTTTCAACCTATTTGATTGAAAACACCAAGGTTTGGAAGAACATTTATGCAGCAGCGAGCGGTATCCTCTTACTTGTAGCAATTGGACATTTAGCAACAGGTACTTTTCCTGAGCCTGCCGAAGGAGAAAAAGTTCTTCCCGGCGAAGGCACATGGATTCCTGCTTTGACATTAATGTTTATTGTACTTTCTGCTATCTACCTTTTGGTGGCCTACAACAAAAAGTACAAAACCAAAAAGGAAGACGAAGAAGAATTGTGGAGCCGCGAGTTCTGGATGTTCTTGGGAACATTGGTGCTTTCACTTTCTGCTATTCACATCACCTTCGTGACTTCCATTAACGTTTGGAATATTTTCCTTGTTCCAATGGAAGGCATGTTCAACTGGATGCACACGACATTCAACTGGGAATTCGCGAAATCATTGGCCGAGCATAACTTCTCTGCGGCTTCTGGCGATGATCGCTTCACGCAATTTCATCAGGTTCAAATTCCTTTGACGATTGTCTTGCTTTTGATCATTGCAATTGGACAATGGTTGAAGTATAAGAATACCGAGACTAAGAAATTCATGCGTTCGTTGATTCTTTCTTTCGCGGCTGCTTTAATCTTAACCATTGCATTCGTAATCTTCCAAGAAAAATATCCTTTGCCATTGGGCATTCTTTTCTTCTCTGCACTTTGGGCCTTATTCGCAAACGCTGATTATGCTGTTCGAATTATCAAAGGAAAATTGAATCACATCGGTGCAAGCGTTGCGCACATTGGATTTGCGATGCTCTTGTTGGGTGCGTTAATCAGCACAGGGAACAGTTATTTCATTTCTCGAAATGTGAACGGAGACATTACCCAAGTGAACAAAGAATTCAAAAACAACGAAGACCTTTTGATCCTTCAAGGCGACACGTTGCGCATGGGTGAGTATTTCGTTTCATTTCGAAATAAATACAAGGAAGGTTCTCACATTTACGCAATCGTAGATTATTTCGAAGTCACTCCGGCTAACTACACCGAAGGCGCCAAAGTGAAAATGAACGGAGATATTTTCCGTTGTAAAAAATCACACACTGCGACCGACAACTTCTTGAAAGACTGGTCTGAAGACTCCTTGTGGACATTAGTGCCTGCGCCTACTCCCGATGAATTACTTGCAACAAGCAACTGGAATTCAGGTAAGGCAGGAAAGTTAATCTTCACCCAACAACCAAGCGTGTTAATGAGCCCGAAAGGAAACAGTCGTGAACCCGATGTGCGTCATGGCATTGGACAAGATTTGTATTCTTACATCAAGTACATCAACATGCAGGAGACGCAAGGTGAAGATGGTTTCGGCGAGTCTAAAACGGGCACTATTCAAGTCGGAGAAGAAGTTCTTCTTACAGAATCCATCTCGTTGATTCTAGATACACTTGTTGAGGTAAAAGACTTGCCTGCGAGCCTTCCAGCAGGGACCAAAGCGAAAAAAGGAATGTTGTATTTGTCGGAAGGAAGCAAGCGTGACTCAATCGAAGTCATGAGTGTTTTGGTGAAAGACAGTCTTGCCTTCCCTGTTCCCGATGTTGAAAGCACGGTGTTCAATATGCGCTTTGCCATTCAAGAAACAAAAGAAGGAGTTGATCTTTCTGTGAAAGAAGGCAGCAGCAACAAACGCGAAATGCTTATTCTTTCGGCAGAAGTCTTCCCGATGATAAACCTACTTTGGTTGGGATGTATTGTTATGGTTGCTGGAACAGTGTTGGCGATTCGTCATCGGTATAATTTGATGAAGAAGAAGTAACCTTCTTCGAAGGATGACGGCGAAGCCGATGACCAACGAAGCTGGATGACACTTCGTGATGACCACTGCGTGGATGACACACTCTGTGTGATGACGGCGAAGCCGATGACCAGCGAAGCTGGATGACACTGCGTGATAAAAATCGTCTAAGACATTCGTCTGAAGGACATTCGTGCAAAGCACATTCGCCCTTCGGGCATTCTATCCTCTGGCTATTTTATCTGCTTTCTCAGTCGGTAAATTCTGAATATCCAAAATCATAAACGCATCTATCGCATCATTGAACTTTCTATCGCGATTGAAGGCTAGAATCTTAGCGTTTTGAGCGAGGTATTTCTTATACAAGACAGGCATGGTTTTACCCATGGGTTCAATGGCTGCAAGCAGTCGATCGAACTTTTTAATCTCTCCACCGGCAGCAAGGATGAGTGCTTCCTTATCGACTTTCTTTACCGCATTTCGAATCTTGGTTCGCGGCTTCACAAGTTGCGATAAATTCTCATCACCGAAATTCTTTTGAATGAATTCAATGACCAACTCCTTTGAAAGTGCCTGGTAATCGTTACTCATGGAAACAGGGCCAATGATATACTTCGCCTCTTTGAAATTGCTCAACATCTGAATGATTCCTTCCCACAGCAAGAACAACGGCAAACGCTGACGCTGGTATTCAACAGCAACATAAGACCTTCCTAATTCTACGCTCTCTTGAAGATAAGATTGAAACTCTCTCTTAAAACGGAACAGCGTGTGCGTATAGAACCCATGCTTGCCATAGAATTCCATAATCTCAGCTCCACGTCCAACGCGATAAGCACCAGCAATCGCATTCTTCTCGCGATCCCACAGTACAAGATGATAGTAGTAATAATCGAATTCGTCAATGTCTCGTGTGTGATTGCTTCCCTCGCCAACTGCGCGGAAAGCGATCTCGCGTTGACGTCCAATCTCCAACAACACATTCGGAGCCGAGGACGCTTTCAAAGCATATACAGAATAATTCGAATTGTCGAACAACTTCGAATCTTCGTTGGCTTCAATTTCCTGGATTAACAAATTAGCATCAAGCGGTGCTGCAATCTCACTCGCCTCTTTAATCTTCCTTCTGAAATTCTGAAAAAACTTTTTCTTTACATGTAGCTCTGAACCTAGGGAATATACTTTCGCCCTTAAAAACCTTCCTAGTAATTCCGAATCCTGAATAACAGCGATGTCACTGGCGGAAATTGATTTCCCGATGCGCATCTTTATTTCATCTCCTTCCTTTTTGAACAGTTCAGAAGGCAAAGCCATGGTTCTCAACTGCGGGTTCACCTTTCCCAACAGATGGAACATGCGTGAATTCCTTCCATCGAAAAACACAGGAACAACAGGGCATTCCGCACGTTGAATGAGTTTCATTACAGAACGCTGCCATTTCTTGTCAGATACATTGCTCCACTTCTTTTGGAAGGTACTCACCTCGCCTGCTGGGAAAATAGCCAAGCATCCTCCGTTTGCGATGTGCTCGATGCAGCGTTTCAATCCGCGTTCACTTTTCAGTTGAACGACGTTCTTATCGAATGGATTTACACTGAAAAAGTATGGTGCTATTTCAGGAATTTCTTCCAACAGAAAATTCGCCATGACCTTTAAATCTGGACGACGTTTTTCTATTTGTTGAATCAATGCTAGTCCGTCTATGGCTCCAAATGGATGGTTGCAAACAATGACGCAACCACCAGTCTCCGGAATGAACTGCAACTCCTCTTCGTTGAGTTGAAAGGTAATTTGAAGTTCTTGAAAAAAAGCTTCGATAAAAGCAGTGCCCTTGTTCGCACGAATACGATCGTACAAATCGTTGAGCTTCGTTAACTTCGTAACTGAACTCAACAAAGCCAAAAGCGGATTGCGTTTATTCAACCCAACTACTTTCGCCAATGTCTCTTTCGGAACCAGTTTTTTCATGTTCGAATGAAGTTAATTTAAGTTACTTCATTGTTTAGGTAAAGTTAACTTTTTCGTTCGAAAAGTAAAAGGCGAGTTTCGAACAAACTGCTATATCATAATCTTATATTTGAATATGCTAAAACGTTTCCCCTTCTCTCCTATTCTCGGCTGGTCTGTGAGCCGATTCGATACCTTTTCATTTTGCAAGCGCAAGTATTATTATACCTACTACGGCAAATTCGATCGCGAATTTCCAATTGCAAAAATTACTCAACTTAAGAACTTAACAACGGAAGCGCTTAGCATTGGAAGCCTTGCACACGATGTGATTGAAGCCATCTTAAAGCGACTTCAGAAATCGACAGATGTCATTGACGAAACACGAATGAAAGGTTTCGTGAAAGCGCAAGTTCAGAAATACATGTTGGACAAAGTTTTTTCTGAAGTGTATTACAAAGAGAGGGAAGAGATTGACGAGGCCTATATTATTGATAGCGTTTTCAAGGCAGTAATGATCTTCGTGAAGTCAGAGCGTTTCGAATGGATAAGACAACTGCCTGACACGTCGAAACAACAATGGATCATAGAACCCGACGGATACGGTGAAACGCGGATTAAAACCGATCGCGGCGACCTGAAGGCTTATTGTAAGGTAGACTTTATGCTTCCCGATGGAAAGGACATTTACATTCTCGATTGGAAGACAGGGAAAGCAGACGAGTTCAAACACCGTAAGCAATTAATCGGCTATTCACTTTTCGCTTCTTTTCATTTCGAAAACAAATTCGACCGAATCATTCCAATCTTGGCTTACTTAAAAGATGGTTACAGCGAGGTCGTTCCGCAGATTTCAGAAATGGATATTGAGAACTTTAAAAGCGACATGATTGGTGATATCCGCGCCATGCAAAACATGAACGTAGATATTGAGAACAATACACCCGTGGCCAAAAACGAATTTACCCTCACTGAAAGCGAGGGTAAATGCAAGTATTGTGAATTCAGAGAATTGTGCGGAAGGAACTAACCTTCCACTCGATTACGCTTTGTAGCAAACCTCTTTCGCAACTCGAACAACATCGTGCACTCCCGGAAGAGCCGCATCGATAAGCGAAGTAGCAAATGCAAATGGAGTATCAGTTTGTGTAATTCTACGAATTGGCGCATCTAAATAATCGAACGCATGACGTTGAACACGGTAAGTAATCTCGGTTGAGATACTCGCCACTGGCCAGCTCTCTTCAAGAATAATTAAACGGTTCGTTTTCTTTACGCTGTTTACAATGCAGTCAATGTCAAGCGGACGAATCGTGCGCAAGTCAATCACTTCAACAGAGATTCCTTCCTTCGCTAATTCTTCAGCAGCCAATAAAGCAGTCTTCATGATCTTTCCGAAAGAAACCAAAGTAACATCTGTTCCTTCACGCTTGATATCAGCTACTCCAATTGGAATAATGTATTCTCCGTCTGGAACCATTCCTTTGTCGCCATACATCTTTTCAGACTCCATGAAAACAACAGGATCGTTATCGCGAATGGCAGCTTTCAACAAGCCTTTTGCATCGTATGGATTCGAAGGTGTGATAACTTTCAAACCTGGAACGTGTGCGTAAAAAGACTCAAAACTTTGGCTATGTGTAGCAGCTAATTGTCCCGCAGTTCCATTCGGACCACGGAAAACGATTGGTACATTGTATTGTCCACCGCTCATTTGTAACATCTTCGCTGCAGAGTTAATGATTTGGTCAGCCGCAAGAATCGCGAAGTTCCAAGTCATGAATTCTACAATCGGACGAAGACCATTCATTGCAGCACCAACTGCAATACCCGAGAATCCTAATTCAGCAATTGGCGTATCAATAACACGCTTAGCGCCGAACTCATCAAGCATACCTTTCGAAGCCTTGTAAGCCCCGTTGTACTCTGCTACTTCTTCCCCCAACAAAAGCACAGTTTCATCTCTGCGCATTTCTTCTGACATGGCCTCACAAATGGCCTCACGGAATTGAATTTCTCTCATGGTTCGTTTTGTTACGAGTGCGAATTTAACTATAAATGTGGTTTACAAAAATATTAGTGTACTTTTTACACTAACTCACCAGTTTCTTGCCTGTAGGCGTAAACGGGTTAATACTATAAAAAACGCGCTCACCCCTACAAAGTAGAGAACGTCGCGCGAGTCAATCAATCCAATGCTCATGCCTGAGTAATGGTCTTCCATTCCCAAGCGAATAATGAATCGGTCTAATGATCCAAACAAATTGAATGTTCCCAAAGACTGAAATCCCGAATACATCACGAAGCTAATTAGCGCTGCAATCAAGAACGCTACAATCTGATTCTTCGTCAAGCTTGAGGCAAAAATTCCAATACTTACATAAACACTCGCCAAGAAAATCAATCCTAAATAAGAACCCCAAGTTGCGCCTGCGTCGATGTTTCCAACTGGATTACCCAAGAAGTAAACGGAAAGGAAATAAACCAAGGTTGGAAAAATTGCGATTACCACAACCAACAATCCAGCTAAGTACTTTGCTAAAATAATTTGAAGATCTGTAATGGGCTTGGTCATGAGCAATTCCAATGTGCCTTCTTTCTGCTCTTCAGCAAGCGAGCGCATGGTAATGGCAGGAATCAAGAATAGAAACACCCAAGGTGCTATGTAGAACAAGGTGTCAAGGGTAGCGTATTCCGCTTCCATGACATTCAAACTTCC
Source organism: Flavobacteriales bacterium (assembly GCA_030729695.1). Taxonomy (GTDB): domain Bacteria; phylum Bacteroidota; class Bacteroidia; order Flavobacteriales_D; family Sanyastnellaceae; genus CAIZGX01. Next base: position 10,512 of record JANQWV010000027.1, on the reverse strand, counting down.
TGGAAACACCCACATGAATAACGAGGTTACGATCAAGAACACTGCGATAACAATGTATCCGATTAACGAGGTTAAGAATGAGCGAATCTCTTTTTTTAATAATGCGATCATAGTCTTATAATTCTTGCATTTCAACAAGGGTCTTGTACAACCCTTCTTGCGAAATTAGTTCTTTGTGTGTTCCGCGCTGCACAATTTCTCCAGACTGCATAACCAAAATTAGATCGGCTTGCTGAATGGTGCTTAAGCGGTGTGCAATAACCAGCGCCGTTCTATTTTCCATCATGTTGGAAATGGCATCCTGCACATACTTTTCGCTTTGTGTATCTAACGCTGAAGTGGCTTCGTCTAAAATTAAAATAGATGGATTCTTATAAATGGCACGAGCAATAGACAAACGCTGACGCTGTCCACCCGACAAACGCATTCCTCCATCGCCAATGTTCGTCTCGAATTTATTTTCCAACTCTTCAATGAACTCTAACGCATTGGACACACGCGCTGCCTCAATCAACTTCTCGTTGGTATGCGATTCAGAAAGAACAATGTTGTTGGCAACGGTGTCGTTGAACAGCAAAGCGTCTTGCGTAACCATGCCCATGTGCGCTCGCACCGACTTCGTTTTCAAATGGGTGATTGCAACACCGTCTATATCGATGCTTCCTGAAGTGGGATCATAGAAACGCGCTAAAAGCATGGCCAGTGTAGTCTTTCCACTTCCTGAAGAACCAACCAATGCAACTGTTTGTCCTTTTTCAATGTTGAAGGAAATGTTCTTCAACACTTCTTCTTCTCCGTATTTGAAACTGACGTTTTTGAATGCTATTTCATTTTCGAACGACTTCAATTCAACCGCATCTGATTTATCTAAAACGGTTTCTTCCGCATTCAAAATTTCACGAATGCGTTCAAGACTCGCCATTCCCTTGTTTACCTTGAAGATGGCATCGCTGAATTGTTTTGCAGGTTGAATGATCTGCGAGAAAACCACCAAGTAACCGATGAGTAACTCTCCGCTTATTTCACCATTGAAAACAATAATTCCTCCTACATAGAGAAGAACACTGATAACCATTAGCGAAATAAATTCCGACATGGGCGAAGCCAAATACTCGCGCTTGTACAACTTATGCATGAGGCGAGAATAACCTTCGTTGGTTTCGTCGAATTTCTTCTCGAAATGATCTTCCGCATTGAAAACTTTAATGACACGAATGCCCGTCAAACTCTCGTCGAGCAATGCAATCAAATCTCCAAGATTCGATTTGCTGCGCTTCGCGGCGTTCTTCAAACTCTTCGCTATGCGAGAGATTAAATAACCACTTACCGGAAGAAATATGAACGCGAACAACGTGAGCTTCCAAC
>JANQWV010000027.1:0-9137 GCA_030729695.1 Flavobacteriales bacterium | reverse complement strand
CATTAAAACCAAAGTCACCAATGAGAAGAAGATCATGACTGGCGATTTCAACAAGGCTTCTAACGCACCAATCACAGAGAACTCGATTTCGTTCAAGTCGTTGGTCATGCGTGAAATCAAATCGCCTTTTCTTTCATTCGAGAAAAATGCCAATTGAAGCCGAAGAACCTTTTGGTACATCTTCTTCCGAATATCTCTTGATACACCTGTTCTGATTTTCGCAATACTCAAAAGTGAAACGTAGTTCACGGTGTTCTTCATTAAAGCTAAAACAACAATGAACAAACACATAAGCAAGAGAACTTGCGGTTTTCCTTGTTCAAGAATAGCACCGTTCAATTGGTCTTTGAACTGATCCCACAATCCTTTGGCTTGCGAGATCGGAGCATTTCCCCCTTGATTTACATCGAACAAGACATACAAAAACGGCACAACACTTAAGAAAGTGAACAACGAAAAAATAGCGTTGAGTATGTTGAATAAAAAATTCCACACCAACGATCCTTTGTAATCGCCTAACAATCCGAATATGGCACGGAATGACTTCATTCGTGATCCGACATTAAGTCTATTCCGGTATAATTTTCAGGACGAATGTTTTTCAATTCTGCTTTAATGGCATCGGAAACCTCAAGAATATCAATGAATGCATGAATGTCTTGTTCTTCAACGCGATCTTTTCCGCGAGTTAAATTCTTCAACGCTTCATAAGGCGCTTCGTATCCTTCTCTGCGAAGAACAGTTTGAATTCCTTCCGCAACAACCGCCCAATTGTTTTCCAAATCAGCTGCAATCTTCGCATCGTTCAACTTCAATTTGCCTAATCCCTTCAATATAGAATTCAACGCAATAACTGTGTGCGCCATAGGCACGCCTAAGTTGCGAAGAACAGTGCTGTCGGTTAGATCGCGCTGAAGTCGGCTTACAGGAAGCTTCGCAGCCAAGTGTTCAAACAAGGCGTTCGCGATTCCTAAATTTCCTTCGGCATTTTCAAAGTCAATCGGATTCACCTTGTGCGGCATGGCTGAAGAACCAACTTCTCCTTCCTTCACAATCTGACGGAAGTAATCCATGCTGATGTATGCCCAGATATCGCGACTTAAGTCGATCAATATTGTATTCAATCTTTTCAATCCATCGAACGACGCGGCCATGTGGTCGTAGTGTTCAATTTGTGTGGTGTATTGCGAACGCGACAAGCGAAGCTTTTCACCCAAAAATTCATTCGCAAATTCAACCCAATCAATATCCGGATAAGCGACATGATGTGCGTTGAAGTTTCCTGTTGCACCACCGAATTTCGCGGCCACTGGAATGTTTTCCAATTGTTGCAACTGCTCTTCCAATCTTTCCACAAAAACAAAAAACTCTTTTCCTAAACGGGTTGGAGAAGCAGGCTGACCGTGGGTACGCGCCAACATTGGAACGTCTTTCCACTCCTTGCTTCTCTCAGCCAAGTGATGCATTACCTCGTCAATTTTCGGAATGTATACATTCTCTAACGAGTCGCGGAACGAAGCCGGAATAGCAGTGTTATTGATATCTTGTGAAGTCAAGCCGAAGTGAACGAATTCCTTCACAGCGCCCAACTGCATTTCATCCATTTTATGTTTAATGAAATACTCAACGGCCTTCACGTCGTGATTCGTAATCTTCTCTTTGTCTTTGATCCATTGCGCATCTTCTTGCGAGAAGTTCGCACAGATGTCGCGCAGGTGCACGAATGTATCAGGCGTAACGCTAGTTAATTGAGGAAGCGGAAGTTCGCAAAGTGCAATGAAGTATTCCACTTCCACCCAAACTCTGTATTTGATGAGGGCGAATTCTGAAAAGTATTGTTGCAGGTCTTCGGTCTGACGGCGGTATCTGCCATCGATAGGGGAAATACTGAATAACGACGAATGGTCCATGTTTAATTTCTAAGGGGCAAAGGTACAAACGGAAAGCGAGACAATCGCTATTACATTTGCACCATGAAACTACATGTTATAGACACTGGATTTTTCAAATTAGACGGCGGTGCCATGTTCGGCGTAGTTCCGAAACAGTTGTGGCAGAAGACCAATCCGGCCGACGAGCTAAACCTTTGCACTTGGGCCATGCGTTGTTTGTTGGTGGAAGACGGCGATCGCCTTACCCTCATAGACACGGGCATTGGCGGCAAGCAAAGTGAAAAATTCTTTTCGCACTATCACTTGCAAGACACCCTCACCATTGACCAATCCCTTGCCCTGAAAGGATTTCATAGAAACGACATTACCGATGTGTTGCTTACGCATTTGCACTTCGATCATTGCGGCGGAAGCATTGAGTACAATTCTACCCGCGAACATTTTCAGCCTGCCTTCTCAAATGCGAAATTCTGGAGCAACGAAAACCATTGGAAGTGGGCCACAGAACCGAATCCTAGAGAGAAAGCCAGTTTCCTTTCAGAAAACATCTTGCCTCTTCAAGAAAGCGGACAATTAAATTTCATTGAACGCGTGAACAACGTCTCGCCCACTCCGCTTGGCTTCGACGTCTTGTTTGTAGACGGACATACCGACAGCATGATGATTCCGCATATTTCTTACATGGGAAAAACAGTGGTCTTCATGGCCGATCTTTTGCCGTCTGTCGGACATATCCCACTTCCTTACGTCATGGGCTACGACACCCGTCCGCTTTTAACCATGTCTGAAAAAGAGTTCTTCCTCAACACCGCAGCCGACAACGGCTACGTACTCTTGTTCGAACACGACAGCGTGAATGAGTGTTGTACTCTTCAACACACAGATAAAGGAGTTCGCGTTAAAGAGACTGGCAGGTTTACTGATTTTTTTTAGAACCTTTTCCGGCTATTCGTTCCAAGCTTTTTGCTTCGCAAAAAGGCTTTCCACTGCTATCCGGGGTACTTTAGTCCGCGGAGCGGAATAGTCCTGAAAGGATAAATCCCGAAGGGACAAGTCTGCCTTCCTTAACATTAAGTTCACTTTGAGAAGTTATATTCGCGGCCATGAGAAACGAAAATCACGAAAACACGAACTGGATGTACATGTTGCGAACGACGCAGCAGCACCATGTTCAGTTAAGTTCATTTGCAGATCAAAAAGCGAACATCATTATCGCAAGCAACTGTATTATTTTCTCAATTACCCTAGCCCGCATTGAAACTGCAATGGGCTATTGGGGTGTTTGGTCGTTGCTTGCAACTTCGGTATTGTGCATCATCACAGCCGTAATGGTTGTAGCGCCGTTGTCGTTACCAAAACAACGCCCATCTTTCGACTCGAAAAATTTCAACCCCTTATTTTTCATGCATTTCACTGCATATAGTCCTGAAGAATATGATAGTCGAATGAAGCAGATCATGGAGACAAAAGAAGAAGTTCAAGAATCAATGATCAGAGATATCTATCAAATTGGAAAAGTCCTTTCTACGCGTAAATATCCCTTCCTGAAAATTAGTTCTGCCATATTCATCGGAGGAATGATCTTAAGCCTTGTGCTTTTCACCATTCAAATCGGACTGGATAAATTTTAAAATATCTTCTCTCACAGAAGGTTTAATTGCAACGCAATTGATCACGAAGTGAGTCTTCAGTTTCTTTTGATCATCAAATCGCTCTCAATCTGCTGTTCTTCATTCACGTGAAGTGTATAGAAATAGGTTCCGTCGGACAATTCTGAAGCATTCCAATTATTCAAATATGGAGAGGCTTCGAAAACCTTTGTTCCCCATCTGTTAAAGACTTCCAATCGATTGCTCGAATAAAATTCTAAGTACTGAAATTCCAGAATATCATTCAGGCCATCTCCGTTTGGCGTAATAATGTTTATGGGAGTTATTGTAGCAGGAACTACCTGAAAATCTTGACAATACTCTACTGTGCAATTGGCATCTGATGTTGTTGTCAGACAAACATTGTAAACGCCAGGAATGGGATAGGAATAAACCACCGTAGAACCCGTACTTGAATTCCCGTTTCCAAAATCCCATGTAGATACTGCAATATTCGTGGCAAAGGCATCTGACAAATCAGTAAACTGTACTTCGTTATAAACCACTGCGGGATTTGGATTAGCCATATAGCCCGCATCAATTGTCGGTTGAACATTTACTAAATACTGAATCGTATCTGAGAAACAACCATTCAATTCGGCGAATGCGCTGTATGAAACATCAACGCTTGTGGTATCAGAAACAAAGAACTGAGAAGTGAAAGAACTGCTCCCTACTTGTCCATTTCCAGCCCAAGTAATCGTTGCGTTGGGAAGACAAGATTGAACGATAACATCAAAAGGTTCGTTGTTGCAAACAACTAAGTTCTCAGGTAAGAAGGAAACATCCGGAGCCGGTTTTCTATTTAAGACGGCAGGAGTAACTCCTATAAGCTGTGTGCCACAAGCATCGAGCACCTGGGGAATTGGAATATCTAACGTTGGGTCTGTATTGCAGTAATCGGGACAGTTCGGAATGCTCAATTGTAATTGCTTCGACGAATTTCCAATGTTACAAGGTTCCGCAGTGCCTGTGACAATACTTCCTGACATCCAAGGATGAGTAATGGTATACGGAGGTACTCCGTATTTCATACGAATCGTTCCTGTTACTTCGCAGTTGCTCGTGCAAGTGGCAGTGCTCGGCACAGACCATTCACTACCGAATGTTTCAATGGTATGTCCCTCTATGTATGCCGTAAAAGGCCAAAGTGAGAACTGGTCATAGTAAATATAATTTGTATTACATCCATTATCTATGAATGTTCTGCCTAAATGCATCCGTAAATAAAAATTCTGCTGTGAACAGGTAGGTACAAAACAACACATCAATGGGTTGCGCATATCGTAATCCATTAAATAAGCCGTTCCCGCGAGATTTGCATTTGCACCTGTAACGGTAAACTCTGTTGTTTGACCACACTCTGTGCTGAAATACATAGACCCGTCTGACATCCAAGCAGCAGTAAAAGGATCGGCATAATAACTTGCTTGAACCAACAATCCCGTAACTGTCACTCCGCCCGGAACGTTTACTTGAATACTGTCTACATTGTACTGCGGCATAAAGCAAGACGGCATGTAACCGCCATTCCACAACGACAGAGGCCCTGTAATCAGCGGATCAATTTCTACCGGATAACTTCTAGAAGCATCAGTTAACCAGTTTTCTTCAATGTGAATCTGAACTTGGATTTCACTCTTTTGAATCTCATTGAACGAATAACTTGCTAAGAAGAATTCACCTTGTCTGTCTATACAAATAGCCCCACCAAGGGTAGAAATAATATCACCCTTATCATTGAGTATTTCCACACTGCCCTTCCATTTTCCGTTGACCCATTTTCCCTTGGCTGAATTGAAATTTAATTTAGCGCCAATTGGAAGTTTCAATTCTTCCTGAATGACATATTCGTCGTGCTCGAAGCTTGGAACTTCAGAAATAAAAAGGGAAGACTTCACGGCATTGTTGCGAACATCTAATTTTTGCACAAGTCCTTCTATACGGTATTCAAAAAAACCTTCTTTTTCGACTAGATTATTTAAATTAAAATTATGCTGAAACAAATACGGCCTGTAAGCTACAGATTCTTTGCCTCTCGCGTTAAGACTTATGAACCCCTTATCCGTAATGACGATCGGAAGTTTTTGTTCTGAGAATTCTAATTCATTTTCATAACGCACATAGTTCTTTGTTATAGGCTGCCATTTTCCATTTTCATCTTTATAATGAATAGGGCTGAACGAATTTTTAGAAATTATTCTACCGTCTGAAAAACGAAAGAGCGAAGTGCGCTCTGTTCTAGCCTCCACTTCTTCAAAAGCATCTGAAAGATCTAACTTCGCGCTGTTACAAAGCGAAGTGTTTTGGTACAAGTTTTTCTGGGCATGCAAAGAAAAAAACATGCAAAAAAATCCCAGTATGAGGTTCAGTGTCTTTTTCATGATTAGTTAAGGTTGAATAAAGATATTCAACATTCTCGAATAAACCTCTTTCACATATCAGAAATTCTCTCACTTATCTTCTATTAACTTTTCTTAATGTTCATTCGCCACTTCCTTCACAAAGGAAACCACCCCATTCATAAAAACTTGCTGATCGTCCCACATCGAAAGGTGACTGCCATTGGGACAATAAAGGAACTTTCCTTTCTGAACCATTTTACTTTGTTCTTCCATAGCCGCGGGATCCATGGTGTCGTATTTCGCACCAATCATAAGTGTCGACACCGCAATTTCATGCAATCGATTTTTAATATCCCATGTTGCCAAGCGACCACTTATGCCGAACTCGCTGGGGCCTTGCATAAGCGTGTACACAGAGTTATTGGCATGCTTAATTGCTCGATTCAATCCATCTGGCCATTCTTTCAATCGGCAGATGTGTTCGTTGTAATAATTCGGAATAAGCAATTCCATGTATCGCGGATTTGCGTAATCCTTCTTCGCTTCAAGTGCTCGAATCTCCGCAAGAACTTCAGGGTTCATTTGTTTCGCTAAAACTTCGTCGGCATACTTTCCATATTCCGGCGCACTAGCCACCATGTTTGCGACGATAAGTCCCTTTAAATTATTTTGATATTTCAAGGCATATTCCATGGCTAGTATTCCGCCCCAAGAATTTCCAAGAACATAAAAATTAGATTGATCGGCGCCAATGGCCTTTCTTACTTGTTCAACTTCTTCCACAAAACGTTCGGTGGTCCACAAACTGCTGTCTGTTGGCTGATCGCTGTAATAAGAACCCAACTGGTCATATTCATAAAACTCAAATCCTTCCCGAAGAAAAAACGTTTCGAAACATTCCATGTATTCGTGCGTCATGGCAGGTCCTCCGTGCAAAAGTAAAATTTTAATCTTCGGATTGTTTCCAAAACGCTTCGTCCAAACTTTAAATGTCCCAACAGGAGTTTCAATTGGAATCAGCTTCACACCACCTGCTTCAACCGACTCGGAGTAATTAAAATATTCGGACAAAGTCTTTTGATCTGAAACGTTCGTTTTTTCTTCGTTTCGGCATCCAACTATACCAAGAGCAATTGTCACTGCTGAAATAATATTCACGAAATTCAATTTCATCTTAATCTCATTTTTACAAATATATCAGGTCGAAAGATTTTTCGACCCGATAAGTCATCCGATGCGCTGAAAATTGTTAGTTCCCGCCGAATTTTGAAAGAATAGATTTACTGACAGCACCGGCTATAGCAACTATCCTTTGAGATATTCAAAAGAATCAAATTATTCAAAAATTGAATTGCACAACTCACCTTTTTACATTCGCAGAATGGAGGAAATTAAGGAGCAATAAGGCAATACCGAATTACATTCAACAATCACGCATTACTCCATTGGCGAGACTTACATAAACATCTGGTTCGGAGGATTGAACCATCCGAAAAAATACAGTTTCAAATCAGCAACGGAATCAAAAGTGCTAAAAATGATTGAATTGGCAAAAGCTGGAAAAGGGCTGAACAGATATATAATTACGAAGGCGAAGGGGCTTTATGAAAGAACTACGTAATTGGAAAATCGGAGATTTTATTCCTATTTCATAATTGGAACTTTGTTGTTGGAACTGCGTTGCGATTAATCAGTCGAAGACATTCGCCCGAAGGGCATTCGTTCATAGAACATTCGCCCAAAGGGCATTATTCCCTTTTCTTAACTTTTGTAACAATTATTCCGACTGTCCAACGAATACCCATTGGTAGGTCCCGTTTAGATTTTCAAGTCCCCAATAGTTGAAAGACCCGCTTGAACGATCTCCGTTTTCATTCAATGAAATAACACCGGTAGCTCCTGAGAAACCATTCGAGGAGTTCAAAAATGCAGCTTGTAAAGAAGTTGCGTTACTTGGAACCCCATCTTCATTTTCAACCAACTTTGAAATGACATACAGCGCGTCGTAAGCCGCTAACGTGTATGCATCTGATTGAATCCCGGTCATCCCATCAATGGTGGTAATGATCGAAGACCACAAGTATTCAGTAGACAGGGGCAAACCAAAATCTGGACAAAAGAAGTTTGTAGCTATTGCGAATTGAGCTGCGGCAGGGTCTTGTAAAAGAGCTGAGTTTTTGACAAACCCATCTCCACCGTACCAATTCACTCCGGAAAGAACTGGATCTGAACTTGCTTGATTGAATAACGCTACCGCTTCATCGAAAGATGCCAAATAAACTGCAATTTGGTCGTTGGTGTATGTTGAATTAAAACCAATAATCTGACTCTTCACGTCAGCCAAAACCGTTGTGAAATCTGTTGTCGTGGTTTCATAATTTCCAACAGAAATAACGTTACCTCCTAAGTTGGTGAAATTATTTCCAACTGAACTTTGCAGCCCCAAGTTTCCGGCATCATTTCTAGCTAAAGTCACAAGTGCTTGTTTGCCTGCGTTCTTGATTGAGTTCGCAAGTGCTGCTCCTTCTATCTGATCTCCGGGAACAAAGCGGAAAATCATATCGTTCGCAATAGCAAGACTGCTTGCAGTGCTTCCTTGGCTTACCACCAAGATACCAAGACTATCTGCAATTGGTTTCACCAAAGCGAGTTCAGCGCTTGACTGCGGGCCAATGATAAATTTGTATCCGCTGGAAGAGATGTTCTCCACTGTTTGCGCCGCAATAAGGGGGTCCAATTGCGTTTCAAAAACAGTCAACTCAAATCGAAAAGGAATGTCTCTGCATTCAAAATCGTGGTTAATTTCATCTACAGCGATTTCTAATGCGGCCTTTGATGTAATGCCAAGATTAGACCATCCGCCTGTTTGAGACAGCAACGCTGCAACTTTGATTTCTTGAAAATCATCGTGATCATCATGATCATCGTGATCCTTTCTGCAAGAGACAATAGAAACAATACAAAATAACAAAACCAATAACTTCTTCATAATCTTTTTCAATTGTGGCAAAGATGAACCTAAATTTCAAAGAAATAGAGAGTTTCCGAGTTAAAAATCAGAATTTTCACTTTTCGCTATTCATCTCCTTTTCGAACTTATTGTAAACGTAAAACATAACCAATCCGAAAACCACAGCCGCAACTATAAGCACTGTATTCATCAATCCCGTAACCGAAAATGATAATCGAATAAGGATTGTCGAAATGATAAATCCTGAATTACGTATGACCTTGTGAAACTCATCGGTATG
>JANQWV010000026.1:14977-26416 GCA_030729695.1 Flavobacteriales bacterium | reverse complement strand
CATTTAAGAAATCCTTGTCTACACGAATACCTTCCCACTCCATATTCGCGAGCACTTCAATGAGTGGTGTTTCAATGTTTTGTAGAACGGAAGTGGTTCCTTGTTTTTCTAATTCTGGTTGAAAAATTTCAGCGAGTTGAAGCGTTACATCGGCATCTTCTGCCGCGTAATTCTTTATGCTTTCGGCAGGAAGGTGAGCCATTGAATTTTGATTTTTTCCTTTCGGTCCAATCAACGATTCAATAGAGACAGGTTTGTAATTCAAATAACTTTCACTCAACGCATCCATTCCGTGTTTACCATCTGCATTAATGACGTAATGCGCAAGCATGGTATCGAAGATTTTATTTTGAATCTTCATTCCATATTTCTTCATCATCTTGAAGTCGAACTTGTAGTTCTGAGCGACAAGTGTTTTCGAAGTGTCTGAGAAAATTTCATTGAAAATTTCCAATTGTTTTTTCGCTTCTTCAAAGTTGGAAGAAACGGGAACGTACCAACCGGTATGTGCTTTCGTGCTGAAAGAAAGTCCAACGAGATAAGCTGAATGCGGCTCTAGGTCAGAAGTTTCAGTATCGAAACTAAACGTTGTTGCGCTTTGAAGTTCTGAAATTAATGTTTGAAGTTCTTGTTCGGAAGTGGCCATGAAGTATTCATGATCCGTATTTTCAATTGTGTTTTTTGGTGTGGAAGGAACGATCACTTCTTCACCAGCTGATGAAAATAAATCGTGAGGAGCGTTGCTCGCAGCAGCAGCTGGGGCTGGTGCTTCTTCGTTTAAAACACGTTTGATTAACTGACGAAATTCGAGTTCTTCGAAAACTTCACGAATGGCGTCTTTGTTTATTTCGCTCACCTTCAACGCTTCTTCATCGAGAGGAGTAGGAGCGTCGAGCATAATGGTTGCGAGTTTCTTTGAAAGAATGCCTTGCTCGCGGAAAGTTTCAACGTTTTCCTTTTGCTTTCCTTTCAGTTTATCTGTGTTTGCAAGAAGGCCTTCAAGGCTTCCGAATTCGGCTAAAAGTTTCGCTGCAGTTTTTTCACCAATGCCAGGTATTCCAGGAATGTTGTCCACCGCATCGCCCATGAGGCCGAGCAGATCAATAACCTGACTAACATTTTGAATGTTGAATTTCGCACAGACTTCCGCTTCTCCTAGTATCTCGGCTTTGCCGCCTTGGTAGCCGGGTTTGTATATGAAAGACTTGTCGCTCACCAATTGACCGTAGTCTTTATCGGGAGTCATCATGTACGTGTGAAATCCTTTTTCTTCTGCTTTTTTAACGAGCGTTCCAATGATGTCATCTGCTTCATAACCCGGAGCAATGAGCATAGGAATATTGAAAGCTTCAACGATTTTTTTGATGTATGGAACTGCAAGTTTGATGTCTTCCGGAGTCTCTGATCTATTTGCCTTGTAGGCCTCGTAATCGATCTCTCTGAGAGTTTGTTCAGGTGCGTCGAATACGACAGCAATGTGTGAAGGTTTCTCGTTGTTTAAAATGTCGAGAAGTGTGTTCGTGAATCCGAACATGGCTCCAGTATTCAGTCCTTTACTGTTGATGCGCGGAGTTCTGATGAAGGCGTAATAAGCACGGAAAATAAGTGCGTATGCGTCGAGAAGAAATAGTTTTTTTTCGTGTTCTGAAGATATCATGTTACGAAGATAGTGCAGCCATATACGCGGCCACATACTTCCCCATAATATCGAATTCTAAATTGACTAAAGTTCCATTTTCAATGAACTGAAAAGTGGTGTGTTCGTATGTAAATGGAATAATGGCCACTGAAAAAGAAGTTTTCGAACTGTCAACTACCGTGAGACTTACCCCGTTTATGGCGATGCTTCCTTTCGGAACGGTAATATGTCCGAGTTCCTTAGGCGTATATTCAAAAGTGAATTTCCAACTGCCTTCATTTTCTGTTTTGGAAATGCATTTTCCAACTACATCTACATGTCCTTGAACGTTGTGCCCGTCTAATCGATCGCCCACCTTTACGCACCTTTCAAGATTAACCTGATTTCCTTCCAACCAACTTCCAATGGTTGTTTTTTGAATGGTTTCGTCAATAGCCGTAACGCGATAAGTATCGTTCACAATTTCAACCACAGTTAAACAAATTCCGTTGTGAGCCAGGCTCTGATCAACTTTCAATTCATTTGTGAAATCACAAGAAACCCAAAGCTCGAGGTTGCTTCCAACACGTTCAGTCTTCACAATTTTACCAAGCGATTCTATAATTCCTGTGAACATATTTTATTGTTGAGGTGTGGCTTGTGTTGCATTCAAAATCTGAATGTAACCTTCGCGGAATTCAGGTATAATACCTTCCAAGCGAATGGTATTTACCACCACGGTATAGTAGTAAGTTCCTGCGCTGACAAGGGTTTGCGTGGCTTCGTCTGTTGCGTTCCACAAGATATCTGGATCAGTAGTTTCGAAAAGCAATGTGCCGTATCGATTGAATATTTTCAAGTCGATGCTTTCAATGGAACGGTATGGAAACGGCTTAAGAATATCGTTCAATCCGTCTAAATTCGGAGTGATAATGTTAGGCAATTCGTAAGTCGGGCAGTTGTCTATGCACACCACATTTGAAGGAGCACTTTCATTTTGGTAGAGTTCACCATCTGGCCATAGATTAAGTGAATCGAGCGCTGTAATGTAGAAACATCCTGCAATACTTTGTAATCCATCCGGATGAATGAATTCAAATTCGGTGCTGTTTGATCCGTTTAATGTTCCGAGTAAAGTGTATGAGCTTGTATTTGTCGGAGCGTAGTAAATGTTGTAGGCTGTTATGTCTTGCGCGCAGGAGGGGTCAATGTTGTCCCATGAAATTTGAAGCGAAGGGATTTCACAGTTGTTAGTTTGTGAAATAAGCGGAGGGCAAGGTGGTTCTGAGTCGTATGGACTTGCGCAAATTTCTTGGCTAAAGTTGTACAAAGAGTCGGGAACATTTGGCGCACCATATGAACCAAGCGTTAGAATCTTATAGCAATAGTTGGCATTGTTCACTAAACCGGTATCGAGGTATTGTGGAATGGTAGTTTCATTCAACAAAGAAAAATCTAACTCACCTGGAGCCTTTCGATAGATGAAGTACCGCGAATTGATCCAAGGAAATTGTCCTGCTAAATTCAATTGAATGGCATTGTCTTGCGGTGTTGCGGTGAGCCAAGGCGATGTGGCGGTTGATGAGTAGCCAACGACATCTTCATTCGAATAGAATTTCACACGGTATTTTTTCAAAGCCGTGAAGGTGTCGATATTCGAATGATAGTATACGGTGTCGCCCGTGTTCAAGATGGTGAATTCATTCGAAGCGAAGATGGTTTGCCATGTTCCGTTGTTCTCGAATTCCAATTCGTAGTGATAGGGTGGTAAATAAATTAGGGTGTCGAGTTGAGAAGGAGGCGACCACCAAACAGTATCTCGGCCGACCGAAATATCTGTTGTTTCAATACTCACTTTCGTGATGACAGGAATGTCTTTTTTAATTTGAACACAAGCTTCTTCGCTGGCGTAGCTCAATGCACCGTCGGGCCATACAGTAACAATGCGGTAGCAGAAAGGAACGCCGAAACCGGGCGCATTGTCGTTGTATGTTGTGCTGTTCACTCCAAGTGTTTGTCCAATGTATACGAAGCCTGTGTATGCTGGCATTCCAACTTCACAATCGGAAGGATTGAAGTTAAATCCGTTTTGTTTTCTATAAATGAAGTAGCGAACATTTGCTGCTTCGAAGTTTGTGAATGAATTCAAGCACGGAGAAGGATTCCAAGTTACTGTTACCGTTGAACCTACAGCAGCCGCTTGAACATTTTGAACTTTTGGAGCGACTACGGTAATATTTACAGATTCGATATCTGCCAATGGAACAAAACCGTTGTCAAGTGCTTCAAAGCTCACGGTGTAAGGTGCTGCACGAACTTCTTCGCATTCCGGGTTCCAATAGAAAGTATCTGTAAATGTGTTGAACTCTGCTTCATGCACTACGTTCGTAAGTGGACCACCAAACGCACTGATGAAAATTGTATTTCCATTGGGGTCTGTTGCATTCACATCGAACTGAATGGTGCTACCTGCTTCAACGCAGTAATCGGGAAGGGGCGCAATAACGGGAGGTTGATTGTTGCACGTGATAACGGTAATTTGCATGTCGCGAATGACATAACCGACCAAAATACCGTTTCGATATTCTTCAATTTTTATTGCGATGTTGAACTCACCTGCTAATGGCGGAACGACCCAAGTGACATCACCGGTTGTAGCGTTAATACTAAATACGTCTGAACCATTTACTGTGCTCGCATCGGGAAGCAGCCAACCTGGTAAGGCCTGTGCGCCTTCACCCATGCAGGGAACAAGCGAGTAAACCAAGGAATCTCCATCTGGATCGAAGGCTACAGGGTTGTGTATCCAAGGCTGATTGAGACAAGCATCTTCAATGGGCATTTTCAGTAGTTGAACCGAATTGTTGTGTCCCGTTGCAGGAGAAATCACAATCATCGACTGAATCGTGAATACTTGGTTTATGGAATTCAAGATGTTGATTACACCTTCATTACGATTGGGATCTTCCATCACGAGGTAATAGACCCCTGGACCTGCGTAGGTGTGAAATCCTATGTATTGATTTCTCTTCGCGTCGCCAGAACCTAAGATGAGTTCTTCGGTTCTTTCTAAACTGTCGAGCTGGTTTTCGGTTGTTCCTGAAGGCTCGTCGCCCCATCTGATTTTCAAAAACGGCCGGTCGGCAGCGAAAGAGCTAGCTTTTGTAATGGTACTTATAGTGACTTTGTAGGTGTAACCGGAAATGTGCTCGTAAACAATTTCTCCAGCACGATTGTGCGTAGCCCATGCCGCAAGGGTTGTGAGCCAAACGCAAATGGTGAGGAGTAGTTTACGATTCATTTTATCTAAGACAAACTAAGTTGTCATTTAGTTTACTTACTCGACACAAATTTTTGTTCTGGCGATTCCGTTTTCTGAAATGACTTCAAGAATGTAATATCCTGGTGCAAGATCACTAACTGAATGAAAACGAGAATAGGTGTTCATTTGTTTCACACATTTTCCATCTGTGGATAATATTCTCAATTGGAATACTTGAATGTTTGAAGGAAGATTAAGTTGAATGGATTCTGCAGCTGGGTTTGGATAAACTTGTAGGTTGAAGTTTCCGTTTACATTTTCAACACCATCTGCTAATGCGATGTTCACGCAGTAGTCTTCCACTTCTCCGTAAGCATAAGTGCCGCATGAGGTAGGAGGATTTCCAGACCCAAAGATTCCAACGTAGGCCATTCCTACTCGCATGCGAGTGCTGCCAGGGGCAAGAGCTGCTGCTGCAGGAACGGTTAGGGTTCCAGTAACTGTATTTTGAGAACCACTGCCTGAATCGAAGGCCAGTTCTGTAGGCTCATCGAAAGTTCCATTGGCATTGTAGTCGATCCATATTTTGAAATACTCACTGTAGGACGTTCCAGGGAAGCCGGGTGTAAGCGAAATGGGATAAGAGTTTCCTGCAACCAATGTGAGTGTGCTAAGATCTGTGTAATCGGTATAGTTTGCATTGTCCGTGCTCAAGTTTGTGAACGAACCTACTGTAACAGCTTCGATGTATTCATCTGATGCGTTACCACCGTCTGCATCACAATAAACCACATCGGTGCATGAACCGCAACCGGTTGTAGAGAATTCAAAAGAGGTGAAAGGATTTTCTGGATTGACGCAGATTGAACCTACTTGAATGGTGTAGGTCGAGCACGAATCTAGATTAAAGAATGTAATGTTTGGTTGAAGCGATTGAATAATATCTGTTCCGTTTGGTCCTGTTAACTGAATGGTATATCCATCTGCAGCGAAGATATCATTCCATGCAACGGTGGCTGTTGTTGCTCCTTGTGCATTCGGAGCCGAATAAACGCTCGGGTTTGTGCAACATCCGTCTGTGTTTAGTACGAATGAGTTTGTCCATTCACCTTGAACGGTGTCGCAAATAGAAGCCAGTTGAAATTCATATATGGAACAAGCTGATAAACCCAAAATCGTTAGACTGTTCGCGTTTATGTTTTCAATTAGAGTCCAGTTACCAGATCCTTGCACTTGGTATTGACAAACGAAATTTGTTACATCTGGTGTGCTGTTCCAAGAAAGCGTGTAGTCGAGTGTGCCCGGTGTTTGTGCAGCCGCGATAGCGAAAGGTGCAACGCAGCCACCTGCAGAACATTCATTCAATAACAAGTCTAAACTGTTTTTAACATTCAATCGTCCGCCTGTTACCATTTCGGGTTGAAGGTTTGCTACAACATCTACTCCATTGAAAATATAATCTCGAATAAGTTCAGCACCCGTGGAAGGATTCGAGTTGGCTATGGCCATGAACGAGTTGCAGGGTGCGGAATACAACAGGGCTATTGCTCCGGCAACACAAGGACCTGCAAAGGAGGTTCCGGATGTATTTCCATAATTGGTGTTGCCTGCAAGATAAACTGCTTCTCCAGGAGCACCAAGGTCGATGGTAGTAATTCCATATCCGCTGAATGTGCGAACGTCTGAACTGTTCGTAGCGGTTACTGCAATCATGTATTCGCTTGGACAAGCGGTAGGAAGATCTCCGACAACATCGATGTTCACGTTGTTGTTTGCGGTAGAACCACAAGAAAGAATTCCTGCAACACCAAGGGTGTCATACATAGCGCACCACAGTGGCGCTTGCGAAGGTTGTCCGTTGTCGGTTCCCCAGCTGCTGTTTGTTGCAACAACGTAGGCACCCTGAGTTCCGCCAGACAAGTTGTACATGCGACGCATCTTGAGCGGATACGTGTATGCAGCAATTACGTTTGCTTCAGTAATTCCGCCCATGTCTACTTGCATGATTTTTACATTCCAGTTAACTCCTGTAATTCCGATGCCGTTGTCTCCTTTTGCACCAATCATGCTGCTTACTTGCGTACCGTGATTACCAGCGGCAATAGCGTCGCTGTTGGCAGTCATGTTCCAACCGTCAATGTCATCGATGTATCCGTTGTTGTCATCGTCAATTCCATTTCCATCTATTTCGTTGGTGTTGGTCCAGTGGTTTTCAATGATATCTGCTTGATCCCATTTTGCGCCACCTCCTTCAACCACGCACACTACGATTTCATCGCCGAATGCAGTAAATCCTCCTGTTGTAATGTCCCAAGCTTCAGGCGTATCGATGTCGTTGTCTGACGCATCGTCGTGAAACCATTGTTGACCATATGAAGGGTCGTTAGGAACAATACGTTCGGCAAGTTTGTGGTTGGCTTGTGCAAGTTGAATGCTCGAGCAAGTTGGTGCGAAGCGAATGATTTCATTCAATGAAATCAACTCTTCGTTGAATGTAAACAACCAAGCGCGCATGATGTCGCTTACTTCATGGCTCGCTTTGATTTCGGGAAGTATTCCGAAATGTTGCGTCAATTCCTGCTCTGCTTGAGCAGCTGAGAAGCCTTTTTTAAGTTGAAGAATGAATTCGTTATTCATTCGAGCTGCCTGTCCGAATAAGGTTGTTGAAGCAACAAAGAAGCTTACTAGGAAGAAAATCGATTTTGAGAATGAAATGTTGTGTGTCATGCTTAATTCTGATATTCCGTAAATATCGGAATGAAAGCGCGAAACATCTTCACAGAAATGTCTTTTTTACTTGCGAAAATTAGGCTTCGTTTACAATTATACGTTTTACGCGTTGGGGAATGCCTGTGAGCACTTCGTAGGCAATGGTGTCACAGGCTTGTGCGTAATCGAGAATGGAGTGATCACCATTGAATACAATGGCTTCATCGCCTTCTTGTGCAGGGACACCTGTAATGTCGACCATGGTAACGTCCATGCACACGCGACCGACAACGGGACAGGCTTTTCCGTTGATGAAGACTTTGCCTTTTCCGTTGGAGAGTGATCTGCGGAAGCCATCTGCGTAGCCGATCGGAAGAACGGCGATTTTCATTTCTTGGTTGGAAGTGAATGTTCTTCCGTAACCAACGGTTTCATTCGGAAGCACAGACTTGATTTGGACGATACTGGTTTTTAGGCTTCCGACATTGCGCAACATTTTTTGCTCTTCCTCAAAAGCCGATACTCCGTAAAGACCGATTCCCAATCGAACCATGTTGAATTGCGCATTTTTCCAACGTTGAATTCCTCCAGTGTTCGCGGCATGAAGTGTTGGAGCATAACCGAGAGCCTCTGAAATTTTCTTAGAACGATTTTCGAAATCGTTAATTTGATCTTGAGTAAAGGTGTCGTGCGATTCGTCTTCAGAAGCCGCGAAATGCGTAAAAATGCTCGCTATTTCTATGTTTTTATGCTCGTGAAGTAGTTCAATTAATTCTGAAGTTTCATCACTCTTGAAACCTAAACGGTTCATTCCGGTGTCGAGTTTCAAGTGCGCTTTAAATCTTTTTTCTGAATTGAATTCCTTTGCTGCTTTTGCAAATGCTTTGAATGATCTTATTGAAAATAATTCAGGTTCTAATCTATGTTTGAAAACCGGAGCGAAGTCGGTAACATTCGGTTCAAGCACTAAAATTGGAAGTGAAATTCCGGCTTCGCGAAGTTGAACGCCTTCATCTGTATACGCCACGGCCAAAGCGTCAATGCCACAGTTGGCAAGGCATATAGCTACTTCAACCGCTCCAATGCCGTATCCGTTCGCCTTTACCATTCCCATAAGTTTTACTTCAGGATTGAGTAACGAACGGAAGTAGTAGTAGTTATTTGCAAGGGCATTCATGTTCACTTCGAAAATGGTTTCTTGGCGCTGCTCTTGCAATGCGCTTACGATTTTTTCGAATTGAAATTTGCGTGCTCCTTTGATGAGCAAAGCGCTTGATTCGATTTTATTTGAAAGAATAAACTCAATGAGTGCTTCTGTATTTCCGAAACTTTTAAATGAATGAGGAAGAATGTTTTTGTGTTGAAGGAATTGCTCTCCTACTGAATAAACTTCATCGATTTGAAATTCATTCATGAGTTCACTCACACGTTCAATCCAAATTTCATCCTTCATTCCACTTTGAAGAATATCGGAAATAATTACTCCTCGCTTGTAAGCTTGAACATTTGAATTGAAATGTTGAAGCGCTAATTTGAGCGAAGTAAGGTCATTGCTATAACCGTCGTTCAACAATTGAATTCCACCGATACCTTTCAGTTGTTGCATGCGCATTTCAACGGAAAGAAGTTGTGGCGCTTTCTCTGAAAGTTGTTTCAGCGAAAGTCCGAAGTGCAATGCTGTAGCGGCTGCTAGTGCGAAGTTGTCAATTGAGATATTATCAGTAAATGGAATTTCAGCGTCAGCAAATTCCCCTTTCCAACTAAAGGAAACAATAGAATGCGATGAAGATGATGTGATTTTTTGAATGGAAAAATCATCGTTACTTTCTTTTCCAACACGAATGAAATTCCCTTTGAAATCAATGTCAATTCCTGAGGGTGCAATAAGTGTTTCGCACGTTGGGAACAACTTCATTTTTTCTTGAAGCAGTTCTCGTTGTGATTGGAAATTTTCTGCGTGAGCACTTCCTAAAAAAGTAAAGATGCCCGTTGTTGGTTGAATGACTTTCTGCAGTGTATTCATTTCATTCGGCAATGAAATACCTGCTTCGAAAATACCTAGGTTATGCATGGGCTCCAATTGCAATACTGCCAATGGGACTCCCACTTGTGAGTTAAAGCTTTTCGGACTTCTTGCAATGCAGAAATCATCTGCAAGCAGTTGATTGATCCATTCTTTCACAATGGTTTTACCATTACTTCCAGTAATGCCAATGATGGGAATATTGAACTGCTTTCTATGATGAGTCGCAATTTGTTGAAATGCCGTTGTCGTGTTTTCAACACGAATAGTTGTGCACTCGCTCGGTAGGTCAACTTCTTCAGAAACGATGAATGTTCTGATTCCTTTCTGATATGCATTTGAAATAAACACATGTCCGTTGAAGTGTTCTCCTTTTAGCGGAATAAATAAAGTATGCGCTGCATCAATGGTGTGGCGCGTATCGGTACAAATGGAATGAATAAAGTTCTTGCTGTTCCCTTCTGAGATTTCACCACCAACAATGTGGGACAGTTCAGAAATGGAAAGATTCAATTTCATGCAGAAGGATCAACTTCGGTGACCGCCTCTTCAATGGAAACTTCCTCTTCTTCGTCTTTGAAAAAACGACGTTGGAAGAGTAGGATTAATATGATTCCAACAGAAATAGAGGTGTCTGCAATATTGAAAATGGGAGGGAATATCTCGGCTCTTTCACCTGCATGAATAGGTGACCACGACGGGAAGTCAAGTTCTTTTGTAATGTGAATCATATCTACCACATTCCCCATTAAAAAGGGCGCATATCCTTGAGAAGAAAACGCAGCGGTGTCTGAATACGCCGTGTAGTCTTGAAAGTGCGGGTCGAAGGTCGATCCTTTGTCAAAACACATTCCGTAGACAGCGCTATCAATGATGTTTCCCAATGCGCCTGCTACAATAAGCGCAAGACAAAATAGATAACCTTGATGGGTTTTCTTTTTGGTGAGCTTGTAGATGTAGATAATAATCGCCGTTACAACAAGGATTCGAAAAATGCTAAGCGCAAGCTTTCCTGTTGTTCCGGGGAACATCCAGCCGAATGCCATACCCGGATTTTCAACAAATTGTAAATCGAGCCAACCGGGAATGAGCTCTACGTTTTCTCCATAGAGAAACGAGAGCTTTATCCAGATTTTTAATAGTTGATCAAGCGCAACAACGCTTAAAATAATTAAGAGTACTTTTCTCACTTCACGAGATCTTACTGCATGTTTTTGGCTTCAATGCTAAGGGTAGCATGAGGCACCAAACGCAAGCGTTCTTTAGGGATTAGTTTTCCTGTAACACGACAAACACCGTAGGTTTTGTTCATGATACGAAGCAATGCGTTTTCTAAGTTTTTAATGAACTTTTCTTGACGAGCAGCCAATTGCGCAATTTCTTCGCGGCTATTGGTATCACTTCCGTCCTCCATCATTTTGAATGTTGGAGAAGTGTCGTCTGTGCTATTGTCTCCTTCTCTTGATAGAGATTCTTTCAACTCTTCAAAGTCTGAGCGAGATTGTTCTAGTTTTTCTTTGATAAGAATTTCAAATTCTTTCAAGTCTTTGTCTGAATAACGTAATCCTTTCACTGGTTCTGCTGGCATCTTCACTGGTTCTTTTTTAATCTCTGGAGCAGGTTTATAAACGGGTGCAGTTGTCTTTGCCTCGGGTTTCTTCACTGCCGCTGGTTTAGCGGTAACTGCTGGAGCGGGTTTAACTTTTTTAACTTCTACTTTCTTCACTGGAGCAACGGCCTTTTTTACAGGCGCTGCTTTTTTCGCCACTGGTTTCTTCGCAACTACTTTTTTCGCTGGAGCTGCTTTCTTCGCTGGCGCTGCTTTTT
>JANQWV010000026.1:0-14877 GCA_030729695.1 Flavobacteriales bacterium | reverse complement strand
TTCGCTGGTGCTGCTTTCTTTGCTGGCGCTGCTTTTTTGGCGATTGGCTTCTTCGCAACTACTTTTTTCGCTGGAGCCGCCTTCTTTGCTGGCGCTGCTTTCTTAGCTGGCGCTGCTTTCTTAGCTGGCGCTGCTTTCTTAGCTGGCGCTGCTTTTTTAGCTGGCGCTGCTTTTTTAACAACGGGTTTCTTGGCAACTACTTTTTTGGCAGGGGTTGATTTTTTTGCCATGGGTCTTAAAGGTTTTTGGTTAATAGTAAACGCACCACTTCTTCCCCTTCCCATTCAACCGCGACACCCCCTTCCATTTCTGGAATAAACTCAAGCGAAGAAGCAAGTACTTGACTGCTAATATATTCAGAATTGTTTTTCAAAACATCATTCAGGTAGTTTTCTCCCGAAACTTTAACAATTATTTTATCTGTAACCTCGAAATTGGTTTCTTTTCTCAGGTTTTGAATGCGATTCACCAATTCACGGGCATATCCTTCTTCTTTCAATTCGGGTGTAATGGTAACATCAAGCGCAACAGTCAAGTTGCCTTGATTCGCTACTTTCCATCCAGGAATGTCAACAGGAATAATCTCTACATCTTCGGTTTGAAGAAGTATCGATTCCTTCTGCCACATGTATTCTCCGGTTTTTTCAATTGATGAAATAATTTCTTGCGCGTTTTCTTGCGCGAATTGCTGAATTTCCTTCATGAACTTCCCACACTTTTTTCCGAGGGTTTTGAAATTCAATTTGAGGTCCTTCACAATTTTAGTGGTCTGCTCATCTACGCATTTCACCCCTTTCACGTTCACCTCGCTGCAAATTAGATCTGCGACACTTTCAATGCGTGACTGCGTGGTTTCATCTAAAACTGGAATTCGAATTTCAGCAAGTGTTTGACGCACTTTGATGTTCTCTTTTTTGCGAATAGAAAGGGCCATGCTTGAAATGCGTTGCGCAAGGTCCATGCGCGCTTCAAGATTTTCATCTCGGAAGCTTCCTGCTTCCAAATGAGAAAGATGAACCGATTCGCTATTCGTATTCAAGCTTTGGAATAACCAGTCTGAATAGAAAGGAGCAAAAGGACTCATAAGTTGAGCCACTTGCTTTAAGCAAGCGTAAAGTGTAGCGTATGCCGAGCGTTTGTCTTCGGTCATTTCGCCATGCCAGAATCTTTTGCGCGCTAAACGCACGAACCAATTTGAAAGGTGATCGTTAACGAACGATTCAATGGCACGCGCAGCAGGAGTAGGATCAAATGCGTCGAGGTTTTTCTCAACTTCAAGCGTAAGCGCATTCAACTTACTCATAATCCACTTGTCTAATTCAGGACGATTTTCAACAGCAGGGTCATTGCTTGAAGCTTCGTAACCATCAATGTTTGCATACAATGCAAAGAAAGAATACGTATTCGAAAGCGTTCCGAAGAATGTACGTTGTACTTCAGCAATTCCTTCTGTATCGAATTTCAAATTATCCCACGGATCTGAATTGGTAATCATGTACCAACGCGTGGCGTCTGGACCATATTTACCAAGGGTTTCAAACGGATCTACAGCATTGCCTAAACGCTTAGACATTTTGTTTCCGTTCTTGTCTAAAACAAGTCCGTTTGAAATAACATTTTTATAAGCAACAGAATCGAAACACAACGTTGCAATAGCATGCAAAGTGTAAAACCATCCTCTTGTTTGATCCACGCCTTCCGCAATAAAGTCTGCAGGGAAGGAAAGGTTGTTGTCTATTTTCTCTTTGTTCTCGAAAGGATAGTGCCACTGCGCGTAGGGCATTGCACCACTGTCGAACCAAACGTCAATTAAGTCCGCTTCACGGTGCATTGGTTTCCCGCTAGGGCTAACCAATACAATTTTATCTACGTAGGGTTTATGTAAATCGAACAGGTTATAATTCTCAACCGAATGATTGTTCGGTTGGAAGTTTTCAAGTGGATTCGTTTCTGTAATTCCAGCGGCTACGCTTTTTTTCAATTCAGCTTGAAGCTCTTCAACAGAGCCAATGCAGATTGATTCGCTTCCGTCTTCGGTGCGCCAAATTGGAAGTGGAATTCCCCAGAAGCGACTGCGCGAAAGGTTCCAATCGTTTGCATTTTCCAACCAGTTACCAAATCGTCCAGTGCCCGTAGATTCTGGTTTCCATTGAATAGTGTTGTTCAATTCCACCAGACGATTTCTCTTTTCAGGAACCTTCACGAACCAAGAATCCAAAGGATAGTAAAGTACAGGCTTATCTGTTCTCCAGCAATGCGGATAGTTGTGCGCGTATTTTTCTTTCTTGAATAATTTTCCTTCGGTTTGAAGTTTCAAAACAATACGTTCGTCAACACTCAAATACTGAAGTTTCTCGGTGTCTTTTATTATTCCACCAAGACTTGCTTTTTGTTTTTCCAGCTCAACTGCTTTTTCTTCATCGGAATAGTACGCTTCTTTAACGAACTCTTCTCCGAATAAGAATGTGCCGTCTTGCACTTCAGGAAGGAAACGTCCTCTGCGATCAACAAGCGTCAGATTTCCCATGCCGTTTTGTTTCGCTACGCGGAAGTCATCTGCCCCAAAGCTTGGTGCAATGTGAACAATACCCGTTCCATCTTCCGTGGTAACGAAATCACCGCCAATAATCTTGAAAGCATCGCCATCGTTCGGTTGTACGAATGGAAGCAATTGCTCGTAACGAAGATTTAAAAGTTGTTTTCCGTTTAATTCTGAAACCGTTCTATTCGGAATTTTCTTATCTCCCGCGTTGAACTCTTCAAAGTTTTCTCCGTTTGCTACCGGGAAATATTTTTCACGAAGCGCTGAAGCTACAATGAAATAAGCATGCTCATTTCCAAATGGAGTCAACGATTCAACAACGGTGTAGTTTATTTTTTCTCCAACAGCCAATGCCACGTTTGAAGGCAAGGTCCAAGGGGTAGTCGTCCAAGCTAAAACATAAATCGGAAGATCCGAATTCACATTGAGCGTTGCATGCGCATCAATCAATTTGAACTGGGCTACCGCTGAAGTGTCTTTCACTTCCTTATAGCAGCCCGGTTGATTCAATTCGTGAGAACTTAATCCTGTTCCTGCAGCTGGTGAATAAGGTTGAATGGTGTAGCCCTTATACAACAGATTCTTGTTGTGCAATTGTTGAAGCAACCACCAAACCGTTTCAATGTATTTGTTGTCATAGGTAACGTACGGGTCGTTCATGTCTACCCAATACCCCATGTCTTTGGTAAGTTTCTCCCAAAGGTCGGTGTACTTCATAACCTCCTTGCGGCAGGCGTTGTTGTACTCTTCCACCGAAATGGTCTTACCAATGTCTTCTTTCTTAATGCCTAATGTTTTCTCTACACTTAATTCAATGGGAAGTCCGTGCGTGTCCCAACCGGCCTTGCGGTGAACTTGTTTTCCACGAAGGGTTTGGTAACGACAAAAGATATCTTTAATGGAACGCGCCATAACGTGGTGAATGCCCGGCATTCCGTTCGCAGAAGGTGGCCCTTCGAAAAACACGAATGGCTGTCCGCCTTCGCGTTCAGTGATACTGCGTTGGAAAATGTTCTCCGCTTGCCAGTATGCTTGTATATCGTTCGCTATTTGTGGAAGCGACAATCCTTTGATTTCCCTGTATTTGCCCATGGAAGGTATTGAAAATAGAGTGCAAAGATAAAAACAAAAGCGGAGGGTTGACCTCCGCTTTTCAAGTGCGCATGGAGGGACTCGAACCCCCACGCCTCGCGGCACCAGATCCTAAGTCTGGCGCGGCTACCAATTACGCCACATGCGCATGTTGCGGTGCAAATATACAATGCTTCTTGGAATATGAAAGTTTTTCTCTTCTGGATTAACTTAAATAGATGAAATATTTCGTTTTTTCTTTCAGTTTATTACTGAGTTTTTTCGGTAGATGCCACGCGCAGTATACACAGGGCGCAAGAATGGCGGCACTTAGCGGAAGTGCAATTGCGCAGAGCGATGCTTTTTCCGGATTTCATAACTTATCTGCATCTTCGGAATTGAAGGGACTGAATTGCTCCTTTTATGGACAGATACCCTACGGAATTTCCGCTATAAACGACGGAGGAGTGGCTTTTTTGAAGCGTTTCCGAACGGGAGTTATGGGGGTCGTATGCCAATCTTATGGGAATACCGAGTTTAATCGAAAGCGCGTGAATGTGGGTTATGCCATGGCATTGTCCCAAAAGTTAAGTGCCTCAGCAAGTCTCGGTTATTCTTCCACCCGAATAATGAATGGCTATGGAGTTGCCTCCAATTTTTGGATGAACGTGGGTGCTAGGTATAACGTTCGCAAGGATTGGAAATGGGCTGCTGTAGCCGATCTTCCAATGAAATCAATAAAGAACGCCGAAGACTTGCCAGCAACCCTGCGGCTTGGAACAAGTTATTCGTTTGGAGAACAGGTGAGCTTATCAGCGCAACTGTCCTCTTCGACTTCACAAATAGCTTCCTTGAGTTACAGTTTTGGATTGGAATATTTTCCAATGGAAGTGTTTGCCTTTCGTTTGGGAATGAACACGCATTGGCAGACGTGGTCCATGGGCGTGGGAACACGCTTGAAGAATTATTCGCTCGACGCATCAGCAACCGTTCATCCACAATTGGGAATTACTCCGCAAATCTCTTTTATTTATGGAAGGAACAACTAAGTGTTTGCTTTTTTTATTTTTTATGTTGAAGGTGTTTTATCCTTTTGCTCAGCATTCGGAAGAATTCGAGTTGGATCAAGTGGTTGATCGGCGCATTGAAAGCATTTCAAGTTTGACGGAAGAAGGAGGTGAGATTGATTATTCTTCGTTGACGGAAGACTTGAATTATTTCGCTCGACACAGGCTCAATCTCAATTCAGCGGAAATAGCGGACTTGCAAGCCTTGGTTGTTTTGAGCGACGCTCAAATTAATTCATTGTTCAGGCACATTTCCAAATACGGAAAATTGAAAAGCATCTTTGAATTACAGAGTGTTGTAGGCCTTGATCTGACGACCGTTCGGTGGTTGCAGCCTTTTGTTTTTGTGAATGAAGAAGATGGGTTTTCTGATTTTTCTTTTCGAAGGTTGCGTGAAGAGGGAACGCATGATGTTCTCTTTCGAGCGAAAAGAACGTTGCAAGAACAGGCCGGATTTATTCCAGATGCAATGACTGGAAAGAAGAATTTTTTAGGAAGTGAATACGGAACGTATTTGCGCTATCGTTTTCAATACCGAAGGAATATTGCATTCGGACTAACGCTTGAAAACGATATTGGCGAGCCGCTTCGTATGGGACCCGATTTTAAAAGCGCCTCGCTATTCATTCGCGAAGCGAAAGTGCTGAAGCAATTGGCTATAGGCGATTATCAGGTTCAGTTCGGACAAGGACTCACTTGCTGGAACAGCATGGCTTTCGGCAAGTCTTCTTTCAGCGTTCAAGTGAAACGAAATGCGCAAAACCTTCGTCCATATTCTTCAGTAAATGAAAATTCTTTTTTTCGCGGTGCAGGCGCAACTTTTGGAAATAAATTTTTCAGTACAACACTCTTTGTGTCACGAAGAAAACTCGATGCCACATTCACAAACGATACTGTGCTTTCTGACGACAATCAAGTGGTCAGTGCTATTGCTCTTGGTGGTCTTCATCGAACAGAAAGTGAACGCGCGAATAGGAATGCTTTGACTGAAAATATTTATGGTGGAAATGTGCAAGTTCAACGAGGCATGTGGAAACTCGGAGCTGTTGCGGTTCACAGAAGTTTCAGCGATTCAATTTCAGCGAAGACCGACTGGTATGCGCAAGGGAAATTTGCAGGAAGAAATCAAGATGTCATGGGTGTGTATGCGGAAGGGGTGTGGCAGAATGTTTCGCTTTTCGGAGAAGTTTCAAGAAGTTCGAACGGAGCAATGGCTTCTGTTTTTGGAATGACCTCGGCATTGCATGCGCGTGTTTCTGCAACACTTTTGTTTCGCGATTTTGACACTGATTTTCAAGCCGTGTATTCGAATGTTCTTGCGGAAGGAAACAGCGTTCTTCCTTCGAATGAGAGAGGAATGTATGCCAGTGTTCAAGCTCAATTGTCGAAGAAAATAAGCATGAATGCCTACACAGATGGTGTTCAATTTCCTTGGTTGAAGTATCAAGTCACGGCCCCTTCGAGCTTCAGTGATAATCTTATTCAATTCAATTACAGACCCGATAAAAAGCATGAGTTCTATGCACGAATGCGCTTTCGAAGAACGTCCATTGATAAGAGTGTTCTGAATCGCATTGACTTTCCGGTGGATAAACTTTCGCAGCAAATTCGATTGAATTTTATTTTCAGTCCGACTGAAAGTTTGAAGTTGCACAGTCGGATTGAATTAGTAAAAACCAATGAAGAAGGGCTTCCAACTGAAACGGGATATTTGGTTTTTCAAGATGTCATTTGGAAGAAGATGAATGTTCCAGTTAGCGTAACGATTCGTTACGCATTGTTTCAATCCGATACTTGGAATGCGCGCTTATATGCTTATGAGAACGATGTGCTCTACAGTTACAGCATTCCGGCTTATTATGGAAAGGGAGCAAGAATCTACGGCATCTTCAAATTCGATGTTCGAAGAAACATAGATGTGTGGTTTAGAATAGCACAATGGACTTACACCGATCGAGATTTCATCTCTTCGGGAAATTCAATGATTAGCGGATTTCGAAAAACAGATTGCACGCTGCAAATGCGCATGCAATTTTAGATTCGTTTTAGAATTTCGTTTTCTATTTCTTCGCTGTCCCAAACGGCTTCAATGTCGGGTCTGTTCATGACTTCCTTCATGATTTCATTCTGACGAATACCGCTGCTTAATGCTTCGTGATAGGGAATATGACTGAAGGTTACTTGCGAGTACAGTGGAATCCATTTTTCAGGATACTTCGTTGCAAAGCGACCTTCAATTTTCTTCTGAAGAAGGAAATCTTTATCGGCAGTTAAATCGCGCATCTCAATGTAATTGCGAAGCGCTAATTCTAAAATGGCATCACCGTTTGGTTTACGCGTCTTTCCATATTCTTTCAATAGATCAGGATGGTCTTCACCCATTTCCGTCATGAGACGATCAAGTTCGCTGCAGTCTTCAAACCCGCTATTCATGCCCTGCCCGTAAAATGGAACGATAGCATGAGCAGAATCTCCCATAAGCGCCACTTGGTTTTTGTAGTTCCAAGGATTGCATTTCGTCATGACTAAACTCGCGGTTGGATTCGTGTTGTAATCCAGCAACAATTCCGGCATCATTGCTTTTGCATCTGGAAAATATTTTTCGAAGAAATCGAGAACGTCTTGATCTGTTTTTAATTTATCGAAAGAGACTTCTCCTTCAAAAGGGAAGAAGAGCGTGCATGTGAAACTGCCGTCGATATTGGGAAGTGCAATCATCATGAATTCTCCTCGAGGCCAAATGTGAAGACAGTCTTTGCGCATTTGATGTGTACCGTCTGCATTTGCAGGAATCTCTAATTCCTTGTAACCATGGTCTAAGTACGACTGAGAATATTCGTTACGATCGAGCTTCGTCATGCGCGCGCGAACAGCGCTGAATGCGCCATCTGTGCCGAAAATCTGATCGAATTGTTGACGAACACGCTCGCCATTTTTATCTTCGAAAACAATGGTGTTTGTATCGAGTTCAACATCTACGCATTTGTGCTCGAAGTTGAGTGAAACGTTTTCGAATTCAGCAGCACAACGCACCAATGTTTGATTCAGAATCCCTCTAGAAACACTGTATATGGCTTGCCCTTCTTTTCCATAGGGTTGGTAGGTGAGTTCGCCATTTACTGCGTGCATTAATCGTCCGCTCATGGGAAGTGCGACCTCTTCAATTTCCTTGCGAATACCGGCCCCTTCAAGTCCTTTCCAACCGCGATCGCTTAGCGCAAGATTTATACTTTTTCCTTGAACAACCTTCACGTTGCGAATGTCTGAACGACGATCAAACACGGAAACGGTATACCCGCGTTTAGCCAGGTAAACAGCCCATAAACTTCCAACTAATCCTGCCCCAACAACGGCAACGTTTTTCTTGTTCATATTAGATAGCATTTAATGCATTCGTTAAATCTTCAATTAAGTCTTCTGCGTCTTCAATACCCACACTCAATCTTAAAAGTGAATCGGTAATTCCGCTTCTTTCTCTTTCCGGTTTTGGAATAGATGCGTGTGTCATAGATGCAGGGTGTCCGAGCAATGATTCTACTCCGCCTAAGGATTCAGCCAGAGAGAATACACGAACCGCCTGTGCCAATTTCGAAGCGTCTTCAAAACGATCTCCCTTCAAACTGAATGAAATCATTCCACCGAAATCGCGCATTTGTTTTTTAGCAACATCATGATTCGGATGCGAGGGGAAACCAGGCCAGTAAACCTTTTCAACTTTCGGGTGATTGGCTAGGAAGTTCGCAACAACAACACCGTTTGCACAATGTCTTTCCATGCGAACATGCAAGGTTTTCAAACCACGTAATACTAAGAAGCTGTCTTGTGGTCCGGGTGTAGCACCGCATGAATTCGCTATGAATGCCAATTGCTCATATAAGTTGTCATCGTTGGTGCACAAAGCGCCCATCACAACATCGCTGTGTCCGTTTAAATATTTCGTAGCACTGTGCATAACAATATCAGCGTTCATGTCCAACGGATTTTGAAGGTATGGCGATGCAAAAGTGTTGTCTATGACAGAAATCAAATTGTGTTTTTTTGCAAACTCTACGCATCTTTCAATGTCTATGATTTTCATCATGGGGTTGGTTGGAGTTTCCACCCATAACATTTTTGTCTTTGCGTTCACTGTTCTTTCCAATGCATCGAAATCATGCATATCAACGAAGTGAAATACAATTCCATATTTCGCAAAAACTTTCGTGAACATGCGGTAGCTTCCACCATATAAATCGTCTGTTGCAATGACTTCGTCGCCAGGAACAAGAAGCTTAATAATAGCGTCTGCCGCTCCCATTCCGCTTGAAAAACACAAACCGTGTTTAGCGTTTTCCAATTCTGCCAAGCAACGCTCCAATGCAACACGCGTTGGGTTTTTACCACGTGCGTAGGCATAGCCTTTGTGAACACCCGGAGACTCCTGAACGTATGTTGAAGTTTGATAGATAGGAGTCATAATGGCTCCTGTTGTTGGATCGGGCTCTTGTCCCGCGTGAATGGCTTTGGTTCCGAAACGCATGGTAAAATTTTTCCGCAATTTACACCGAAGCGCTCACAAACAAGCAGAACTATTTACACGTTCTTTTCAATATACTTGATGATCTGTCCTGCAATATCGACACCTGTTGCAGATTCAATTCCTTCAAGTCCTGGAGAAGAATTCACCTCAATAATTAATGGACCTCTATCGCTGCGAAGCATGTCAACCCCAGCAATACCAAGTTTCATGGCGTTAGCCGCTTTGATTGCAGCGATTTCTTCTTCCGGAGTAAGCTCAATTACTTTGGCGGAGCCACCTCTGTGTAGGTTGCTTCGGAATTCTCCTTCTTTCGCTGTGCGCACCATTGCGCCAACGACATGTCCGTCTACCACAAACGCACGAATGTCTTCCCCACGAGATTCTTTAATGAACTCTTGAACAATGACGCGTGCCTTCAATCCATTGAATGCTTCAATTACTGAAACCGCAGCTTTTTTATTTTCTGCAAGCACAACACCCAATCCTTGTGTTCCTTCCAAAAGCTTAATGATAACAGGCGCTCCGCCAATTTCCTTCAATGTACGTTCAATGTCTTTCGAGTAGTTGGTGAATACTGTTTTCGGAAGACCGAGGCCAGCGCGAGATAAGATTTGTAAGCTGCGCAGTTTGTCGCGTGAACGAACCAATGCTTGAGATTCTACTGCGGTGAACACGTTCATCATTTCAAACTGACGAACCACTGCTGTTCCGTAGAAAGTTACAGAAGCTCCAATACGCGGAATAACGGCGTTAACGCCCACAATTTCTTCACCGCGATAAAGCACTTTCGGCTTTTTCTTTTCAATAACTAAGTCGCATTTCGAGTGATCGATAACGCGGATTTCGTGGCCTCTTTTCTGAGCGGCCTCAACCAAACGCTTGGTGCTGTAAAGCTTCGCGTTTCGAGAAAGTACAACTAAGTTCATTGTGGGATTGTGTGAGGCAAAGTAACGATTATTCTAGGTGTTTCACAAGGTGCTCCGCAAGATACTTTGTAAGATACTTTGTAAGATGTTTCTCAAGGTCCTTCGGAAGGTGCTTCGCAAGACCTTTCGGAGAATCTTTCGAAGAATCTTGAAACAGATGTTTCACAAGATTAATTATTTGAAAAGGGACCTATTCAGTGCGAGGGTTTCTGGGGAATTGACATGAGCTTTGGCATAGTTCGAGGCGCCTTGAGACCATTGTTGGTACTCGTCATTGGTGAGATTCACGAAGAAATCTAACGATTCAGCTAATTTCCAAGGGCTCAATGAAGTTGATTTGCCGGCGTGGGCTTCTTCGAGATTTTTCCAAGGTGTGTTATCGGAAATAACAACTGGGATGCCGTAGGAAAGGGCTTCTGCAATAACATGCCCATAATTTTCACCCCGAGAGGGTAAGAAAAACAGATGAGCTTTTTCATAAAACAACTTTAAATCATCCTGATTTTTATGCCCGTGCAATTGAATTTGAACCGAAGAAAAATCTAGTTCTGCATCAAGAATATTTTTCACCAGTTCAGCATTTTCTCTTAGACCAACGATGTCCCATTGTATAATCTGTTTTGGATTCCATTTGCGGAATGCCTCAATAGCTTCGAGGTAGCCTTTTTCTGGACTTATTCTTCCTACAGTTAAAATTCGGAAGGGTGAAGAAAGCTCTTTTTTTACAGCGGTGAATGCGGCGTTGGAAATATTTGGAGCAATGCGAATGTTGGCTTTCGGAAACAATTGAAGAATTTCATCGCGCTCAATTTCGCTGGTCGCATGCCAACAGATATTTCCGTATGTATTGTTTGCTTTAGCAAAAAACAAAAACAGTTTTTTCTTGAATCCTTTTTGATTGAACGCTGCTGGCTTAAGCATCCCACGAGGAGCAAGAACAATCTGTTCAGACCATCCACTTTTCCTACAAACACTTAACGGAGTTAGCGTGAATTTCGGAGACCACATCGAGTTCAAGTAAATTCGATCAGGTTCTAGTTCTTTGTAAATCTTGAAGATGAAATTTTCGGTTAATGATTTTTCATTCAGATAATAAACTTGAATGTTTTCTTGAAAGCTTTCTTGCCAAGTATTGGATCGTATTCCAGGGTATGGTGTCGTGCTGTTCAAATCGGTATTTCTCGTCACGACATAGAACTGATCTGAACTGAATTTCATAAGCGATATCAGCGATTGAATGGGACCACCGGCTTGTGATCCAGGATAAAACCAATCGGTGAATACCAGAATTTTCATTGCTCGAAGTTAATCTTATTGTTCTTCATCCAATGTCCCAACACAGATAAATGCCAAAATGAAATGAAGGACTTTTCTTCACTTCCCATTAAAAATTTACTCCACGCATTTTTAAGGACCTTTTCATTCACGACTTCTTGATTGTACAATTCTTGAAATCCGGATTCTGTGAATTCTTTTAATTCGTTTTTCATCCAAACACTCCAAGGCAAGGTAAATCCCATTTTCTTTCGGTTCACGACTTCATCTGGAAAAATATCCGCAAAAGTTTCCGTAAGAAATTTTTTGGGTGAAGTGGGGTACT
This sequence comes from Flavobacteriales bacterium, assembly GCA_030729695.1. GTDB lineage: Bacteria > Bacteroidota > Bacteroidia > Flavobacteriales_D > Sanyastnellaceae > CAIZGX01. The sequence goes on along the minus strand of JANQWV010000026.1, from coordinate 3,152 downwards.
TCAAATCATTGGAAAGGTGCGTTGCTAATTCAACAACGTTGTGATCTAAAAAGGGCACACGAATTTCAAGCGAATGAGCCATGCTCATTTGATCACTGTCGCGAAGTAAAACATGTTGCATGTATGATTCAATCTCGGCAGCAGATATACGATTTAGAAGCGGTGCATTCTTTTCAAAAATGAATTTATAATTCTGCTCAATCTCGAAGTGCTTTGTTTTTCGCGTTAACAATTCGTTGGCGTTCCAAACCTTTCGAACGAGCGGAAATGCATGCGCAAGATCTACTTGCCTTAGCCCTAACAATTCAGCTTTTTTTCGAAGCGAACGATTCGAAGAAAACGAGGAGAGTAAAAGCGAGACGGACTTTCTAAGCGGATAGGATAGTTTTAAAGCAAATGATTTTTCAATGCTATTCATGTATTGAAAGACTGGATAACCAGCGAACAATTCGTCTCCGCCTAATCCGGAAATAGCTACCGTTATGCCAGCTTCCTTGGCAGCTTTCGAAACGGCATAAGTATTCGGTCCATCTCCGCTAGGAAAGTCTATGGCAGCTATTGCAGCAGGAATGTCTTTTAAAAATTCGGTTGCGCTGAGGTTAATCTCGTGATGATTGGTGCTGAATTTTTTCGCTACAAGTTGCGCATACTTTCTTTCGTCGAAGGCTTCTTCTTCGAAAGAAATTTGAAACGTATTTATTTTTTCGCTTCGAACTTCCGACATTAATCCAACTAGCAAACTCGAGTCAATTCCGCCACTTAAAAATGCTCCGAATGGAACATCAGCGCGCATGTGTTGCTCAACTGATTCTTTCATGCTCGAGCGCAAAAGATCTTGAGCCGTTTTCTTATCTGATAGTTCGTAGCTCGTATCGCTTAACAATCGGTAGTAACAGTGCTTAGAGATTTCATTTCGCTTGAAATGCAGGTAGTGTCCAGCCTCGAGCAATTGTACTTTTTCAATTAAAGTATTCGGAGCACAGACGGTTTGCGTCTCAATGTATTCTTCAAGTGCTGAACGATTGAATTTTCGAGGGACTAGGTCACTTGCTAATAGCGCTCTCAATTCGGAGGCCACCAAACATCCTAGTTTCTGAATGGAATAGTACAAAGGCTTCATCCCATATCTATCGCGAACAACAAACGTTTCGTTGGAGGGAATGTGATGAAGAACAAATGCGAACATCCCCTTTAATTTGGAAATGGCTTCCGTGCCATATTTATTGAAAAGTTCAAGAATAACTTCCGTATCACTTTCCGTTTGAAAATGCACACCTTGAAGTTCGTTGGCTTTCAATTCAACATAATTGTATATCTCCCCGTTAAATGCAATCACCCAATTTTTGTTGGAAGAGAGCATGGGTTGATTCGCGGATTTTTCGGTGTCTATAATGGAAAGGCGTCGATGACCGAGCCCAATGTTTTCATTGATGAACTGACCATCTGCATCTGGGCCGCGATGAGCCATTTTGTTGTTCATGCGCTCAAGCACTTTCCGAATCGGAAGGTCAGATCTATATTGAATGATCGCGCTTATTCCGCACATGATTGCTCGAGCATTTTAGTGAATTGACTTACCCAGTAATCTGAAGAAAATTTCGATGCCATTTCGGAACTCTTGTTCCCCATGGTTTGAAGCTCTTCGTGTGAAGATTGAAATATGGTCAAAAGATTTTTTTTCAATTCTGAAGAAGAAGTTGGGTCGAACGAATAACCATTCATTCCTTCTTCCAATAAATCTTGTTTCGCCCCAACGGCATTTGAAAGCAACAAAGGTTTTCCTAGAGAAGCCATTTCATGAACCACTACACCCCAAGGCTCGTAAAGGCTTGGTAGCACAAAGGCTGTGGCGTTTTCAAGTTTTTTACTCAGTTCATTCGGTTGCAAGAATCCGTGATGAATGATGTCTTCGTTTTTAATTCGAGAAGAAAATAATTCTCCTGTTCCGGCAAGGTTCAATTTCCAACCCGAACGTTCATTCGGTGGAATGGAAAGGAATGTTTCGCAAAGGAGGTTGATATTCTTCGCGTGAATATATCTGGCAACACACCACAACTCTTTGCTTTCCGTCAAGACGGTTCGATTGAGTCGAAAAGTATCCTCACAAGTATAGAACCCAACGAGTGTTTGTTTAGTTGAAAAACCCAATTTGCTTGCGGTTTCCTTTTGAGCATTGCCGGAAATGAAAGCGAATTGAAACAGTTTTTTGTATTTCAATTTGAAATACAAACTTCCAAGAATAAACTTCAGTGAATTCTTCCAAGTGGTGTCGAATGCAAGAGCCGTAGGTTTATTCAATGCTTTTACGCATTCAAGATATTGCTGATCGCCCCAGCCACTGCACAAAACAAAGTTTGGATTGAAATCGTGAAGAAGTTTTAACGACACTTCTGATTTCGATACCAGTTGAATCGAGTTGTGAAATTGAAAAACGAAAGGTGCTTCTTTGTTTATCGGATAATGAACCACAAGCAACTTGTGGTGAGAAGCAAGCTTATTCAAGCATTCAACGGTATAACCGGCCAATTCTCGATATAGAATTAGAATGTTCATGCGGCAGCTTCTAACTTGGCTTTAGCTTCTTCTTGCGCCGCGCGTTCTATCTTGTTGTCTTTCGCCAAGTAGAAATACATCCAAAGGAAGAAGGGAAAACCATTCAGGAAGTAGTGGCCTTGTCGAGCAAGGTAAAGAATGATAATAAGTGCTATTCCATTCGACATAACCCAGTGTTCTTCAGAAGCAGCACGTTGCTTGAAGATCCAGCACTTAAACAGGATGAAAAACATTACAAACAACCCGTAGATTCCTGTTTCCGACATGAGTCGAAGAGCCATGGAATTGGCGTCCATCTTGTTGAACTCGATGTCTACTGCACCCGTAAGATTGGTGAGTGAATACTTGTCGAATGCAACGGGATGAGATCCGAGACCCGTTCCAAAAAGTGGATGTTGTTTGAAATTTTTGAGTGCAATTTGGTAATTGTTGTACAATACGAAACTCGATCCGTGAATGTCGTAACTCTTGTAGTTCTTCGTTTCAAACATGGTAAACGTTCCGTCCCATCGATCCGTAAATTCAGGTACGTTTTTATACGCGTAGTCGAACGAGAAAATGAAAAGAGGGACGAAGATGATTGAGTATTTTACAACACC
>JANQWV010000025.1:7804-26822 GCA_030729695.1 Flavobacteriales bacterium | reverse complement strand
GATGGGAGTATCATAGCTATTGGCGCACCACGCAGCGATGGCATTGCAAATAACTCTGGACATGTTAGAGTTTTTGAAAATATCGGTGGATCATGGATACAAATAGGTCAGGACATTGACGGGGAACAGGAACAAGGGCGACTAGGTAATTCGGTAGCATTGAATGGAGAAGGAAATATTGTAGCTATTGGCGCCTCTCAAAATGACGAGAATGGCACAAATACAGGTGAGGTTAAAGTCTACGAAAATATAGATGGTACTTGGACTCAGCTAGGCGGAGACATCAATGGTGTAGTAGAATTTGAAGATTCGGGCTCTGAAGTTGCGTTATCACAAGTTGGAAATATAATGGCTATTAGTTCTCCGAGTAGCAATGCTAATGGACTTCATTCAGGTCTTGTTCGAATTTTTGAATACCTCGGAGGTGTCTGGACACAAATAGGTGAAGACATAAATGGAGAAGCAAGTGAAGATTATTTTGGTTGGTCAATAGCGCTGTCTGCAAGCGGAAACGTTATAGCCATTGGCGCGCTATGGAATGATGACAATGGCTTTAATTCTGGCCACGTTAAAATTTATCAAAATATCGGAGGAGAGTGGACTCAAATTGGTGAAAACATTAACGGTGAAGCTGCAAGTGACGAATCAGGTTTTTCGGTAGATATTTCGGATGATGGAAGTACCGTGGCTATTGGTGCCAAAGCAAATGATGGAAATGGTGACTTTTCAGGACATGTAAGAGTGTTTGATCTTTCATCAATTATTCTATCACTACCAGGATATGATTTGCAAAACAACATAAGTATATTTCCAATTCCATCTGATGAAAGCATCAGTATAAATGGAATTGGAGATGATATTTTAGCTCAATTCTCAATCTTTGACTCTCGAGGAAAGTTAATTCGATCAGAGGCTGAAACTATTGGGAGTATTGACATATCAGATTTATCTATGGGCATTTATTACCTACGTATCGAATCCTCAAGCTCTACTATAGTTTTGAAATTTATTAAAGAATAGATTAGAATTCCAGGAATAGGCTTGCGGTGAAAACCAATTCTATTCGCCCCAAATATGCGGTGAATAAAGACTTACCTCAACTCCGCCAAACACTCACTCTGCAAGCCTTGCAAAATCCGCTGCATGCTCTTCTCTACAACCTCATCGGTTAGGGTTTGCTGAGCGTCTTGAAGAATGAATTTCAAAGCGTAAGATTTCTTTCCTTCCGGAAGATTCTTGCCTTCGTACACGTCGAACAAATTCACTTCCTTCAATAATTTCTTTTCGCTTTTTAAAGCAGACTGACGAAGACTTTCGAACGTTGTTTCTTTGTTCAACAACAACGATAAATCGCGACGAACCCAAGGGAATTTATTCAACGGTTGGAAGGCATTGCGCTGCTGCGCTTTCAATTTCTCCAACGTATCGAAATCGAATTCAGCATAAAACACTTCCTGCTCCACATCGGTCATTTCCTGAATAGCACCGTTCACTCTTCCCAACTTCACCAACAATTTTTTCTGAGAAGAAAGCTCCATTCCGTAGGCGAAAATTGGAGAGTCTTGAAGCGAAATCACATCGACTTGCTGAATGCCCAACGCATTCAAAATATTTTCTACCGCTGCTCTCAACTGCCCCAACGACGAAGCATTGCCGCTGTTCTTCCAAGACTCAGCGCTTTCCTTTCCACACAACCACAACGCCAGTTTACGTTTCTCTTTGTATCCGTTTTCCGTCTTGCGGTACTCCTTTCCAATTTCAAACAAACGAAGATCTGTAGCACGGTGCTTTTCATTCAACGAAATGCTTTCCATTCCACCAAACAACAAGGTGCTGCGCATGTGCGACAAATCTTTGCTCAACGGATTCAACAACGAAACGCTGTTCACGCCCAACGCCGCATCGAACGCTTCAGCGTACTTGCTCTTCGTAAGCGACATGTTCATGATTTCGGTATAGCCCTCTGCCACCAATAAGTCGGCAAGACGGAAGTGCAAACTCTCCGTTTTTCCCTTGGTATTCAAGGAAAGCGTCATACGCGAAGGAAGCTCTACTTTGTCATATCCGTAAATACGAAGCACCTCTTCCGCAATGTCTGCCGGACGCGTTACTTCCACGCGATTGAAAGGCACAAGCACCTTCCAGCCGTCTTCGGTTGAAGTCACTTCGAACTGCAAATCGTTCAATATGGAAACAACCGTTTCGCTTGGAATATCTATTCCCAACAACGATTTCAAATAATTTTTCTGAACTGAAATTTCTGTTTTTGGAAGTGCTACCGGATAAACATCTTGCGCTTCAACCAACTCTGCATTCGGATTTTCAGCTTGAATTAATTCCCAAGCACGCGCTAACGCATTTGGAATACCGTCTACAGCCACGCCTCTTTCAAAGCGGAACGAAGAATCGGAATGTATCTGATTGCGCTTCGCGCTCTTGCGCACACGCACCGCATTGAAGCACGCACTTTCAAAAACAACGAACGAATCTTCAGCGCTTACGCCCGCATTTTTTCCACCCATAACACCGCCCATGCAAAGCACTTCGTTTTGATTGGTAATAACCACGTCTTCGCTGGTGAGTTTGCGCGAAACCCCATCAAGTGTTTCTAACGCTTCATCTGTATTTGCATTTCGAACCGTGATGGTCTGATTTGCAAAATCATTCGCCTTGAACACGTGCAGCGGTTGACCCAATTCATGCTGAACATAATTCGTTACGTCTACGCACAGGTTCACGCTCTTCACGCCAATAACGGCAAGGGTTTCCTTAATGAAGGTTGGCGTCTCTTGGTTTTCAATTCCTTTGATTACCGCGAACGCATAGCGCGAACACTCGGTGTTTTCGTGAAGATCTAATTTCCAATTTTTTTGTTGGAAGGAAATCGGCTTCGCCTCTGTGGAGGTAAGCGTAACTTTTTCATCGTTCTCTAGATTCCATGCTGCCGCGAAATCGCGCGCCACACCGGCGTGTGAAAGGGCATCTGTTCTATTCGGAGTAATGCCAATTTCAAGGCATGCATCGCTTTCAATATTCAATGCAGCGGCTGCAGGAGTTCCCACTTCTGTTTCTTCTGGAAGAATAAGAATACCGTCGTGTGAAGCGCCAAGGCCTAGTTCGTCTTCGGCGCAGATCATACCAATTGATTCTGCTCCGCGAATTTTACTTTTCTTAATGGTGAAAGCCTCGCCAGATGAAGGATACAACGTGGTTCCAACGGTAGCCACTAAAACTTTTTGTCCGGCTGCTACATTGGGTGCACCGCAAACAATTTGCACGGGTTCACCTTCACCTAGATTCACTTTCGTGATAGACAAACGATCTGCATCGGGATGCTTTGCGCATTCGAGTACATGTCCGACCACCACGCCTTTCAATCCGCCTGGAATTTTCTCAACGCTTTCAATGCCCTCTACCTCGAGCCCAGTTCTGGTAAGGGTTGCAGCAACTAGGTCGTGAGACGGAAGTGGTTGCACCAATTGAGAAAGCAGTTTATAAGAGATTTTCATATTCGCGAATTAGACTGCAAAAATAAAGACAAACGCGGGGGCGAGGGCTTAGAATTTTCTTACTTTTGCTCCTCTTCAAAAACGGGATGTAGCTCAGTTGGTAGAGTACACGTCTGGGGGGCGTGTGGTCGCAGGTTCAAGTCCTGTCATCCCGACAAAAACCTCCTTATAACCCTTGAAAATCAAGGGTTTTGTTTTTTGAAGTACAAAAAATGAGCAAAAAAATGCACCCAAGAAATCAACACAAAGAAAACTACAACTTCCCAGAACTCATTCAAGCTGTTCCCGAGTTAGGGGCGTTTGTGAAAATGAATGCTTACGGAAATGAGAGCATCGATTTCTTCAATGCGGAAGCGGTGAAGTTGCTGAATAAAGCTTTGCTGAAAAGCAATTACGGCATTGCGCATTGGGACATTCCCGCAAATTATTTGTGTCCTCCCATTCCGGGAAGAGCAGAATACATGCACCAAGTAGCCGATCTGTTATACAAGAACAATCCGGAATATCTTCAAGATAAAAAATTAGGAAACAACATTCGTGTGCTCGATGTAGGTGTGGGCGCGAACTGCATCTACCCCATTGTTGGCGTGCACGATTACAACTGGAATTTTGTTGGAACCGACATCGATGAAAAGGCCATTGCCGCTTCACAAAAAATTGTAAACGAGAACGATTCACTTCAACATAAAATTGAATTGCGTCATCAAAAAAATCCGCACGACATCTTTCACGGAATAATTCTTCCCAATGAAAAATTCCACCTCACAGTGTGCAATCCGCCATTCCATGCGTCTCTTCAAGAAGCGCAACAAGGGAATCTTCGCAAAAACAGAAACCTGAAAAACACGCGCAATACCAAAGTGCAATTGAATTTCGGCGGACAAGGAACCGAGCTCTGGTGCGAAGGCGGAGAAGAAACCTTCATTGAAAAAATGATTCTTCAAAGCGCAGCATACTCCAATCAAGTGCTCTGGTTCAGCACGCTCGTTTCAAAAGAAAGCACACTGAAAAAAATTCAACTCAAACTCGAATACGTCGACGCCCGCGAGATGAAAATCCTCCCCATGCAACTCGGAAATAAAGTGAGTCGGATTGTGGCGTGGTCGTTTCACTCTGAACTACGTAATGGGAAAGCCTCCGGCTTTATTGCTACTTCGTAATTGGAAAACCTACGGTTTTGTTCCTACTGTATAATTAAAACAGTCGAAGACATTCGCCGGAGGCATTCGTTGCTCCGCAACATTATTCCGAAGGACATTCTTCCCCTTTCTTACCCTCTCTTAACTTCTCTTACCTTATTTACAATTAGAACTGCGTTATTGAATAACAGTCGAAGACATTCGCACGAAGTGCATTCGTTCAGAGAACATTCGTCGAAGACATTCTAACTCTTCTTTCCGCGTTGTTCCTCTCTCCCCTCACGTTTCTCCAACCCCTGAAAGAAATTACGAATCACCTGATTGTTGCATTCAACATACTGTCTTTGCGAAGGATTGCGGAAGAAGGCGCTGAGTTCATGCTTGCTCATTTTCATTTCCGCAAGCGCAAGGATTTGAATAATGTCCTCGTCAATTAAATTCAGCGCTATGCGCATCTTTCGGAAGATGAGGTTATTCGTTAGACGTTTCTCAGGAACCGGCAACGGACCGTCTTTTCGTCCGCGTTTCAGAATGATAAATCCGTTTAGAAAAATGGAAAGCATTTCATCGTTAATGTCGAGATACTCTTCGTGATCTTCCTTCTTCAACCAATCGCTAACATCGGAGCGTGTAACCATAACATCGGTCAGCGCAAAGATGTCGATCATCTGTTGATCAGAGAAGTCGTAAATAAATCGAATGCGGCGGAAGATGCTGTTGTTGGTCATTGTATTTGCAATTGCTTCGCCGAGGCGATGGTGGCATAGCCACGAATGGATGGAATTAAATTCTTTCGAGAAGTGCTTCGAAGATTTCTCTTCCGTCGGTGTTTTCCAATTCGAAATCGGCAGCACGCTCCGGATGAGGCATCATTCCAAATACATTTTTACCTGCATTGCAAATACCTGCAATGTTGTTCAACGATCCATTCGGATTGAAGTCTTCATTTACCACACCGTCTGCTGAGCAATAGCGGAACAACACTTGGTCGTTGTCTTCAATTTGCTTCAACACATCGGCAGGTGCAAAGAAGTTTCCTTCTCCGTGAGCAATTGGAATTTGGAATGCTTTTTCACGATCTAAACCAGCTGTTAAAACTGCACTGGTTGAAGCCGCTTTTAAGTGAACATTCTTGCAAATGAATTTTCTAGAAGTGTTGTGCAACAGGGCTCCTGGAAGCAATTTTGCTTCTGTTAAGATTTGGAAACCGTTGCATATTCCCATCACATATCCACCGCGATTCGCGTGCGCTACCACTTCATCCATAATCGGAGAAAAGCGTGCAATAGCGCCGCTGCGTAAGTAATCGCCATAGCTAAATCCGCCAGGGACAAATATGAAATCACAACCTTGAAGGTCGCGGTCTTTGTGCCAAAGTTTTACCACTTCTTGTCCCATGATGTGCGACATGGAATACACCAAATCTTCATCACAATTGCTACCTGGAAAAACTACGACACCGAATTTCATATAAGAGAATTTTTGCAAAAGTACGTTAAACTTTTCACCACTGAAACACAGGAATGAGTTGTGTTTGTTCAATCAATATCCAAAGGCTTATAACCACTGAGATATAAAAGAAAACAGGAGCGAAAAGAGACATGCGATAATTGGAATACCAATAGGAAAGACAGAAGATGAGGCCGAGCCCCACGCCTTCAATAATCAAGTGATTCAGGAACAACCATCCGGCAGTAACAGATCCGAGCATAGCAATGCACATGAATAAAATGATCCATTTCGAGTTCCTATTTTTATTTGTGTTCAAGTCTCCAGATGAAACCAGCGATTGCATAGAGAACAGCAAAGACAGGGCACACAGGGCGTAGAACGATAATTTTGAGTATGAGTGAATCATCCAATTGTCTTGGGTATTCAGACTAATGATGCGTTTGAACAAGTAGAAATTCCAATTGTCCATGAGCAAGTATTGCGCTGCAAAACAATACGAAAAGGGGAATGCGAATCCCGCTATAGGCATGATATACTCTCTGAAGTTCAGACCTCGCGTAAAGATGACTGCGACCAAAAGCATGGGCAGCAAAGTCAGATAAAGTGGGAAGCAAAGTGCGGCTAGTCCAAACCAAAATCCAGCTCGGAAGTAGGGATCTAGGGCGGTTTTCTGTCTGTACACTTCCAACAAACGGTTCGCTCCCATGGTTAGAAATATCTGTGCGAGAAGGAAGGTGATGCTGTGATTCAGCAAGAAAATGACGGTGAAAAGATTCGAAAAGATAAGTGCCGGAACGTAAGTAGGGCCGTTGTGAAACTCGTGTCTGTTGTAAACCCAGTTGAATAAGATGCCGCCCAGCGTTATAATAATCCAGGCTGCAGCCGCACCGAGCCAAGGCGTCAGCACGCATTCAAGGTTGATAATGTCGAAAGGAAACTGCTGCGGAACTTCAGGAATAACATATCCGAACAAGACGGGAACAAAAACCAAGAGGTTTACAAAAGGCAACACAAACAGGAGGTAAGGTTGATTGCTTGAAAATTGCCGTAGGATCATGTTATTTGAATTGCAGCAAAATTGAGGATAAATGTTCCGTTTTCAAAAGGATTGCTTAAATTCGCCATGAAAATATTTCGACTATGAACTTACAAATGATTCTTGCTCCGATAGTAACCGCTGCACAGTGGTTATTTAAAAACGTAATGGAACCAATGGAGAACTACTTCAGTTACGCCTGTATTTTGGGTGCTTTCTTCGGTATTTACTTGTGGATTAGCATGCAAAAGCGTTTCACTGCGGAAGCAAAAAAGAACGGTACTTTAATCTAAAGATTTTGGCTTCGGCCTACCTAAACATACTGAAACCCCAGCGGTTCGAGGCTTCTCGAATCATTGGGGTTTTTCTATTTCTATTTTTTCTAGTTGGAAGTAAACCGCTCGCGCAGTCGGAAAATCGTTATGGTTATTTCGAATTGGACCAATCGGTGCAGACGCCAACTGGAGAATTGAACGGAACACTCACGGTTCCCATCTTGAAGGGTACCTTTCCCGTTGCCTTAATCATAGCGGGTTCTGGACCAACAGACCGCAACGGGAACAACGCCCAAATGAAGAACAATTCATTGCTACTCTTGGCGCATGAACTCGCCGCGCAAGGCATTGCATCGGTTCGTTACGACAAGCGAGGCATTGGCACAAGTAAAGACGCGCTTATCTCTGAAGAGAATCTTCGTTTCGAAAATTATGCGGAAGACGCAAAAGCCTGGGCTGCGCAATTGAAAGCCGATTCGCGTTTCGATAAGCTCATTATCATTGGACACAGCGAGGGTTCGTTGTTAGGGATGTTGGCGTGCGAAAAAGCCGATGTCTTTGTTTCGCTCGCGGGCGCAGGAAGACCCATTGATGTTATTTTGAAGGAACAACTGGCTACACAGTTAAGCGGACAAAAGAAACTTCTTCGCGCAGCGAATGACGGACTTTCGAAGCTCAAAGAAGGTAAGTTGGTGGAAGACGCTCCTGTAGAGTTGTTTGGCTTGTTTCGCCCCTCTGTTCAGCCTTACATGATGTCTTGGATGAAATACGACCCAACGGTTGAGATTTGGAAGTTGAAAATACCGATTGTGATTATTCAAGGCAGCACCGACCTTCAGGTAAAAGAGGAAGATGCGAGATTACTTTTCATGGCACATCCGCTCAACTCGCGTTTAATTATTATTGAAGGAATGAATCATGTTTTGAAAATTGCACCTTCAGACCGACAAAAAAACATTGAGACCTATTCGAATCCGGAACTGCCGTTGGCACCTGAGCTTTGCCGAATCCTAAGAACGCTCTAAACAAGGGAAGAATGCCCTTCTTCGGGCGAAGGTGTAAAACGAATGCTTTCAGCGAATGTCTTCGACGTTATTAAAGATATACTTTTCCCTAATCTTCCCCTCTCTTAACTTCTCTTACCATGTAGAAAGGGCATTCGTTGCTTTGCAACATTCGTGCTTGCACATTCGCGGCAGGCATTCGTTCAGAGAACATTCGCGAAGCATTATGACTTATCTTTGCCGCCGTTATGGCAGCACAAGAAGACAAATTAAAAGCGGTAATCTCGCACGCAAAGGAATACGGATTTGTATTTCCTTCATCTGAAATTTACGATGGCCTTTCGGCCGCCTACGACTACGGTCAGCTGGGTGTTGAAATGAAAAACAACATCAAGAACTACTGGTGGACCGCCATGACGCGCATGCACCAGAACATAGTGGGAATAGATGCGTCTATTTTCATGCATCCAACCACTTGGAAAGCAAGCGGACACGTAGATGCGTTCAACGATCCATTGATCGACAACAAAGACAGCAAGAAGCGTTACCGCGCCGATGTTTTGTTGGAAGATTACATGGCGAAAAGCGAAGCGAAAATCACCAAAGAAATAGAGAAAGCGAAGAACCGTTTCGGAGATGCGTTCGATGAAGAACAATTCCGTGCAACCAATCCGAATGTCCTTCGTGCACAAGAGAAAATAGACGCGGTGAAAACGCGCATGAAAGTCGCTTTAGAAGAAAGCGATTTAGAAGGATTGAAGCAATTGATTGAAGACTGTGAAATCGCTGATCCAGAGACTGGATCTCGCAACTGGACAGATGTTCGTCAGTTTAACCTCATGTTCAAAACAGAGCTCGGCGCAGTAAGCGGCGATGCTGGAATTATTTATTTACGTCCGGAAACAGCGCAAGGAATTTTCGTGAATTTCTTGAACGTTCAGAAGACAGGAAGAATGAAACTTCCATTCGGAATTGCACAGATTGGAAAGGCGTTCCGCAATGAAATTATTGCGCGTCAGTTTATTTTCCGCATGCGTGAATTCGAGCAAATGGAAATGCAATATTTCGTGAAGCCGGGTACTGAAATGGAATGGTACAACTACTGGAAGAACGAGCGTATTAAGTGGCACAACGCTTTAGGATTGGGTGAAGGGAATTACAAATTTCACGACCACTTGAAGCTGGCGCACTACGCCAATGCGGCTTGCGACATTGAGTTCAACTTCCCAATGGGATTCAAAGAGTTGGAAGGAATACATTCGCGTACTGATTTCGATTTGAAAAAACACGAAGAATTCAGTGGAAAGAAATTGCGTTATTTCGATCCGGAAACGAACGAGAGTTTTGTTCCGTATGTGATTGAAACCTCTATAGGGTTAGACCGCATGTTCTTGGCTGTGTTGTCGAGTTCATTTGTGGAAGAGAAGTTGGAAGATGGAAGTGAGCGAACGGTGCTTCGTATTCCGGCGGCTTTGGCTCCTGTGAAAGTGGCGGTATTGCCGTTGGTGAAGAAAGACGGGCTTCCTGAAAAAGCAAAAGAAATTGTAGATCTATTGAAGTTAGACTTCAACTTACAATACGACGACAAAGACGCCATTGGTCGCAGATACAGAAGACAAGACGCTATTGGAACGCCTATTTGCGTAACGGTAGACAACGAAACCTTGGAAGACAATTGTGTAACCATTCGTCACCGCGACAGCATGCAACAAGAACGCATTCCGATTGCAGACTTGCATGAAGCGGTTAGGAAGGTGGTGGCGTTGAATCAGTATTTCTGAGCTTCGCGAGGGTCCTTCGGACGGGGGTTGCAAGCAACGAGGGTCTTCGACTGTTTTTAATTACGCAGTAGGAACAACGCAGTTCCAACAACGTAGTTCACATAAACCCGCATAACCATTTCTTGACATTCCGCTCTTGCAGAAATAGGTTTGCGGAATGGAACAAAACCTAGTTAAATCTGAAATAGAAACGCGAATATTCACCATTCGAGGAATGCAGGTGATGCTAGATAGTGATCTTGCGGAACTATATGGTACGGAAACAAAATTCATCAACCGTGCGGTTTCAAGGAACCAGGATAGGTTTCCAGCGGATTTTGCCTTTCGGCTAAATGACGAAGAATGGTCTGCTTTAAGGTTCCAAAATGGAACCTTAAACCAAACTCTTTCAAGAGGTCAACACAGAAAATACCCTCCTACTGCCTTTACAGAGCAGGGCGTTGCTATGCTTTCAGCTGTACTGAGCACTCCTGTTGCAATTCGAATTAGTGTTGAAATTATTCGTTCCTTCATTGAATTAAGAAAAAGAAATCACTCGCTAAGTATCATTTTCAAGAAATTCAAGGAAATTGATCGGTGGAAAGAGGATACGGAACTAAAGCTTGAGGCTATATTCAAGGCATTGTCTAAGAATGACTTTCCTTCTTCTGGAATTTTCTTCAACGACCAAATCTTCGATGCTTATGTTTTTTCAAGTGAACTTATCTCAAAAGCAAAAAAGTCAATCATTCTGATCGACAACTATATAAATGAAACAACTCTCCTTCAACTTTCAAAAAGAAACAAAAAGGTCCATTGTATTATTTACACTGAAAAATTAACCGCCCAGTTAACTCTCGATTTGGAAAAACACAACGCCCAATACCCTCGCATTGAAATCCGAATTCTGAAAAATGCTCATGACCGATTTCTTATTCTCGATGAAAAGGAACTCTACCATCTTGGTGCTTCATTGAAAGACCTCGGGAAACGATGGTTTGCTTTTTCCAAATTGAACGGGCTTGTAAATGAAGTTCTCAATCACCTTCATCGAAGATGATTGATCACTTCGTGATTGAAGCCAGCACGGCTGAAATCAACTCCGTCTTACTCATCCCTATCACCGCTGCTTGCTGAGGAATGATAGAGGCCGAGCTGAACCCCGGAACAGTGTTCACTTCAATCACACACGGCTCTTCGTCGGGTAACAAGAAATCTACGCGAATCATGCCCCCGCAATTCAAGTCAGTATAAATGCGAGCCGATAATTCTTGAACACGAGCGTAATGAAATTCGCTGATTGGAGCAGGAGTAATCTCTTGACTCTTGCCTTCGTACTTCGCTTGAAAATCGAAAAATTCAGTTTCACTTACAATCTCTGTAATGGGCAACGCGGTTGGCTTTCCGTTCATCACAATTACCCCACACGTGACTTCCCTTCCTGAAATAAATTCTTCAACAATAATATCTTCGTCCTCGTTTCTTGCGCGGGAAATCGCGTCCATAACTTCTTCCAACTTATTCACGCGCGATGTTCCAATGGAACTTCCACCACAATTCGGTTTCACAAAACATGGCAATCCCAATTTTGCCACCACTTCCTCAGCAGTAATCACTTCTTCCTTCCGAACAACAATGGAACGCGCAACGCGATAACCCATGGCACCCAACGTACGCGTTGTTGCTTTCTTATTGAACGTTAACGCCATGTTCAACACATCGCCCGTGGTGTACTTCATGCCAATGGTATCGAAATACCCTTGCAACAATCCGTTCTCTCCGGGAGTGCCGTGAACCATCATGAACACCGCGTCAAACGTCGCTTTCATTCCATTTACTTCAATAGAAAAATCGTTGCGATCAACAGGAATTTCCGATTCATTCACCAACGCATACCAACGCTTTTCTTCAATCACAATCTGTATTGGCTCGAACTTCGAACGGTCGATGTTCTCCATCACCATCTTCGCGCTGCGCATAGAAACGACCGATTCACCGCTATATCCGCCACAGACTACTGCAATTTTTTTCATGCGTTTTTGTTTTTACAAAGATGACAATCTCCTTAACTTTCCAAAAATTATTTGTCGTGAAAAAATCATTTCTTTTTTCTTTCGTCGTTTTAGCAGCGTCAATAACTGCTTCAGCACAACAATTCAGCGTTGTAAAAGACAACGCACACGGTAACGTAGAAAATCAATGCAAGACAGGTACTTGCTGGAGTTTCGCTACGACTTCATTCATTGAATCTGAAATCATTCGGAAAGGAAACAAACCTGTTGACCTTTCAGAAATGTACAACGTGCGCTTGACCTATCCGAAAAAAGCAGAAAGCTATGTGCGCTTTCAAGGGAAACAACAATTCGGTCCAGGCGGATTAAGCCACGATGTTCTTGCCATCATTGAAGAGTATGGAATTGTTCCTGAAGCAGCTTATTCTGGTTTTGTAAATGGTAGCACTGAATATGATCACGAAACATTAGACGCTAAACTAGCCGGATTGGTTAATGAAGCGGTTACATCTCCAACAAACGACTACTTGAAAAGCGTAGCCGGAATTTTAGATGACCAGATAGGGGTTGTTCCTTCCGAATTTAAATACAACGGGGCTGGGTTTACACCAGCATCTTTCCGCGATGCAATGAAGATTAACGCGAAAGAATATGTGTGCCTAACTTCATTTTCACACCATCCTTTTTATTCTTCTTTCGTATTGGAAGTTCCAGACAACTGGTCGAAACAAGCCTACTATAATCTTACGCTAGACGAGTTCCAGCGTGTTGCAGACTTTGCTTTAAGCAAAGGGTTCACCATAGCCTGGGATGCAGACGTTAGCGAAAAAACATTCGACGCGCGCAAAGGATACGCATACGTAGACAACTTTCAAAACGAACCTAAGATCGAACAAGAAAAAAGACAAGAGGCGTTCGACACTTACGAAACTACAGACGATCACTTGATGCATATTACAGGAACTGCAAAAGACGAAAAGGGAAATTCGTATTACCTCGTAAAAAATTCATGGGGAACGGAAGGTCTTGCTAATGGAGGGTTCCAATACATTTCTGTTCCTTACTTCCGTTACAAAACAGTTTGCATGATCGTTCACAAAGACGCAATTCCGAAAGAAATCGCAGTGAAATTGGGAATGTAATTATTTCTTTGGTCCTAACAGGATAAGTATTCCTCCACGAATGACGAGCGGTCCATAAGGTGACCGCTCTTCTTCTGTAAAGTCGTACATAATTTGAAAATAGGTACCTAATCCGTGTCCTATTCCTTGCGATATTCCTCCTCCGGCCAATACCAAAGGAAAGGTCTCTCTCTGTGTTCCTCCAAACGAATAAGTAGGTGCATTCACTTGATTAATCTCGGCACAAGCAAACAACCCGTTGAACAGCCCCAATCGCGCCCAAGCAATACCTGCGTAAATCTGTTCTTCGTAAAGACGTGTTTTGTAATACGTAAAATTGAAACCTACACCAGCTGAAAGTCTCTCGGTTAATCGATATCCGACAAGTGGTGTAATGGCTCCGTAAATCATTCCTGAGCCATTCGATGAACTTAATCCTAAGCCCAGCGAACCGCCGACTACCGTGCGTTCTCTGCGTGTAAGATCACCCATGTTTTCCTTCGAATTATAGTTCGAAGGAAGCGCATTCACGTAATCATCGGGTTGCGCAAAAGCACTCAACCCAAGCAACAAAAAACTTCCAACTAAAAACGCTTTCATTAACGAATAAATGAAACAACTGAAAGATGTGTTCCGGCCCATACTTGAACAAAATAAATTCCGCTATCAACAGGAAGTTCTGTTAAAACAACCTGATGGTTTCCTTGTGGAAAGGTCTGATGAATTACTTCGTTCACCAATCTTCCATTCACATCGAATAAGCGAATGTTCACGTCTACCGCTTGTGGTAAATCGAATCCAACCGTGTACATGTCTTTCACTTCAGTTGGAAAACCATAGGCTTGAAATTCAGAAGCATTTGCTTCAACAACAAATGACGGATTGAAACCAACAAATTTCACTACGTTATTTCCAGTACATGGAATTGCAAGCGTGTCAATTTCTTCCGCGTAACAAATGTCTGCTGCGCTAGAAACACCGCCTGTTACAGTAACTGTAGAGGTTGTCGTGAAGTCGTTTGAAAACTTCGTAATGGCATTCGGACTCCAAGAACTCACGTAGTAATTTCCATAAGAATCGTGATCTACTCCGTCGCAGTTTCCAAGGTTCGTAGTCGTGATTACTGAAAGGGTATATGTCGATAAATCAATCGCTTTAATAGATGCGTTCGAACCCCAACTTACCATAACCAATCTGTTGTTTGCAGCATCGTAGGTTAATCCGTTCGGCGTGCTCGTGGTATTCGCAACAACAATTGAACTCGTTGGTGCTGCAAGATCTGCAACATTCAATTCATAAATTTTCTTCGCCGAAAAATCAGACACCCACAATTTATCTGTTCCATTGCTAGCCATTCCGTTCAAGAAGGAAGCGCCGGACAAGGAGTGTGTCATGACTTGTGCACCGGTGGTTACATCGTATCCTCTTATCGCAGTTCCAACAATTGAAAAAAGAACGCCGTTCATGACTTCCATTCCGTAATTTGATTTCGCTGCACCCAAGGTTCCTTGCGGAACAGCATCGCTGTGCATGCGCACGACATTGTTTCCATTTCCAACTAAAAAGATTTGATTGGTTGGATCATATTCAACGCCTTCAATAGCGGTTAACGATTGTGCTTGTGATAGACTTGCTGTGAATATGAAAACACAGAATAGAATTTTTTTCATGTTGAAGTTTATATGAACGGCAATTTACGCAGTTAATCAATATCCACGAAAGAAATTCTATCTTTGAAAAATGAATCAGCAAGTAGATCTTACAACCAAGCTTGGAATTTTAGGAGGCGGGCAGCTCGGCAGAATGCTCATTCAAGAAGCCGTTAACTTCAACATTCACATCACTGTATTAGAACCTGCGGTTAACGCGCCCTGCGCCGACCTTGCAAATAATTTTGTAGTTGGAAATTTCAACGACTACCAAACTGTACTCGATTTCGGAAAAACAGTAGATGTGCTTACCATTGAAATTGAGCACGTAAACATTGAAGCGCTTGAAGAATTGGAACGTCTTGGAAAGAAAGTATTTCCAACGCCACAAGCCCTTCGCACCATTCAAGACAAAGGACTTCAAAAACAATTTTACAAAGCGAATAATATTCCAACCGCTCCTTTCCACCTGATAGATAACGCAGAAGATGCGTTGTTGTTTAAAGAAAAAGGACCGTTCATGCAGAAGCTTCGTAAAGGCGGATACGACGGAAAAGGCGTAACACCTCTTCGCACAGAAGCCGAGTTTAACGCGGCTTTCAATGCACCAAGTGTGCTTGAAGAATTTGTTCCTTTCGTGAAAGAACTTGCGGTGATTGTTGCTCGAAATGAAAGCGGAGAAATAGCCACCTTCCCTTTGGTTGAAATGGAATTCAATCCGGAAGCGAACTTGGTAGAATTCATTTTTTCTCCAGCGCACGTTAACACAGACGTTGAAGGCAATGCGAAAAAAATTGCAACCGACATCGCTAACAAACTCGAACACGTTGGTTTATTAGCTATAGAATTATTCCTCACTGCCGACGGAAATTTATTGGTGAATGAAATTGCTCCGCGTCCGCACAACAGCGGTCACCATACCATAGAAGCTTGCTTCGTTTCGCAATACGGCATGCACCTTCGCGCTATCCTGAACATGCCGTTAGGTAGCACCGGACTGCGCACTCCAGCGGTTATGATTAACCTGTTGGGTGAAAAAGGATTTGAAGGAAAAGCGCGCTACGAAAACATAGAAGAAGTCCTTCACACCGAAGGTGCTTATATTCATTTATATGGAAAGGAAGACACCAAACCCTTCCGAAAAATGGGCCACATCACGGTGTGTAATTTGAATCTGGAAGAAGCGAAGGAAACAGCTAGACGGTTCTTGAATGAGGTAAAGGTTGTATCCTAGATGTTATACAAGGTCTTTCAGAAGGTCCTTTGGAAGGTCGCTACGCGAAGCGTACTTGTGAAACACCTTGCGAAGCACCTTTCCTACAGAACCTTGTGAAACACCTTCCACAGGACCTATTCTTCGAATCAAGCTTCCACCCAATCGCCATATTCCTTAATCAACGAGATAAGCTCATCAACAGCTTGGTCTTCGTCGATGTTCTTCTTCACGACATTCTTCTCTTTGTATAGCGTGATCTTACCAACACCTGTTCCAACATATCCGTAATCGGCGTCTGCCATTTCACCAGGACCGTTTACTATGCAACCCATGATTCCGATCTTCACACCCTTCAAATGCGAAGTGCGTGAACGAATCTTAGCTGTAGTCTCTTGAAGATCGAAAAGCGTTCTTCCGCAACTCGGACAAGAAATATATTCAGTTCTTGAAATACGCGTGCGAGTTGCCTGAAGAATTCCAAACGCTATCGCGTTCGATTTCGCCAACGACGAATGCGTATTCGAAATAAGAACGCCGTCGCCCATTCCGTCCAACAACAATGCTCCCACGTCGGTCGACGAATAAAGCGTATACGCTTCTTCATCTAAATCATAGTTCGAAGAAAGCACAACCGGACAGGTTACGCCGTGATTCATCAATCTGAAGATTGCTGTTCTTCTGTGTTGAACAGCACATTCATGCGAAGTCTTCAACAACAAGACAACAGCAGTGTCTGACTTCAACACAGAAAGAAATGTTTCCGTTAAATCTTCCAATTCAACTTCAACAAAATTCAACTCACCCGAACGTTCGTTCGGGTGATTGTACTCATTGCATGAAAGAACGGGATAATGGCGCTCTTTATTTTTATTCTGAAGCCATGCTTCATATTCCATAACCACACCAAGGGTTCCAGGAATTTCAAAATTCACGGAGTTCTTTCCAACAAACAAATAGTCGCATGCCGAATCAGACAAATTCCATTTGTCCATATCAACAGAATACGCATATCCTACTGCGAAAAGAGAAGCCGCTGTTATTGTTTCGCGGTTTGAATAATCGGCGAAAACACGCGGAACATTCTTTCCACCAACATTTAAAACTTCGTGTGTATGTCTTCTTGAATAAGCGAAAAAGTCTATCGGAATTTCTTCCTTCGGAATGTGAGATTCTGAATTTCTATTCGCGTAACGATCTACCAACAACTTCGCTACCGGCATCTCAGCTTCAGGCGCTTCTGTTAATGAAACACGAACGGTATCGCCAATGCCGTCTTCCAACAAGGCGCCAATTCCAATGGCCGATTTTATTCTTCCATCTTCTCCATCTCCTGCTTCTGTAACACCCAAATGAAGTGGAAAAACTTCTCCGGTTTCCAACAGCGTTTGCACCAACAAACGATAGGCTTGCACCATCACTTGCGGATTAGACGCCTTCATGGAAATAACTAAATTCTTGTAGTTGCAATCGAGACAAATGCGAATGAATTCCATCGCCGACTCAACCATCCCTTCAGGGGTATCTCCGTATCTGCTTAAAATACGGTCAGAGAGCGAACCGTGATTCGTTCCAATGCGCATCGCCGTTCCGTGCTCTTTACAAATTTCAACAAGCGGAATAAACCGATCGCGAATACGCTTCAATTCTGCAGCGTAAGATTCGTCGGTGTAGACAATCTCTTCGAACTTCTTTTTATCGGCGTAATTGCCCGGATTCACGCGAACCTTCTCTACAATGCGAGCCGCTATTTCCGCGGCATTCGGAGTGAAGTGAATGTCGGCAACAAGCGGAGTATTGTATCCCAACTTGTGAAGCTCCTCGCGAATGTTTCGCAAATTCTCTGCTTCATTTTTACTGGGTGCAGTAATTCGAACCAACTCACAACCCGCTTCAATCATACGAACGCTTTCAGCAACGGTTGCTTCAGTATTCATTGTATCTGCAGTGGTCATCGATTGCACACGAATAGGCGCATCGCCTCCCATGGTTAATTCACCAATGGTAACAGGAAGCGTCTTAATGCGCTTGTACCCAAATAAATCTTCGCAGAATGGTTTCATTACTCGGTAAGCTTGCTCATTTCTTCGTTCATCTGAGACTCCAACGCTTGAGTTAGAGAATCAGCATCGCTTTGAAATTTACTTAATGATTCTTCCAATTCCTTGGTAAGGATATCTATGTATTTTCCGTCTTTGATGCACTCCTTCGTCTGGTCGTTTACATCGCTAGCCTTGTAATCTGCCTTCGGAAATTTCTCGGTAATCTTTGAAGAAACACAATCGCAAATTTTAGCCGCGTCTTCTTTCGTGTAAAGATTTCCAACTGTTTTTCCGCATTCCGATTTTACCTCAGCGCGCTTTTCATCGTTCCATCCGCCGCATGACGCAAAACCTACTGCGATTGCTACAAAGAATATTACTTTTTTCATGTTGAATTATTTTAGTTTACAAGTTTAGTGCTCTTTTACTTTTTGAAAACACGTTCATCGGCCAATTTGTTCTTGTTGGCCAATTGTCCGCATGCTGCGTCAATGTCTTTTCCTCTTGAACGTCTTATGTTCACGATCATGTTCTTGCTTTCCAAGAACTTCGCAAACGCCTCTACACGCTCAGGACTGGCCTGCTGAAACTCACCGTCGTCAATCGGATTGTATTCAATGATGTTTATTTTAACCGGAAGCTGCTTCGAAAATTCAGCAAGCTCGCGCGCATCTTGAATGGTGTCGTTGAAGTCTTTAAAAATGATGTACTCAAACGTAATGCGTGTGCCCGTGGCCTCATGGAAATACTTCAATGCCTCAGATAACGAAGCCAAGTTGTTCGACTCGTTAATGTCCATAATCTTG